>BNTV01000001.1 GCA_025996865.1 Bacteroidia bacterium
GTCAATCCGTGTGATGTGTAGAATTGCCGGGCGCCCTGACTCCCCTGAGCATAATAACTCGCAATGATGGCGAAGCCTTCCTCTGTACTTAATCTGCGTTTGCTTGGTTTGTGCATTTCTTTTTTTTTGGCAAAGGTAAGGTGAGCGGGCAAACTGGGCAAGATGCGGAGGAGCGAAGGCTTACCCTACGGGATACACTGTTTAAGAAACCGCTTTAATCTACTGGTTACCTCTCTTATTTTTGCTATTGTCTGGGGAATCTGGCATATACCCTTATCTTTTGTGAAAGGCTATTATCAGAACGTTCTTGCGGAAACAGGCGTGATTTATTCCATCAATTTTCTGGTAAGCCTTATCCCCTATGTGATTATAGGCAACTGGCTGTATTACAAGACGAACAGAAATATGCTGCTGGTGGTGCTTTTTCATCTGCTGGCCGGATATTCCAATGAAATATTCCAGACACATCCCGACAGTAAAATTATACAAACGGTATTGCTGTTGATATTTTCGACAGTTTTAGTATGGAAGGAAAAAGCATTCTTCTTGGACAAATCACATGAGAAAATATTCAATTTAAACTATAAAAAGAAGTAATATGGAATATGTTGTAAATGAAGCGCATGAAACGGAATTTCCCAGCCCGTTACTGGTGAAGCGTAACGAAAAAGTAATCGTTAAAGGCGAATCGGAACATTGGCAAGGCTGGATTTACTGTATAAAGACGGACAGTTCTAATGAAGGATATGTCCCGGAACAAATAATAAGATACGAGGATAATTACGGAATCATAACGGAAGATTATTCTGCAAAGGAGTTGAATGTCAGGGAGGGAGATATTCTTGAAGGAATAAAAGAACTCAATGGATGGCTGTGGTCGGAAAATAAAAAGACCCATGAAATGGGCTGGATACCTGTAAAAAATATCAAATTATTGGAAAAATGAATGACGAAATGAAAAAAGAAGTAATACTTGGTCTGCTCAATGAGTTTGCAGACTGGGAGGAATCATTTATCGCTCCGGCCTTGAACGTCGGTTGCTTTGGACGCTGATTCTGCAAAATTATGAAACTCTCGTAAATAATAATTAACAAAAATAATAAAGATGAAAATTAATATGACGCAAATAAGACCTGTTGTAGAAGGTAACATTGAACAAACCCCAACTTCCATTATAATGAATTTTTTTATTTGCATTATTATGGTGGCTGTATTTTTACTAACAAGTTGTAACACTGTTAAAAACAACACAGATATGAAAAACATTTCCTTGATATTCTCCGGTATTGAATTTACCAAAGCTATCAATGACGCGGAGAATCATTATAGGGTTAGTGATAGCCTTTTGGTTGTTGATGGTATCGGAGGTTCCAATTATTTTATCTCGCCGGACGGTATGCGTGCCGAGGCCACCGCTCCCATACTTCTGAAAGAGATAGATAACAGCAGACCTTTCACTTTTACTACCTGTGTAGAGAGTAAAATAGAAAAAATATACGATGCCGGAACAATATATATCTACATTGATAATGAGAATTGGCTGAAATTTGCATTCGAACGCGACGAAAAACTTCGATGCCGTGTTGTAACCGTTAAAACGGATGGCTCTTCAGATGATAATAATCACGATATTATTGGGCAGGATTATGTGTATATGCGCATTGCATCAAACGGAAAACAAATAGGTTATTACTATTCGACAAACGGAGTCGATTGGAATCTTGCCCGGATATATAAAAACTATTATCCGCAAAAAATATGGCTGGGACTCAGTTCGCAATCTCCCAAGCCGGGTAATAATCCTGCTTCTTTCGGTAAAATGAGTTTGACTGATAGCTATATTTCCAATCACAGGTTGGGAGAATAACCGTGTAAATTCCCGGTAAAGCATTGAAAGATGAATGAATCAAGTTCGCACCATCGGAAAAGCCGTGAAGGATAATCGCCCTTACCTTTGCGGTCAAGATAACATGCAGGAAAAAATGGAACAACGGCTATCGACAAAAGAAGATTACCGGCAACGGGTTAATATCGTCATTGAGTACATCAACAATCATCTCGATGCAGTTATTGACCTTGAAAAACTGGCTGAAATATCCAATTTTTCAAAATGGCATTTCCAGCGCATGATGAAAGCGTATTTGGGTGAACCTGTTGGTGCGTACATCATGCGGGTGCGGGTGGAAACTGCAGCGAAACTGTTGCGGCGCATGGAACAAACTGTGGGAGTATGTAAAGGAGAACAAACTTTTCTCCGCAGGTATTGAACACATCGCCATCTATCACGACGACCCCAAAGTAACGGAAGCCGGTAAATTGCGTACCGACATCTGTTTAGTTTTGCCTAAAAAGGCTGAGCCGAAAGGTGAAATCGGCGTAAAAACGATTGAAGGAGGCAAGTACGCAATGTTCCTCTATCAAGGCTCTTACGACAATTTGGGAGCAGTTTATGACACTATCTACGCTAAATGGTTGCCGGAAAGCGGCGAGCAACTGCGCAACTATCATTGCTTCGAGAAATACATAAACAATCCCGACAATACGGTTCCCGAAAAGTTGAAAACAGAAATTTATGTTCCAATAGAATAGACTTCTGCCACTGTAACTAAAACTTATCTTCATCGAAACAAACGAAGATTACATTTTTGATAGAATCATTCTTGGATAGAAAGCCCGCTACCGTGTAAAAAGCAATGGTAGCGGCTTTTTCTTTTCAAGTTAAAACAAATTCTATTATCAAGTTGATATAAAGTTCAATATCTATTTTAAGCCTCTTTTTGTCTCCAAATTGGGCGATTTTGAGGCGTTTTTCTACTGTTTCTGCCATAAAAAATAATTTCCAAAGCCGTTTTTTGTTCTTTGTTATTTCTCTAATAAAATAATCTGCTCATAATCAATCATGTAAAAATAATTTTCAAAAAAAGTATTATCAACTTGTCAATACCTGATAATTCAACTTCCGACCTTTGCAAAAACAACAACAAAAATGGCAAATAATACTAAACAAAATAAGCCATGACAGACAGGGAATTAACGGCATTTATGCAAAACTGGTTTGAGCGTTTTATGGCACGGTTCGACCGATTGGACAAACATTTGGAAAAAATGGCGATAAAGGAGAAACTATTAGAGGGGGAACGGCTGTTGGACAACCAGGACGTATGCCAGATGCTCAATGTAAGCAAAAGGACATTGCAGCGTTACCGTTCGTCGGGCGAACTGCCCTACCAGATGCTCTATCATAAGACTTTTTACAGGGAAAGCGACGTGGAAGCCTTTATCAAGGCCAATTTCGCCAAAGGCGAAGACACGGACGGCGATAATCCCGAAGACACGGATGTTCCGTAATTGGTATTTTTCTTTTCTAAACACTATCGTTCTAACAGAAGCCCGCACCGTCGTGATGACAGGTGCGGGCTTCGCTCGTTTATGGGAATGGGAATGTTCCCAACAATTTTTACTGTTAGATTTTGAAGCCCTTCCGCTCCAGTATTCCGGCGGCAGGTCGGGCGACAACCAGCCTGTCGCCCATAATTGCCTTAATCGTCTGCAAATTATCCGGCATGGGTACAAATTTATTTTCCTCCTTCGGAATACCCGCCATAATACCGACGCTCTGCTCGATGGGTTTCAGCGAGGCTTCTATTTTACGCTCCATGACCACCATTTCCGCTTTCAGTCCCTTCAACTCGTCTTCCTTTTTCCAAAGGCTTTCTACCACTGCTTTGAGTGTGGGGACGTCCTTCATCAGTTTTTCGTTGTCCGCCCTGTATTTCTCCAGCAGGGCTGGCATGGTGTCCAAGGCGTTCAGGAAATTGGCCGCCGCCGTTTTCGGGTCGGCTGCAAGGTGGCCGTGATTGTAGTTATACAAAATCTCGCCTTCTCCCTTGATAAAGAAACGGTTCTGTACCAAATCGAAGCCGTCCTTCACGGTGGTTTCCGATTTCACCAGCAGGATAAAGCCATAAAGTGACCCGATGGGTTCCGAAAGGCCGTGCGTCCGCGCTTTGTCGGCAATCTCGTTCAGTTTCTTACCGATTGATACAGGGTCGGTAGCCTGAAAGCCGTCTAATTTGACAGGGTTCAGGCGTGTACCATCAACCGTCTGCACACGGGCGGCAAACGCTTCCACATCTTTACCGATGCGGGTGATAAAACCCTTGTTGGTTTCCACCGTCTGCATGATTCCCTCCAGCTTCCAGCGGGTTGAGGACTTACTCTGCATGAACGCCCGCCGTTCGCCCTCCAGCGAAGTGATTTTTTTCTCTAACCGCGCTTTTTCCAGCAATTCCGTATTGCCGGACAGGATTGCCACATATTCGGAGAAATTCATGCCGCTTTTCTCGTCCATACTGCCCTCGTCAATGGTGCGGCTACCCATGTTGTTATTCTTCAACTGGTTGATAAATAACTGCTTGTTGTGCAGCAACCCGAATTTATAAGCGTCCAGCGATTTTTCGACGGCATAGATTACCACATCGACCTTATTATCGGCGTGTAGTTTGGCAACCTCGTTACCTTTGCGGATTGCCCTCCCGTCGCGCTGTAGGCTAAGCACCCGGCGCCTTACCATATTGCTATGGTAGGTTTCCAGATACTCGCCCCCGAACCGTACGTACACATTCCTGCGTATACGGCTCTCCACTAATGTTATCAGTCTATTTTCCATGATGAATTTTCGTATGACAATCCAAACAAACTGCAATGGTTTTGCGTCGGCGTGCAATCATTAATTTCTCCCAGTATTCTTTTCCTTTGAGATTCTTCAATTTTCGCATGTGGTGCATTTCCAAGATGCAATTATCTAAACCGCACAGTTCGCATTTGTTCGCTTTAAGCCTGTCCATAAGGCTCGTAGAACTTCTAAAAGCAACTGTATTCGGTATCAGATCGCATGAACTGCTATAGTTTACATCTTTCTTTCTCTTAAAACCTTCATTGTAGAATAACCGAACCTTTTCTTCTCCTTTCTTATTACGATATTTCACGGCAAATTCTTTTCCCTGCCGAAATTTCTCGATAATATTATGGACAGAAGTACGGTATTTTGTCCCATATGTTTTATACATACTGTATTCCATAATATAATAGAATGAGTTTAGCAGTGAACTGTTATTGGCGATGGAATAATAGTTATAGAACCCTCTGATTTCAGCATTGTATTGTTCCAGAATTTCAAGGTCGTCATTGTCTTTCATATAATATCTGCCTTTGGGTTTCCATACTTCGTTGCCATTATGGTGAACCATTTTGACCACGTTGTAATCCAAGAGCTTCTTTCTGATAGCCTCCATTGTGACTGCCAGGACAATCCTTCCTCCGTAATTCCTTACCAATCTGCCTGCTTTATCCCTTTTGGGCAGACTTGACTCCCTTACATATATATCGTATCCGAGAAATTTGGCAGGTCTTTTCGCATGGGTCACCAGTGTTTTTTCTTCCGATAGTTCCAGTTTGAGGTTATCCCGCAGAAATTGCATTATATCCTCTTTAACTTTTTGACTGTCGGAATTATTGCCGATTACTCCAATTAAAAAATCATCCGCATATCTCTGATATACGATTCTTCTGTAATTTTCATCTTGCGCTATCCCGTAAGGAATGTTGTTGCGTTCCTTTTCTATTTCCCTTAGCCTTTTAACCAGTTCATTTCTTTTATCCTCATTCTTTTCGGTTTCAAGTTTACTGACCACGTTTCTTCTTTGGACTTCAAGTTTTCGATATTCAGGATTCCGTTTTCGTTCTTTCCCCTTGTCGAATTGTTTTTTATATTCCGACATATATTTATCCAATTTATCAAGATAAATATTAGCCAGAATCGGACTGATGATACCGCCTTGCGGAGTACCGCTATGTGTATCATGGTAGGTCCAATCTTCGACATATCCGGCTTTTAAGAATTTTCTAATCAGGCGTATGAATCTATCGTCAACGATACGTTCTTTAAGGATATTTGTCATGACATCATGGTCGATGTTGTCGAAAAATCCTTTTATATCGCCTTCGACAAACCATTTTACACCGGTAAAAGAGGTTTGGATAGCTTTCAGCGCAGTATGGCAGCTCCTCTTCGGTCTGAAACCGTGAGAAGTAATCTCGAAAGAGCCTTCATATATTGCTTCCAAAATCATTCTTAGAACCTCTTGTAATAGCTTATCTCTAAAAGCCGGTACACCCAACGGGCGTTTCTTCCCGTTTTTCTTTGGGATATAGACCCTTCTGGATGGTTGGGGTTGATAGGATTCGTCTTTCAACATTCCTATCAGTTCGCTAATCCGAGATTCGCCGGTTCCGTCAATTGTTTGACCGTCGGAGCCCTTCGTCATGTTGCCTTCTTTCGCATATATGCATTGATAAGCAACATAATACATCCCTTCATTAAATAGAATCCTGTAAAGTCTCTCGAACTTGTAATCCTTGGATTTACTGTGTTCAGCCAGACTGCTTAATACTTTTTCTGGACTTCTCATAATGTCTCTCACATTTTCCGTTAATTGTATTAAAAAACATTAGCTGCCTCCCTTCGCCATGTACAAGGCTTTCCCTTGCCCGGACTACTACGGAAGCTCCGTTACCATATCGAATATTCAGGGGCTGACCCCATAGCCTTACAACTGGCTTTTCGACTTAGGTAATCCCCATTTAGCTGCATCAATAACTATGAGACTATACATAGCCTCTGGCACGGCAGATTGTCGGATACGACTTCCGTCCTTTAATGCTTATCGCACTTGTGCTATGGTTTGTTCATGCTTATACTCCTGAACAGCGGAATATAAGTACCACAGTATGGCGAGTAAGAAATTATCCGTTTACCGGATTCTTTCTCATAGTTACCTTACGCCATAGTCCCGACACAGACCACTTGGACTATCATTCAATCAGTAAGTATTTTATCCTCATATCTGCCTTTTCGTCTCCCCATTCAGTCGCAGCTTGGTAACTAACTGACTTATGGATTTTCCGCAGTGCTATGTTCCCTGATATTTGATTTCTCTCACAGGTCAGGCGGATGACGATAGACTTACAAACACACGTCTACTACTTGCCAAAGTAGATTTATTATGCTGCCTTTATGGGCGCACGTTCCAAGTCGCTTGGCCGCCAGGGTGCGTCAAGGTGATGCACCGCTACGCACCGTTTTTGAGCATTAACTCCTGTCCCCAGCATTTCCGTACTGCCGAACAATACGCGGATTTTACCCTCGTTCATGTCGCGTATCATCGCCTTGCGGGATTTCTCCGTTCCTGCTTCCTGGATAAAACGGATTTCCGAAGCAGGAATACCGTACTGCGTGACGAGCTTGTTTTTTATCTCGCTGTACGGGTTCCAAATATCGGGTTTGTAGGTTCCCAAATCCGAAAAGACAAACTGCGTCCCTTTCTGCGGAGTGTATGTCTTGTAGTAACCGGCAATCACGGCGGCGCAATGGCTGGCCTTGTTGTCGATATGGTCGCCGTACTTCTGCGGGTCTATCAGGCGCATGTCGAGGCTCATTTTACGGGCGTAGTCCGTTGCAATAAGCATCTTTGCCTTTTCCTCGCTCTCCGAAAGCGGCGCCCGTCCCAAAATGGTGGCGTCGCCCGTTTTGGCAAAGGTCATGAGTTTCTGTATAAAATCCTGCTGGTCGGGCGTGGGCGGGATATTGTGCAGTATCTCGTTCTTTTCAGGACGGTCTATACCGATGTCCTTCGCCGTGCGGAAATCGGTGATTTCCGAATAGAACGAAGCCAGTTCCGGCACTTTAATGAAGTACCGGAACCGCTCTTTCTGCACAATCTGGTTTGTTACCGAAAACTCGTAGTCCTTGGTTTTCTTGGCGAAGATAGCCGCCCATGCGTCGAAGGTGTTGATGCCCTGCCTTTCGAGTTCCTTCGGGCGCAGGTACTTAAAGAGCAGGTACAATTCGGTGAGCGAATTGCTGATGGTCGTACCCGAAAGAAAGGTTGCGCCTAAATCCTTACCCGTCCTGTCCTGGATGGTGCGCACGGCGAAAAGCATGTTAAGCGCCCGCTGCGAGCCGTCGGAGTTTCCCAGCCCCGCCACGCGGTCGTGCCGGGTGGTAAAGGTCAGGTTTTTGAATTTGTGCGATTCATCAACGAATAAATGGTCGATGCCCATCAGCCGGAAATCCACCGCGTCGTCCTTGCGGTTGGCGATTTGGTGGGCAATCCCTTTCAGGCGGGCTTCGAGGTTGGTTTTCCGCTTTTCGACACCCCTGCGCATAAAATTGGAAACTTCCCCTCCCTTATTGCGCAGCACTTCCAGATTTTCTTCCACGCTGTCCAGCTCCTTTTGCAAGATGTCGCACTGGATTTCGGGGGATTGCGGAATCATCCCGAACTGCTCGTGGGTCATTATCACCGCGTCCCAGTTATTATTTTTCATTTCGTTAAAAATGCGGGTGCGTTTGGCAGGGGTAAAATCCTCTTTCCCCGGATAGAGTACCTTCGCGTCCGGGTAGGCGGTGCAAAAGGTTTGCGCTATCTCGTGTACGTTGGCTTTCAGGGCGATAATCATCGGTTTGCCCGCTAATCCCAGCCGCTTCATTTCCATTGCCCCGCAACACATAATCAGCGTTTTACCTGCGCCGACCTCGTGGTCGCAGATGCCGCCGCCATTGGTTTTGAGCATCCAGACGGCGTCCTTCTGGCTCTTATACAGGTCGTCGATACCCAGCGCTTTCAGGTCAAGCCCCGGAAAGGTCTGGTGGCCGCCGTCATACTCCGGTCGGGCAAAACAGTTGAATGTGCGGTTATAGAGATTGGCCAGCCGGTCTTTGAACTCCGGCGACTGCTGGCGCAGCCAGTCGGAAAAGCCGTTACGGATTTCGTCGATTTTGCTGTTTGCCAGTTGGATGGCTTGCCCGTCGGGTACTTTGACTTCCTTATCGCCGTCCTTGATTGTCTTGGTAATGTCGGGCGTGGTGTCGTGCATGGCGTGTCGCATCAAGGCAACTCCGTCGAACAGGCGGTTTTCGCTGCGCACGCCGTATTTCTCCGTGATGTTGGCGTTCCGGGAGCGGGCATTGAGGCTGAACTCGTCGCGGCTGGAGGCATACGTTATTTTTACATCGGTCTCAAACAGGTACGAAGCGTATGCGGCATAAATGCCGGTCGGTATCCACCTTTCGCCGAAATTAAAATCCAAATCGTCGAAGTCAATCGGCTTGGGCGCGGCTTCCTGCAAGGCTGCCAGCGATTCTTTGGCTGCTTCGTGGCCGGGATGACTGTCGATAAACTTTTGTACCTCGTCCGCTTTGGAAATAACATTTCCTGCGATAAACTTGTCGGCAACCTCATAGCCGCCCACCAGCGGATTGAAATAAACTTTACCTTTGAGTTCCGTTAACAGGCCTTCTTCCGTGCCACCTGTAAGCGAGGCCATATACTCCAAATCGACCTTGCCGTGCTTGTTGAGCGAAGCGGCCAGCGCGTCGCGGGCGTTGTCGGCATGGGTAATCTCCCGGCTGTTGAAAGCCACGGGACGCTCGAAAATATCCGCCTTTACCGCCTTGCCTTCGCGGTAACGTTCCAAAGAGAGGATTTCCCGGCCTCCGGCGTCCATCTTAATCAGGTCGAGGTTTTTCGGATCGTTCAGGTTACCGAATTTCTCTGTAAAATCATCGTACAGACGATTGAGCATCTGCCGAAGCGCAGGATTTTCCTTCAACTGGTCGGCTTCGTTCAGGTAGAGGTGGTGGTAGGTATCGCGGATTTCGATGTAGAGCGATGCCCGTTTCCCCTGCTGCGCTGAAAGCTCCAGCGGGTGGAACATGGGGTTGAAACCGTTCAGGTTGCGAAGATAGCCGATGCGGTTGTCCGCATTTGTTACCAGCGAGCCTTCCCTGTAATGTTTCGGTAGCCCCTGCTCCGGCACAGCAAAGGGTACGGGTTTCATCCGTTCTTCCCGTTCCGTTTCCCTTTTGAGGTTTTGGGACTGTTCCTCCTTTCGGGCATCGGCGACAGGATAAACGGGTTTGGTATCTGTTTTTGTTTCCTTGGCTTGCCTTTCCGCTTCTTCCCTCTTTTTACCGGCTTCCAGCATCAATTCTTCCCGCCAATCCAGCGGCGCACGGTCATCTTCTTTTTTTGAAGATTTCCGCTTCTGCTTTGCTTTGGGCTGTGGTATCTCCATCCGGCGGCGGGAACGGCTGTTTTTGGGTTTGATTTGTGTGCGTTCCTCGGCGGATAACCCGAACAAATCATACAGCGATATGAGCGGTTGGTTTTGGATGTTGTACGCCGGTTCTACCGCTTTCGCCTCCGCAGTCGGCTCTTTGGTTTGCGCGGGCGGCGGAACCGGGTCGGAAAAGTCAAACTGCAAGGAAGTTTGTGTTCCCGGCGGCATGTATGGCTGTTCTTGCGGCTTCAGCTCCCTTACCGGGGAAAAATCGTCATCCGACAGCACATCGTCAAAACCCAGCCTGTTTTCCTCCCAATCCAGTTGGGCTGTACTTTTCCGTTTGGAAAAATCTTCCGGGGTGGCTTCCATAAACAATTCCCTGTCCTTTTCCTTGTTGGCTTCTACCATTTCGCCCATTTCCCGCCAGTCCTGCGCTGTCGGCCGGTAGCCCCGGCTTTGGGCGGCGGATTGCTCTACCTGCGGGGCGTGTTTTTGGTACAACTCCATATCCAGATGCCGCGAAAAATCTTCGCGCAGCATCCCGCGCAATGCGGCGGCAATGGCTCCCACTCCGCCGGAGTGGAGAAACTCCATCGCCGGTTTGCCGTAAGGGTCGGTTCCGACCTTTACATTGTCGTGGATTACCCGGTCGAAATTCTGGAACAGGTTATTGACCGGTATGCCGTTGGAGAGCTTCCTGCTGTCGATAAAATCCTGCCGCCTTTGTGAGAGTTCCTTAACACCTGTTTTCTTCTGGAGGATAATCAGGTCGCTGCCTACTTCCGTTCCGGCATGTTCCGTAAAAAGGTTATTCGGGAAGCGGACGGCGGAAACAGGTTCGCACCGCTCCATCAGCCATTCGCGCACGGGGCGGTTGGCTTCGGAGTTCAATACGCCCTGCGAAGTGATGAACGCTACCAATCCGCCTTCGCGGACGCAATCGACGCCTTTCATAAAGAAATAGTTGTGTACTGTGCCGGATGCCTGCCGGTGGGCGTCGTCTTTCGCGTTGCTGTATGCGGGGTCGAATACCCTTACGTCGCCGAACGGGATATTGCTGGCGGCTACATCAAAATAACCGTTGTAACGGGTTTCGATATTTTCAAATCCCTCTACCCGCACTTTTTCGGCAGAGTTCAGGTGTGAAAGGATTTTACCCGTCAGCATATCCTTTTCAAACTGTGTTGCTTCGCAGCGGGGATTCAGTTGTCTGATAGCCTCGGAAAAGATACCCGTTCCGGCGGAGGGGTCAAGCAGGCGCACGGGAGTAACGCCGCTTTCCTTCAATGCCGCCGCCAATGCGTCCACTACACCCGGTGGGGTGTAAAAGGCGGACAGCACGGAATTTTTCAGGGAACTTACATAGCGGTTATACTGCGGCGCGTTTCCCGCTCCTAAGCGCAATACTCCGTGCAGTTCCGTAACCAGCGGAAACAGTTCGCTGTCGGTTTTCGTCCATTGCTGCACGTCTTCCGGTTTGTCGGCGGGATTCAACACGGCTTTGATTCCTCCGAAACCGCAGTAGGTTTCCAGTGTTTCGCGCTCGGAAGGGGTAGCTTGCCGCCCCTCGCGGTCGAGGTCGAACGCTATGCGTATCGCCTCAATATTGTCCCGAAGCCGGGCTTTCTTATTGAACGCCATCTTCGAGAAGTATTTGGATTGCGCCCGTCAGTTCCGTGTAGAGTAACCTGTACTCTGCACTATCGGCGAAATCGTCCGACAATGTATATTTTTTTATTACAGCCGAAAGGCGGGGTAGCAACTCTATTGCCAATCCCTCGGCCAGCGCGGGGTCTATTTCGTCCGCAAACTCGTCCCACAGGATATTGACAATGGTACGGTAAGGGGAGAAATGCAGTCCGGCATAAAGGATTTGGGAGGCGGTTTCTCCGGCCTCATCATGGGAACCGCCCGATTTAATAATGCGGCTGTACGCTTCGGCTGCCGCATCGCCCCGTGAGGCGATAAACTGTTTGTCGGCGGCCTTGTCGGGATGCGAATCGCGTAGATAGGATAACAGGGAGAGCCGGAAATAAGACATTTCCACGGCTGCGGATTTATTTGTTGCTTTCATCTTTTGATTTTTTTAGTGGTAAATAAATGGAGGGAAAGGAAAAAGCGACCGGAGCCTTGCCCCGGTCGCCACCACTAAAAAAATCCGAATGTCAAGCAATTATCCCTAATCGGCAAGTCATAGATTCTTTCAGTGGCAAAGGTAATCATTTACTTTGTTTTACCTTTCTTTCCGTTCTTGTTTTCAAACTCGAACACGGTTTTATAGTCGGCGTCAAAGGCCACGGCAGCATCGAACGGTTTTCCGGTCTTGCTGCTTGTAAAGCCTTTGATGACGCCCGTTTTACCGTTCGTCAGCAAGGCGGTAAGCTGCGTATCGGTCAAATCTTTTTTGGCAATGGTTCGGAAAACCATTAGCCCGCAATGCTCGTTACTGCATTTGGCAACTTTCGGAAAGAATATGACCTGTCCGTTCTTGCATTTGGGGCAGCCGCAGCCGGGACGGTCGTCCTGCCGTTCAAAAGCGATGCCGAGCAATTCCGTGGTGATTTGTGAAGCGTAAACCTCTATCGAGCGGTGGAACGTAGCTGCATCCATTTTCCCTTCACCGATTTTGGCAAGGGCGTGTTCCCAACTTCCGGTCATTGCTACATCCGCAATCTTTCTGTCTTTGACGGCAAGGTAAACTACCAGTCCTTTGTTGGTCGGAACCAACGCTTTCTTCTCTCGCACGATATATTCCCGTGCAAACAGCGTTTCGATAATGGCGGCGCGGGTGGCGGGTGTGCCGATACCGGCATCCTTCATCGCCTCGCGTTCTTCTTCGTTGCTACATTCCTTACCACAACTTTCCATTGCTCCCAGCAAACTGCTTTCCGTGTGCAACGGGCGGGGCTTGGTCTGCTTTTCCAACGCTTCCATATCACGAATGGGAAGCATATCGCCTCCGGCGAGTTGGGGCAGCGTGGTTACGTCTTCGTCCTGCGCTTCTTCATCGGTGGCGTTAAACACAGCCCGCCAGCCGGGAAGTAGCGTTACGCTGCCCTTTGCGACAAAGTGTACGCCGCCCGCGTCAAGCGAAACGGCGGTGTTCTCTTTGGTGCAACGATTGGAGAATGATTCTAACATTCGACCGGCTATCATGTCATAAATCGTCCGTTCATCGCCGGTCAATCCGTCCGCCGGATCTCCGGTGATGATAAGCGCATGGTGGTCGGTCACTTTCTTATCGTCCACCGAACGGATATTGAGTACGATGTTATCCATTGAAGCGGCATAAGTTCCGAAACGCGGATGGTTTTTCAGCGTGGCAATCAGGTGCGGTATCTCGTCCAGCACGTCGGCGGAAATATAACGGGAGCCTGTGCGTGGATACGATATTTTTTTCGATTCGTACAACGCTTGGGCGATGTTCAGCGTTTTGTCGGCTGAAAAACCGTGCCTGCTGTTAGCCTCTTTCTGCAAGGAGGTAAGGTCATAAAGCAATGGCGGTTCCTGCTTCACCTCTTTCTTTTCAACACCCGTAACGCGGACGGTTCCGGCAGCCTTCACCTGTTGCAATGCGTCACCGGCTGTGGAACGGGTATCGTACTTGTCCACCGACAAAACAGCAAACGTTGTAGCGTCTTTGGCTGTGTGCAGTTTCAGTTTGAAGTACGTTTGAGGCTTAAAATCCTTATTCTCCAGATAGCGGCTGCATATCATCGCCAGCGTGGGTGTCTGTACTCGACCGAGCGACCACGATCCTCGCCCGGCGGCAATGCTCAACGCCTGACTTGCATTAAGTCCGACAACCCAATCGGCCTGGCTTCTTGCTTTAGCCGATAGATACAGGTTATCGTAATCGCTGCCGGGACGGAGATTCTGAAAGCCCTCTTTGATGGCCTTGTCGGTCAGCGAACTGATCCACAACCGCTGGCACGGACGGGTACAGCCGAGATAATCATAGATATAGCGGTGGATTAACTCTCCCTCTCTTCCCGCATCAGTGCAAACGATTATACCGTCGGCTTTGGAAAACAACTCTTTGATGATACCCAGTTGCTTCATTACGCCGGGGTCGTTCCTGTATTCCTTACCTTCTTTGACCTGCCGGGGAACAAAGATAAACTCTTTCGGGAGTATGGGCAGGTTTTCCTTTTGGAAACCGGTAAACCCGTATGCTTCGGGCATGGCAAGCCCCACAAGGTGGCCGAACGCCCAGGTAACAGCCCAGCCGTTACCTTCCATATAGCCGTCTTTTTTACTGGTTGCGCCGAGTATGGCGGCTATACTTTTAGCCACGCTCGGTTTTTCTGCTATACAAACTTTCATATCGAATTTTTTTAGTGGTTTGAAAAATTGAATTACATTTTATGCCCCGTGCTTTTCCTGGGCTTGGCGGGAGATTGGCGCCCGTCCTGTTGCTTTTGCTCTCTTTTCTCCTGCTGCTTCCCGGTGGGCTGCGTCTGGCCTTTCTTCAGCGGCTCGGTTGAGTGCCTGGTCGCCTCGTTGGTTTTGCCCTCGTTGTTTACGGCAACCTGCGTTTTGAAGCCCTCGGCGGGTTGCGCCTGCTTCTTGGCCTGTGCTTCTTTCCATTGGTCGGGGGGCAGGCTGGTATGGCGGATACGCCCGGCATCCTGATCCGGCCACACCCAGGCATTGTACTTCTGTCCCTTTTGGTCGGTGGACTCCACCTGCTTCGCCCCTTCTTCCTGTTTGGGTTTATTGTTCTGGTTTACCATCCCTTCTACCCAGACAGGTTTATTTTCGCACAGGGTTTTGAACTGTTCGCGGGTGAGTTCGACGCCGCCCTGCACGGGACGCACCCAGACTTCGCCGACCTTGCGGGCTTTGAGCGGCTGGTTATCGTCCTGTCCCGTTTTCTGTTCCGCTTTTTCCGCCCGTTCCTGTTGGCGTTGCTGGCGTTGTTCGGGCGTAAACAGGAAGTCGAAGTTTTTATTCACGGCGTTATACTGGACAATGCGCGTGATTTTCCCGCCGGGTTCCTCGCCGGGGCGTTGCTTCTTGTCCATGTTTTCTACCAGCACGCCTTTACCTGCCTTCAATCCGTCCTGCTGTTCTTGGGACAGTTCTACGCCTTTCAGTACTTTCGGGATTTGGATTTCCGATAGCGGGACGGCCTCGAAGCGGTTGGTGATTTTATCCAGCGATACGAGCGCCGGGACTTTTTCGCCGCCGGGGGTCATTTCCAGCTCAAAGACACGCCCGCCGTGGCCGGTAGCGGTGAGTTGCTTCCGGTCGTCGGGGGAGAACATGACGCCCAGAAACGGCTTTTCAAAATCAGGCTTCTCCTGAAAGGGGTGCGTCTGGATTTTGATTGTGCCGTCGGGCTGCTGCTCAAAGGACAGGCGGGCTTTTGCCTGCAACTCTTTACCGTCAATCTCCATACGGATTTCGAGCAGTCCGGGCGACTTGTGGCCGTAAGACATGGCTTTAAGTGAATCCTGCAAGTTATCGCCGGTCAAACCGTACTTTTCGACCTCTTTCCATTCGAGCTTGTTCAGGTCGAGCGGCTGGTACTTCCCCTGCGCCTGTTCCTGCATCTTGCCCTCCGGCGTTACACGGTACGGGTCGAGTACCTTGTCCTCCGGGTTGATCCTGATGATTTTGTCAAGGAAAGCCGCCATCATATCAACCGCTTTCACGCTGACCGCGTAAATACCCGTGTGCGACGGGGTTTTGAACTGCGCCGCAAACTTCTGAAAGAAGTTCTCCAGCGCGTTGCCGCGCGGGTCGATCTTCAGGAAACTGTCGGCATTCTCTTTCGTAGGATCGACCTTTTTCAGCTTGCCGTCCTTCCCTTCGGCGACGGCTTTCAGCTTGCCGTCGTCGCCCTGCGTCAAAATGACTTTCGGGTCTTCGTTTTTGATTTTTTCGTCCATGATAAATTGATTTTAATGATTCCGCATTACTATTAATGCGGAACGAAAGTACGCCTGTCTTACTGTGCGGCAAAGGGATTTCAGGAGGCTGGCAGCTTGTGGCGCCGGTTTGGAAGCGAGTGGCGTTGATGTTTTGGTTTTCTGCGGGTTATTTGGCCACCAGTTTTGCCCGTGAAACGAAAAAGCAGTATCTTTGCAGCAATATTTAAAGGTGTCTAATTCGACACCTTTTCGGACAATCTTAATAATAAATTCATTATGGCGAAGATAACGGTACAGAATACAGAGATAACGGTAATATCGGTCGGAAGCGAGGATTATATCTGCATAACGGATATGATAAAGGCCAAAGACGGCGACTTTTTTGTTACCGACTGGCTGCGTAACCGTAATACACTGGAATATATCGGTATTTGGGAACAGGTTTATAATCCCTGTTTTAATTATGGCGAATTCGCCATAATTAAAAATAAAGCCGGTCTTAACAGCTTCAAAATAAGCGTCAAAGAATTTGTCGCCAGGACAAATGCCGTGGGCTTGCAGGCCAAAGCCGGACGGTACGGCGGCACTTTCGCCCATAAGGACATTGCCTTTGAGTTTGCCATGTGGATAAGCCCGGAGTTTAAAATATACATCGTCAAGGAGTTTCAGCGTTTGAAAGCGGCGGAAGCCAATCCGATGCTTGGCGAATGGAACGTAAAGCGGGTGCTTAGCAAAGTCAATTACACCATCCATACGGATGCCGTCCGCGATTTTGTAATTCCGAAAATGGATGTGGAGCGGGAAAAATTGTATGCCTATGCCGATGAAGCCGATTTGCTGAACCTCGCCCTGTGGCAATGTACCGCCAAACAATGGCGGGAAGCCAATCCCGGACATGCGAAAAAGGGAATGAACATCAGGGATGCGGCAAGCATCAACGAACTGGTTGTACTGGCCAACCTCGAATCATTTAATGCCGAACTGTTGAAGCGCAATGTCGATAAGGCTAAACGGTATGCCTATTTGCATGAGATGGCCGGGAGCCAGCTATCCCGCCTGAACAGCATCGAAGCGGAAAAGGTTTTTAGAAAATTGGGGACTTCTGCGGGGAATAAGGGATTAAAACCTGCATCCGGTACAGAAGAATAAATTATTACAATAGTGTTGTAAAGAATATGGCAAGTAAAGAATGGGATTCAATAGATAAGGTACAATACGGCTTTGAAGATTATTATTGCGCCTTTTTAGACATATTGGGATATAAGGAAAAGATGAATTTGTTTTTTCAAAACAAATTCAATCTATACGGTAGAGTTCAAAGGGCGATGCACGGAGCCGGAGTTGAACCAACCCCGCAAGATACCCCCGACGGAATAATTTCACGCATTTTTTCTGACAGTATAATTCTGACAGCAAAAAAGACCGATGTACATATAGGTATCGTATTAAACTATATCGGGCAGTTAGTTTTTTGGTTTGGGCTGGAAGGCTTGTTTTTACGTGGTGGTCTTTCATACGGAAAACTACTGGAAGATTTTGGCGATAAAGAAGGATTTTCTTTTCTTGCATCAGAAGGCTTGGCAAAGGCTTATCAAATGGAAAACCAAGCTATATTCCCTATGATTGTATTAGACGAAAATATTTTACACGACATTCAAGATAAGAAATATATCGTGAAAAACGGAAATAAATATATGTTCAATTATGTACGATATGTCATTAGCGACCATGCTACAAATGAAGATATGGTGATTAAAGAACTGCAAGAGATTATTGAAAAGAAAAACCATTTAGCTGACATTCATATCCGAGAAAAATATGAATGGATTATCAATTATTATTTATGGTTTATATACGATAGCCATAAAAAATACGGTAATTTCGATTTGTTAAAATTCAAAACATTTAACAATGAAATAAATGAAAAATATGTATTTGCAGAATATAATAATTAGAGCCGCCCGAATGGACGGCTCTCTGTTTCGCTTACTCCTGCTTTGGGAGTAAATGACACAGTTCGGGGTCGGACTTGATTCGTTCCAGTTCTTCAACGACAATCTGCTTGGTTTCGGCTTTGATGCGGTCGTAATTCTCTTTTATCATTTCTTTCATTCTATCGACACCATTCTCATCTACAAAATTGGAAATAACCGGAATTTTCCTGTATGCTTTTGTTTCTGCGGCTACCCGTTCGTTATCCACCACAATTTCACAATGGAAAATCTTTTGTTCTATCCGTTCGTCGAAATTGTCGGCAACGGCTCCGACAAACATCCCCTGCGTCAGGTTGGAAATTTTCGAGGGAGGTATCAATGAATCCATTTGAGTAGAAATAGAAGTCGATTTGTCCTGCCGGTTAATCGTCATGCTTTGCCGTTTCTGCAATACTTTCCCGAAGCGGTCGGAAAGGGTCTTAGCCGTATCGCCGACGACTTGACCGGAAAAGATATTGCCGACCGTGTTCATCACCACGGCGGCCTCCTTGTCGCCGTAATCCCTTTTCAGTTGCGAAAAGTCCTGAAAGCCAAGCAATACGGCAACCTTGTTGCTTCGAGCTGTGGCAATCAGGTTATCCAGCCCTTTGAAATAAATCGTCGGCAACTCGTCGATAATGACCGAACTTTTTAGCTGGCCTTTCTTGTTAATGAGCTTCACAATACGCGAATTATACAATCCCAATGCCGCCCCATAGATATTTTGGCGGTCGGGATTGTTGCCGACCACAAGGATTTTCGGGTCTTCGGGGTTGTTGATGTCCAGCGTAAATTCGTCGCCCGACATTACCCAATATAATTGCGGGCTTATCATTCGGGAGAGTGGGATTTTGGCCGACGCTATCTGCCCCATCAACTGATCAGCAGCACCACCTAACCACGCATCCATAAACGGACTAAGGTAATTTTCCAAATCCGGGTAAGAGGTAAGTATCGGAAAAATATCTTCGTATCGTTTGTTCAAAAACTCAATCGCATGGGGAAAGGTGCAATACTTCCCGTCCTGATAGATGCGAAGATACCAAATAATTGCTGCAAAGAGGATTATCGGGGATTCCACGAAAAAGTCGCCCTGCTTTTGCACCCACGTTTTGTTCAAATTTAACATTATTGTATAGGCAGATTCGTATGCGTCCGATATATCGTCCATGAAAGAGGGATTAATCGGATTGCAGCGGTGAGAGCGCGAAGGGTCGTCGAAGTTTATCACATAAAAGGTTGGGACTTTGGCGTAGCCCTCGCGGTTGTTCAACAAGTGATTGTAGGCGATGGTCGAAAGGTCGGGAAACTTGAAATCGTAAATGTAACCGGTAAATCCCTTTTCGATTTGCTGTTTGATGAACTGGTTTACCACGGCGTAACTCTTTCCCGAACCCGGCGTACCCAGCACAATCGCTGCCCGAAAGGGATTTACAATGTTTATCCAGCCTTTCCACGTCTTCTTTTTGTACCAAAAGCGGGTAGGCAGGTTTACCGAATACTCGTTCACCATTAACCTGGTTTCCTGCATGAAACTCTCGTTCTCCGTGTTAAACACGTCGTCCATCAGGTTGTTTTTCAACAAGCGCGACATCCATATCCCCGCCATGAGTAGAAGGATATAGCCAACGGTCATTGTAAAAATATACAGCTCTGCGTTGGCTACCACCAGTAGCGGCGAAGCCAGTAGCCACCAATTCAAGAAAAAGAAAATAAACCCTACGCCCAAGCAGACGTAGATTTTATTCCAGGTTATTTTCTCGTCTTTCACGCCCTTAGTTCCCAAACAGGACAGGGCAAGGAACACAACGGCAAAAATTTTTGTCCACAGGATGGAGGTAAACAATCCGGCGGTGCGGTTGAAATTCAACAGGATTTTATCGACTACTCCGATGTCGATTCCCCATTCCTTAATTGCTCCGTAGCAAAACCAGTATATGTTTATCACTACGAATAAAATACTTAGCGCCCGCATAAAGTCCATGACTTTTGCCAGCCCTCTCAAATCATCTTCTTGTTGCATAATCAATTTGTTTTTTTATTGTTTGACAATGGATTGAAAATGCGAAAGTAGGAAGATGAAAACGCCCCGAAGCTATGTTTCCGGGGCGTGGCAGCTTGTGGCGTTGATATGGCAGTTTGTGGCATCTAAAGTAATAATTATGTAAATTTGCTTATGATGCTTTAGCTTTTCAAAGAAAATATCTACCTTTGCAAACTAGAAATGTTGTATATTTAGTATGGCAAAAACAAAGGATTTTGCAGTTGTAGATTTGTTCTGTGGGATTGGCGGGCTAACGCACGGCTTTCTCTCGGAGAGTTTTACTGTTTCGGCAGGTGTGGATTTCGATAATACTTGCTGCTATGCTTATAGGACAAACAATAAAGCCAAATTTCTTTATAAAGATGTGACAAAACTGACGGCAAAAGAATTAAATGGCTTATTTCCAAAAAATAAAAGAAAAATCCTTGTAGGTTGCGCTCCTTGTCAGCCATTTTCAATCTTTAACTACAAAAATAATAATAACGCTGAAAGGCAGGCGGAAGACAGTAAATGGACGCTTCTATATTCTTTTGCTGATTTAATTGAAAAAATTCAACCGGAAATAGTTTCGATGGAAAATGTTCCTCAATTGCGTACGTTCAATGGAGGAATGGTCTTTAATGATTTTGTTGAACGATTAGAGAAAAATGGCTATAAAGTTTCATTTGATATATACAATGCACAGGACTACGGAGTTCCACAACGCCGAAAACGTTTGATATTGTTGGCATCTAAGCATTCAAAATTTGAGTTAATTTCTCCAACCCATAAGAAAGGCAATTACGTAACAGTAGATCAAGCCATAGGCCATTTACCGGAAATAAAGGACGGAGAACATTGTGGTGAAGATTTTTTACATTATGCCCGGAAACTTACAGACATTTCCAAAAAAAGAATCCAAGCCACACCTGAAGGTGGCGGTTGGCAAGATTGGGATGAAAGTTTGCTTTTGGAGTGCCATAAAAAAAAAGGCGGACAGATGTATAGAAGCGTGTATGGTAGGATGGCAAGGAATGATGTAGCACCAACAATGACCACCTATTGTATAGGATTAAATAATGGTAGGTTTGGGCATCCGAAACAAGATAGAGCTATCTCGCTACGAGAAGCGGCGATATTACAATCCTTCCCTGCCGATTATGATTTAATAGAAGATGAAACAAATTTCAATGCTCAAATCCTCGCCCGTCAAATAGGTAACGCTGTTCCCGTTGGTTTAGGACAAGCTATTGCTAAAAGTATAAAGAAACATATAAGGACAATTAACTGATGGATAATCCCCAAAATAATACATTAAAATGGCGGTTTGATGTCAGTACGTTCAGACTAATTGGACGGGAATTGATAACCGACCGTATTACGGCTTTATTCGAGTTGGTCAAGAATTGTTATGATGCAAATTCAACTCGTGTTGATGTTATTTTTGAAAATGTATCATCTATCAACCCCGACAGTAAAATCACTATTAAAGATAATGGTTATGGAATGAGGTTTGAGGATATTCGTGATAAATGGATGGTTATAGGAACGTCAAGTAAACGAAAAGAACCATATTCGCCTGAGCCATTCAAACGTAGATGTGTAGGTGAAAAAGGAATTGGCCGTTTTGCAGTTGATAAACTTGGCAATAAAGTAAATATTTTAACAAAAAAAGCAGGAGAAAACCAAAAACTGAATGTAGAGATAGACTGGAATAAATATGAAACATCTTTCCAACAATTAGGTGAAGAACAAGAGGAAAATAAAGCTATTATCAGCGGAGATGTAGCCTTAAAAAGTAATATGCAAGAGTCTTCTATTATGCAAAGGAAAGATGTCCAAGAAGAAATCATTCTTTTTACGGATATAGAAAATAAATATCAATATGAAAATGCAGAAACAAATATGCAAGGTACGACTTTGGTAATCTCGGGTATTCGAGAAATTTGGACTGACAAAGATATTGACAGATTATATAAAGAATTGACCAAGCTTGTATCACCATTTTATCCTCTGAACCCGCCTTTTGATATATACATATCATCTAATGAATATTCTGCATATAACGAAGAAACTATAGTAAAAGCTGATTCCATACAATTTGCTTCTCATTCTGCAAATATTGAATTTAATAAGGAAAAGCAAATTCAAGAAGAGCTATATTTCGACAAGGACGAAGGGGTAATAAAAACAAGAGAAATACCAATACAACCTTTCGGGGCGATTTCTATGAGGTTATATTACTTCAATGAATCTGCTAAAAAGCAATACCACACTAAATATAAAAATGACGAAACCCGTATTGATGGGGTTAAAATTTATCGAGATGGTTTAATTTCAACCCCTTTTGCTGAATTTGAAGCGCATCCCGACAAAAAAAGAGACATATTGGGAATTGATAAGCGCCTGTGGAGAGATATTTTTAATCGTCTAAGCACAAGGGATATTATTGGAATTGTTGACATTACTAAAGAAAGTAATTCTAAAATTATTGATGCAACAAATAGACAGGATTTTGTTGACAATGAAGAATACAGGAAGCTAAAGCAGTTTATTATTAGCCAAATAGATGTGTTTTCCGAGTTACGCATCTATGAGAGAGAAAAGAAAAAGACCAATGTTGCAGACGAATTAAAAAAGGCGAGTGAAGATGTTCAAGATTTTGTGAAAACTATTGAGGTTATTGAAACAAATTATCCATCACTAAAACAAGAACTATCACCATTAAAAAGACAAGCGAAGCAGGTTGATTCAGCGGTTAAAAAGGGGCTTTCAGAGCAAAAAAAGGCTGAAAAAGAATTTCTGCGTAAAGAGAATATCTATTTAAGTTTAATGTCGTTGCAAGATTATGCAGCGAATATGTCTCATGCCGTAAGAACATCATTAGGAAAAATAAAAGATAAAGCGGAGTTTTTTAAATTACATTATCCGAGTAGCAAACTTGAAGAATTTTTCAAATTGTACGCTATCGAGATATATGAAGAAATGAATGTCCTTAACAAAGTCATTAATTACATGCTAAGTTATGCGGGTTCAAATATTCCATTTGATGATTTTGATGTAAAGAAACTTATTGAAAATTTATTTGCTGAATACCAATTCCGTTTTAAAAATGAGAATATTACACCGAAAATAGAGATACGGGATAATTTTATCATTAATGCCAATAGACAATTTTTTGCAGATATATTTCAAAATCTTATTGATAATTCTATCAAAGCGTTAAAAGAAAAGGGAAACAAAATAATAAAATGTTCCGGATACATAGAAAATGATAGTTTTATATTATTCTTTTCAGATAATGGAATAGGCATTAAAGAGGAGGACAGAAAAAAGGTTTTTGAATTATATCATACTACGACTGCGGAAGATGGTGGCGCAGGACTTGGACTATTTATTGTGAAGACAAGGATAGAAGCGTTAAAAGGAAGTGTAGAAGTAGTTGATAATGAACTGCTACCCACGGGAGCGACTATTAAGATTACGTTACCATTTAAAAAATAATTTTATGGCGGATTCTAAATTGAATATAATTGTCATAGACGACAATGTAAAGAAGACAGACCCTTTATTGGTGCAATTACAATTGAATTTTAAGGATGCAAATGTCATTTTAAAGGAAAAAGCCAAAGATGGGTTGGAGTATATTATTGATAACTTAAACAGTAAAATGATAGTTTTGTTAGACTATGATTTAGGGGTGGGTGAACCAACTGGGACTGAAATATTCTTGAAAATTCGAGAAAAGACAGCATTATTATATGTAATCATTATTACGGCAAAACTAATAGATGATATTCCAAACAAAGAATTAGTCACATATATTAATAGAGATGCGTTAGCGGTCATCGATAAAACCACATCCCTTGAAGATAAAATCACGTTGGTAAAAAATGCAATTCATACCCTTGATGTAAGAGTTGATTGTGTATTGGAACAGTGGATTTCAAACCATTCGGAAGATGAACAGAACGATCCGTATTTGACAACGACAACAGGTGAAACCTATACATTAAAAGACATATTAATGGAAATACGTCAACAGTCAGCTTTCGGGCACAAAATGGAACGTAATATAATGATGTTAGCGGTTGATTTATTAACTCGTGGAAAAAAGCAAGTAAGTAATGATTAATATCGTTATAGCGTTTGACAATCAAAATGTGGAATTGGGTTCATATTTTGATGATTGCAAGAAAGATATAGTTGAATTTTTTAATGAACAGAATGGGCTAGTACAATCATGTTGCGAAATTCCCAGTCCTCAATGTAATGTGGCTTACATTGATGTTAGGATTCCACAGTTAAATTCTAATCCTTTTATTTTCATCGCTTATACGCATGGAATCGAGGATGGGTTGAGATGTAGTGGAGATTCATTTGTTTCAACTGCTAATTCTCATCATTTTACTAATTCCTTGTTTTATTCCACGGCATGTCTTGCTGGAAGAAAGTTAGCACCCGATTTGATAAATAAAGGTTGTAAAGCCTTTATCGGATATATGGAAGAATCAGAAGTTTTTAAGAATGCCATATACAAACAAACATTTATTGAATGTGATAATTATGCTCTTAAAATGTTACTAATAGTGCCGGAAGCGACCGTTGAAACGTCATTTGTTGCAATGAAAAATCACTTTACAAATAAAATAGACCGTCTGCAGGAAATGGGCGAAAGTCCTCTTTTTACAGCATCTTTAGTTGCAAACAGAGAGGCGCTTATATGCTTAGGCGATAAAAACCTAAAAAAAGAAGACCTCTTTGTTCCTCAATAAATAATGGATGTTTTTTCTAAATCGAAGCGTTCCGACATAATGCTTTCTATGTTAATTTCCAAACAAATTGACAGATATTTTTATATTGTTTTTACTGCATTCTCATTTTTATAGTCAGTTTGGTAGAACTGTTTGTTCTTAACTACTGCGAATATTGTATGTATTAGCTTGTTACGCACATTGTTAATGACAAGTCTTTCGTCTTTACCCTGTTTGAGCTTGCGATGGTAATAGATTCTAAGCTTCACATCATGCTTTACAGCGCATCTGGCAGCCTGTGTAAGTAATGTCTTTATTTGTCTGTTGGCCAGGCTGGAGGTTCTTTTGGGCTTGTTCAAACTGGTTCCTGAACTCTTTCCAAAGGGAACTACTCCTGCATAACAAGCCAACTGTCTTGGATTGTCAAAACGCGTAAAATTGGCTGTATGTATCATAATAGCTACTGTATTGATGAGTGCTATCCCTTTGATGGAGATGACCAGCTGGTAGTTTTCTTTTAATTCCGAGGAAGCTTCTATGATCTCCATCATCTTTTTCTCAACCTCCTTTATTTCCTTATTCAAGCGTTCGACATCCCTTTGTGACTGCTCATAAATGTATCTTGCCATCGGGTTTCTTGTCAGGACAGATCTCATTTCCACAGCAGAGACCAGAAGGGCTTTCTTATTTCGAACGAGCCTTTCCCTGAAGGCCAACAGCAGGGAAAGCGAAGACAGATCCTTGTCCGCAGGCAGGGTCGCTATGGCCTTATCCTCAAAACGATAGGCGTACAAAGCGATCTCGCGGGAATCGACTTTATCATTCTTCTCCCTTTTTATGCCGCTTGAGAGTTTTATCTGCAAAGGGTTTTCCAGCCAGATAAACAGTCCCTTACCAACCAGGAACTCCGTCAACCCCAGGCTGTATAAGCCTGTATGTTCACCACAAAACAGCCACTCGGCAGTTTTAATCCCGGTACTGCTTTTGACCCAGGCAACCAATTCTTTATATCCATCTTTGCGATTATCAAACCGGTGGTAGGATATTACATCAAGCTTATCCCTTTCAAACAGGGAAACATCAAATGTTTTCTTCGAGAAATCAATTCCAATAAATAAATTTTTCATAACTTCGTTTTTTTTAGTTTGGAATTAACAGAAAAGCTGAGGACTACTAAGACCCTTAACAGGCTTTCATGCCTAACTTTCTATTTGGTATCTTCAGCTTGACCGGCAAAGGTCCCTGGCATTATAAAAGGTTAATCCTTAGTCAAAAATATGGTTCACCTTTGTTGGTCTGTTAATTCCTTTCTTTTATACAACAAAAGTAAAGAATCAACATTGCTTTTTATCTCAAAAATATCAAACTGCAAACTAAGGGTCAAAAGTTTCGGGCAAGGATACAAAGCCTGAAATTTTAGTCAGAAAATATTTATTCTCAAAAGGATTCAGGTATAGAAAAAATGTAAAAGACTTACCGGGGAAACCGGATGTTGTGCTACCAAAACACAAGACTATTATATTCGTTCATGGTTGTTTCTGGCACGGGCATGAAGGTTGTGAAGCTGCAAAACTGCCCGCTTCTAACGTAGATTATTGGACAAAAAAAGTTGCTTCAAATGTAATGCGAGATTCTCAAAATATTCAGTCGCTAAAAGACGCGGGATGGAATGTTATCGTTATTTGGGAATGTGAATTGAAAGCGAAAAAGAGAGAGCAACGATTATTACAACTTATCAAAGAAATACAAAAATAGGCGATACAAACTAAACCCTATTTTTTACACCTGCCTCCCATACCTCCGTTTTTTCTTCTTCTTTCGTTTAGGCGCAGGTTCATTGGTATCATGCTGATCTGGCTCCGGAGTCAGAACCGAAAGCAAGCTGCCGATGGGCGAATCATCCCCCGAATATCCTTTAACCGGCTGCGGTTGTTTCTCATCAGCAGGTTGCATAACTGGATGTTGTTTTTCGTGAATGGGTGCAGACGTAACCGATTGCAGATCCTCGTGGCGTTCTTGTGGCTGCGCAAAATCTGCGAACCGTGCGCCGAGGGCATTGGCTGAAAACTCCTTACCCAACGCGGAACCGTTCAGGACGGTGCGGCTGTTGTGGTCGATGAACGTTACCCCGAACAAGCGTCCTCCGTTTCCATAACGCAATATCATGTCGATACCTTTCTTCTTCAAGTCTGCCCGGAACCCGTTGCCTGTGCGGGCTTTTGTGAGGGATGCGGAAACGGTAGCGCGAGTATCGGCAACGATTCCCTTTACTTTGATTTCCTCGCCGGATTTCTTCATCGTTTGCTCCAATGCCTCGATGCCGTAATCCTTCCCGAACAGGGAAGATTTGAGCGGTTTGCCTACACGGTTGCCGTCGGCATCCAACGCCGAATACACCAGCCCCACATATTTATTCCCCGGATTACTACCTTCGACCTTTTCCACTCCGATATTATAGAGCGACAACAATGCCCTGTACTCGCCGAGCGATTGGAACCGGTACATCGTCGTCATCGGTTTGATAGCGTTGGCTACTTGCTTTTTCAGGTCGCCGCGCGAAGCGTCCACCGGAGAAAGTTGCCACGCCTCGCCCTGCTTCCTGTCTTTCGGATGCAAGTTGTATTTCTTTTCCAAACCGTCGGTAATCTGGCGGCTTTTCTCATAATTCTTCTTGTCGCTAATTAACGTGCCGTCGCTGCGGACACGGGTAGAAACAATATGCAAATGCTGGCGGTCGATGTCCTCATGTTTGAATATCATGTAGGGCTGGCCACCGAAACCCAGCTTCTCCATATACTCCCGCCCGATGTCTGCTAATTGGTCGTCGTTTATCTTATCCTCCGGGTGCGGATTGAGGGAAATATGGATAATTCCGCGTGTGGTAGTAACCTGTCCAGGCATCGCGCGTTCAAAATCCCGCATACAATTCCCTACGGAAAACTGCCCGTCGGCAGGAACAAAGACACGGTTTGTTTCCAGAATCTTACCCAATCCGGCATCAATTTTCTCCTGATTATACGCCAACGCGCCGTACAAATTATTCCCTATGTGTATATCCGCAACCATTTTTTAGGACTATTCAGGCAAATATTCTTTCTTGAACTGCTCGCACAACTGCAAAACTTCCTTACCGATTTTCGACAATACTATCGTTTCCTGCTCCAGTTTATAGAGCATGGAAAGGGCTTTTTTCTCTCCGAAAGTGGTGTGAAGTTGCTTTACCACCTGGTTGTAATTCACGCCGACGGAACGGATTTGCCCGTACAGAGCGGAAAGTTTCATCACAAAATCGAGAGCCGAACTGTCGGTTTTTATCACGCGCAACGCCTCGCCGAAAACACGGGCAAGGATAAAACGGGCTTTCGAGCGGATGCCCGACTGCTCGTACATGGTGAGGAACTCTGCGTATTGTTCGTTGGAAAAACGCACCATTACGCAGTTTCCTGCCGGGTCGTTCTTGGGCGGCCTGCCGCCTTTTCCCCGTTTACGGGGTTCTTTACTTTCATTCATAACACGGATTTTTAAAGTGGTTCATAAATCCGTCACGGCGGGTGCAGCATCGCCCCTAAACTACCGACTTCGGAGGTAGTTTGCCCCCTGCAAGGGCAAGGGTTTTCCGGTTACGGAAAACGTTTCGCGTAACGCGAAACATACCTTGCTATTTGCCCAGACGCAAATGTTTTTTGCCCGCGACGGGCAAAGTTTTACCCTCAAATTAAACGGGTAAAAGTTTGTTGCGAAAAGGGCAGTTTGGAGGGTGTTGTTGAAACTTAAAAGGCGACCCCGCACCCGACCGTAACGTTATCGCCGGCAAAGTTACGGGCATATCCAATGCGCTGTGTGTCACTCATCGACGCCACTCGACGCCACAAGCTGCCACCACCCGAAAACATGGTGATTACCTCAAAAAGAAGGCTTTCCTTTGCCGTTGAAAACAATTTTAAAAGAACATGTAAACGCATAAAATTTCATGTGTTTCAAACTTTAAAATCGGATAAGAATAAATCAACGAAAATTTCAAAGGGTGTTTATTCCAAAAATCAAAAGGATAAAAAGACAGATGAATGAACGGATGAATGAATGAGCGGATAAAAGGGTACGGGATTATCGGATTACAGCGATAATACGGTAATACGATGAAAAATTAAAATAGCAATAAAAGAATATTTAAATATTTATCCTTTTACTTTTTTATTCAAATAAGACTGTATATCAACGAATAACATTTTGAAAATCCGTAAAAGTAAATAAGCGAATAGAGAAACATAAAAATAGAAAGTTAAACAACCGATTGTATAATTAAAACAATGTTCAAATGAAAACAAATCCTGTTTATGTGGCCTTTGCCACGCAAAAAGGGGGAGCAGGCAAAACTACCCTGACTGTACTGGTCGCAAGCTACCTGCATTATGTGAAAGGCTGCAACGTGGCTGTAATCGACTGTGATTACCCGCAGCATTCTATTGTCGGGATGCGGGAACGCGACTTGGTTTTAGCTACGGAAGATGAACACTACAAGGGCATGGCCTATGAACAGTTTACCCGGCTGGACAAAAAAGCATGGCCTGTTATCGGCAGCAGCCCGGAGGAAGCCCTTGCCGATGCCGACTACCTTGTCCCACAGGGTAATTATGATTTCATCTTCTTCGACCTGCCCGGCACGGTCAATAACAAGGGCGTGTTAAGCACCCTGTTGAACATGGACTATATCATAGCCCCCATTGCCGCCGACAGGGTGGTCATGGAAAGTACGCTGGACTACCTTATCGCCTTGCGTGACCAGGTAAGGGCTGTTGGTAAAACCCATATCAAAGGGACGTACCTGCTGTGGAATATGGTCGATGGCCGCGAAAAATCGGAACTGTACGACGTTTACGAGGCGGTTATCAGGGAATTGGAATTTACGACCCTTCAAACGTTTGTCCCGGACAGCAAGCGTTTCCGCAAGGAACAAAACACCGGTCACAAAGCCCTGTTCCGTTCTACGCTGTTCCCGGCGGATAAATCGCTGGTGAAAGGTAGCAACATGGACGCGCTTGTCGATGAACTGTTGGGAATCTTAAAGTAACAGGTTATGGCAAGGGAAAAAATTGAAGCGGACGAAGTTTCTTTCATCCATCAGGTAGGTAACCGTGAGAGGCCGTTGAAAGCCTCCATGGAGCAGGCGGAAGCACCTAAAACGGCAATTGCACCCTTACCGGAAGAGCCGGAGGAGGTAAAGGAGCAGGAAGCGCCCCGCGAAGAAACCAAACGGCGTCGTGGTAAGGCACAGGATTACAAATCCCTTTTTGTCAAAGAGGTTGCCGGGGGTAAGGCGCGTGTAAACAAAGTGGTGTATATCCGCAAGGAACACCACGACCGCATCCTGAAAGTTGTACAGGTTATCGGCAAAAACGAGGTTTCCCTGTTCAGTTTCCTCGACAATGTGCTGGAGCACCATTTTTCAACCTTTCAGGGCGAATTGAGCGAATTGTATGAGAGCAGTATCGACAAAAGTTTTTAATCAACTAATAAAGACAAAGAAAATGAAAAAGATAATAATATTCGGGCGCGGCAAAAGCTCACAGGGTACGCCGGCCGACAAAACCGTTCCGGCAGTAAAACCGAAGACGGCCTATACAGACAAATTCCTTAAACGCCGGGAACTGAAAACCCGTCAATGCGTGTATATCAGCCATGACGTACACGGGATTGTCGCCCGCCTGGTACGGTCGTTCACTGACCAGGGCAGGGACATTACCGTTGGCGGTTATATCGACACGGTGCTGACGGAACACTTCAAAGAGCACCGGCAGGAAATCAACGAACTCTACCGCCAACGCAATGGCGACCTGTTTTAGTCCATGATACGGATATTCATTACAGCCATCGTGCTGTACCTGGTTTTCCTCGCCTGCTACCTCGTGTGGGAACGGTCGGTAAAACGGAAAAGGAACGCAGCGAAACGCCCGGCGTTCAACCCGTTCAAGTCGCCGCCCAAAGAGGACATCATCGGGAAAAGCGGCTTCGACCTGCGCCACTCGCTGCCACAAGCTACCACGCTGATTAAAAGCGAGAAACGTGAAGAAAATACGCCTACATTTGCTCCCGGAAACTCGAAAGAGGAAAGCCCGGACACTCCGGCAGCGATCCCTCCATCCGAGTTGGACAAGGTCTTTTCTTCGGGCGGAACGGATGATTCCGGCGAAATAGATTTAAGTTTCAATGACGAGCCGGAGGGATCAGCATCCGACGGTTACGAAGACAACGTAGATTCCGAAGAAAGCGGGGAAGCGGGGGAACCCGCCGGGGCAGGTATGGCGACCGGGGTAAACTTCGACGACTTGTCGGGCATGGTGAAAACGGTAGAAAATCCCGAAGCCGCCAGTTCCGAACAGCGGGAAGAAGCCGGGCGGGTTCTGGCAGAGGTCAGGCAGACCGATATGTTTGAACAGGCCGTATCCGGCGAGCCGAAAAAGAAAGCCACCGCCGGTAAACTGATGGATGATTATTTCGCCGCCTACCACCGCCGCAAGCGGGAAGCGGGCGAAACAAACGATGAACCAAACGTGAAAGCGCCCAAGGACTTTGATCCGCGGGCATTCGCATAGTGATTAACAATTAAAACAAAGAGGTATGAAGCAAAGAGATTACGGTTAGCTCACGGACGCCAACCACTGAAAAAATTCGAGAAAGTAAAAAAGCAATTATCCACCGGCGGTGCGTGGGGACTAATCCCGCCCCATGCCCGCCACTTTAAAACAAATTAGCAATGACAAGGAAAAAGATTCTTATGTCGGCGGTGGCTATCCTTGCCGCTGCCAACGCCTTCGCACAAGGCAACGGTATCGGCGGTATCACCGAAGCGACCAACATGGTCACCAGTTATTTCGACCCCGGCACAAAACTGATATACGCCATCGGCGCCGTTGTGGGGCTGATCGGCGGTATCAAAGTGTATAACAAGTTCAGTTCGGGCGACCCCGATACATCGAAAACTGCGGCCTCGTGGTTTGGCGCGTGTATCTTCCTGATTGTAGCCGCCACCATCCTGCGCTCCTTCTTTTTATAATCACTCCAAACAACTAACAGAATGGAGTATAATATAAATAAAGGAATCGGAAAGAGCGTCGAGTTCAAGGGTTTGAAAGCGCAATACCTGTTCATTTTCGCGGGCGGACTGCTGGCCGTGTTCGTCGTCTTCGTCATTCTTTATATGGCGGGCGTCGATCAATGGTTCTGCATCGGCTTCGGCGTTATGGCCGCTTCCGCGCTGGTATGGCTGACCTTCAACCTCAATGCGAAATACGGGGAACACGGATTAATGAAGCTGCTGGCCAAAAGGCAGCATCCGCGCTACCTGATTAACCGCAAAAACTCCCGCCGTTTTTTCCATACCCGTAAAAAAAGGAAGGAGGCGACCGCATGAGGAATATGCTAAAGGCGGCCACCATCGAAAGCAAGTTCCCCTTGCTCTCGGTGGAACAGGGCTGCATCATCAGCAAGGACGCGGATATTACGGTCGCCTTTCGGGTGGACTTACCCGAACTGTTTACCGTAACCTCCGCCGAATATGAAGCGATACACTCGGCATGGGCTAAAGCCATCAAGGTTTTGCTTGATTACTCGGTGATCCACAAACAGGACTGGTTCGTCAAGGAACGCTACAAACCCGCTACGGACAGGGAAGACATGAGTTTCCTGTCCCGCTCGTTTGAACGCCACTTTAACGAACGCCCGTACCTGAACCACACCTGTTTCCTCTACCTGACGAAAACAACGAAAGAGCGGATGCGCATGCAAAGCAACTTTTCCAGCCTGTGCCGGGGTAACATCATCCCAAAGGAAGTCAATAAGGACACGGCGGTAAAATTCATGGAGGCTGTCGGGCAATTCGAGCGCATTGTAAACGATTCTGGGTTTGTAACGCTGACACGTTTAACGTCCGATGAAATCACGGGAACGCCGGAAAGCGCGGGGCTTATAGAAAAATACTTTGCCCTGTCGCTCGACGACACCACCTGCTTGCAGGATATGGAACTCGGAGCCGACGGTTTGCGGATAGGCAGTAACACGGTCTGTTTGCACACGCTGTCGGACGTGGAAGACCTGCCGGGCAAAGTCGGGACGGACATGCGCTATGAAAAGCTATCTACGGATAGAAGCGACTGCCTGCTCTCGTTTGCCGCGCCTGTCGGCCTGCTGCTTTCCTGTGACCATGTGTACAATCAATACATTTTTTTGGATGACAGTGCCGAAAACCTGCGGAAATTCGAGAAGTCCGCAAGGAATATGCAGTCGCTTTCAAGGTATAGTCGTGGGAACCAAATCAATAAGGAATGGATAGACAAGTACCTGAACGAAGCGCACAGCTTCGGCTTGACTTCGGTCAGGGCGCACTTCAACGTCATGGCGTGGAGCGACGACGCGGATGAACTCAAGCATATCCGCAACGACGTCGGCAGCCAGTTGGCGCTCATGGAGTGCAAGCCGCGCCACAACACGACGGACGCGGCAACGCTCTACTGGGCGGCCATGCCCGGCAACGCGGGGGACTTTCCGGCGGAGGAATCGTTTTACACGTTTATCGAACCCGCCCTGTGCTTCTTTACCGGGGAAACCAACTACAAAAGCTCCCCCTCGCCCTTCGGCATCAGGATGTGCGACCGCGTGTCGGGAAAGCCCCTCCATGTGGATATTTCCGACCTTCCGATGAAAAAGGGAATTACCACCAACCGCAACAAGTTTGTCTTGGGGCCATCCGGCAGCGGGAAATCCTTCTTTATGAACCACCTTGTGAGGCAATACTGGGAACAGGGAACGCACGTCGTCCTCGTGGACACGGGAAATTCCTACCAGGGACTGTGTGAAATGATACGCCGGAAAACCAAAGGGGAAGACGGCATCTATTTCACCTACACCGAGGAAAGCCCGATTTCGTTCAATCCGTTCTACACGGACGACTATGTGTTCGACGTCGAGAAGAAGGACAGCATCAAGACGCTGCTGCTCACGCTCTGGAAATCCGAGGACGACAGGGTCAGCAAGACCGAAAGCGGGGAACTCGGCAGCGCGGTATCGGCCTATATCGAGCGGATAAGGGCAGACCGTTCTATCGTCCCCTCGTTCAACACCTTCTACGAGTTTATGCGGGACGATTACCGCCGGGAACTGGAAGAAAGGGAAATCAAGGTCAGCCGCGAAGATTTTAATATCGACAACATGCTGACTACGCTTCGCCAGTATTACCGGGGCGGCCGCTTCGACTTCCTGCTCAACTCGGACAAAAACATCGACCTGCTTTCCAAACGCTTTATTGTCTTCGAGATAGATTCCATAAAAGAGAACAAGGAATTGTTTCCCGTGGTTACGATTATCATCATGGAGGCGTTCATAAACAAAATGCGCCGCCTGAAAGGTGTCCGCAAGCAACTGATTGTAGAGGAGGCATGGAAAGCCCTTTCGTCCGCGAATATGGCTGAGTATCTGAAATATATGTACAAAACGGTAAGGAAATATTTCGGGGAAGCCGTCGTCGTAACGCAGGAAATAGACGACATCATCGCCTCGCCCGTCGTCAAGGAAAGTATCATCAACAACTCCGACTGCAAGATACTGTTAGACCAGCGCAAATACATGAACAAGTTCGACAGTATCCAAGCCCTGCTGGGTTTGACCGAAAAAGAGAAAGGCCAAATCCTCTCCATCAACATGGCCAACAACCCTTCAAGAAAATACAAGGAGGTGTGGTTTGGTCTGGGCGGGGTGCAGTCGGCGGTGTACGCTACCGAGGTCAGCGCCGAGGAATACATGACCTACACGACCGAGGAAACGGAGAAGCTGGAAGTGATGCAAAAAACCGAAGAACTGGGTGGGAATATCGAGCTGGCGATTAAACAGATAGCCGAAAGCAAGCGAAATAAAAATTAAGTATTAACCGGGGCTTTACGCCCCATAACCACTAAAAAAATCATGTTTGGCAAATTAAGTAAAGAACAATTGGAAAAGCTGGCGCTCTACACCGCGGGAATCAACAGTATCCTCGTGGAAGCGTTGCTGGCTTCGCCGTCGCCGGAATCGGAAGACGGGGAAGGAGAACGGGATGTTGAGGTAGAAATCTTCATTGTCGAAAAGGACAAGGAGCCGAAATCCCAAAAGTAAGGAGGGTGCGCCATGTTCAGGAACAACAGTAACGTACCAGACCCATGTACCGCGCGGACGCATTTCCCCCTGCGGGAAATCGCCGGACGGTGGGTAAGCCCCGGCGGGTCGCCGGAAGTGCGTATAGTTTTCACGGGGACGCGCTACCGGCTGGAGTTTTCCTATGACGCCGCCACGGTCTTTACCTGCCCGATCCGCCACCAGTGGGGAGTTACGTTCTTCTACCTGTACGGGCGCATCAGGATAAGTTATGACGCCGAAAGGGACGTACTCATACTTTCCGACTACGGCGAATATATCCGGGCGGATGAGGAATAGCCCATACGTGGCTATTCCCACACCGGATAAAAAAATCAGTATTAACAATCAAAAAAAATCAAGTAATGAAAAAGATGTTTTTATGCCTTACGGCAATCACGCTTTGCTTCGGTTATGAAGCAAAAGCGCAATGGGCGGTCATTGACCCGTCGAACCTCGCGCAAAATATACTGACGGTTTCCAAAACCGCCACCACCGCGACCAATGTCATCAACTCCTTCAAGGAAATGCAGAAAATCTACAGCCAGGGAAAGGAATACTACGACGCCCTCAAATCGGTGCATAACCTGATCAAGGACGCCCGCAAGGTCAGGGAAACGGTGGAACTGGTCAGCGAAATATCGCAGATATATTCCACCAGTTTCAACAGGATGCTGACGGATAAGAACTTCACGCCGGCGGAACTGGAAGCCATCGGGGAAGGGTACGCCAAACTGCTGAAAGAGAGCGGCAACCTGCTTTCGGATATAAAGGATATCGTTTCGGCCTCCAACGGGCTTTCCATGACCGACGCCGAGCGTATGAACGTGATAGGCGGGATACATGCCAAAATGGTCGAGTACCGCAACCTTGTCCGGTACTATTCCCAAAAGAGTATCTCCGTTTCCTTTATCCGCAGCCAGCAGTCGGGCGACATGGAGCGGGTACGCGCCCTGTATGGTAATCCATCCGAAAGATACTGGTAATTATGGTACTGCTTGCAATAGATTTTGAGAACCTGCACCAGCTTCTCAGGAACCTGTATCAGGAAATGATGCCCCTGTGCGCTGACATGGTGGGTGTGGCCAAGGGCTTGGCAGGCTTCGGCGCACTGTTCTATGTGGCCTGCCGCGTATGGCAGGCTTTAGCCAGGGCGGAGCCGGTGGACGTGTTCCCCCTGTTAAGGCCGTTCGCCATAGGGCTTTGCATCATGTTCTTCCCGACAATAGTTCTGGGAACGATCAACGCCGTTATGTCGCCCGTTGTCAAAGGGACGCATACCATACTGGAATCGCAGATAACGGACGTACACGACTTGCAGGAGCAAAAAAAGCAGTTGGAATACGATGCGCGGGTACGCGAGGGCAAGGCGTGGCTGGTCGATGATGAAGTGTACGACCAGAAGATGAAGGATTTGGGAATACTGGATGCTACGGAGAAACTCGGCATGTGGGTGGAACGCGGCTTTTACGACATGAAGATGTGGTTCCGGCAGTTGATCCGGGATTTTTTTGAGCTGCTGTTCAATGCCGCTTCCCTGACGGTCGATACCCTGCGTACCTTCTTCCTGGTCGTGCTGTCCGTATTGGGGCCGGTAGCCTTTGCCTTCTCCGTTTATGACGGCTTCCAGTCCACACTGGCCGGGTGGCTCTCCCGCTATATTTCGGTGTACCTGTGGCTGCCCGTGGCCGATTTGTTTTCGGCGGTGCTGTCCAAAATACAGGCGCTCATGCTGAAAACGGACATCGCCCTGCTGCAAGACCCGTCTTATGTGCCGGACGGCTCGGACGGGGTACACATCATTTTCCTGGTTATAGGGATTATCGGGTATTTCAGCGTCCCGACGGTGGCTAACTGGATCATCCAGTCGGGTGGCATGGGAAGCTCGATGAAGGGGGTTAATTCGATGGGAAACAAAGGCGCTGCAATGGTTGGAGGCGCAGCCGGAGCCGCTGCCGGGAATATGGCCGGACGCGCCGGGGGCGCTGTTAAAAATGTCGCAGGACGCCTGCTGAACAGGTCGAAAAGTGAATAAGTGTAAATAAGCAATTAATTAATAAGTAAAACAATGGAGTTTAAATCATTAAAAAATATTGAAACATCATTCAGGCAGATACGCCTTTTCGGTATCGTTTTCCTGGTTGCCTGTACCGCCGTCACCGGTTATTCGGTCTGGTCGTCGTACAGTTTCGCCGAAGCGCAGCGGCAAAAGATATATGTCCTCGACGGGGGCAAGTCCTTAATGCTTGCCCTCTCGCAAGATCTTTCGCAGAACCGTCCGGTGGAAGCCCGCGAGCATGTGCGCCGGTTTCACGAACTGTTCTTTACGCTCGCACCCGACAAGGCGGCTATCGAAAGCAATATCAACCGCGCCCTTTTTCTGGTGGATAAGAGCGCTTTCAAATATTACCAGGATATGGCGGAAAAGGGGTACTATAACCGGATTATTTCGGGCAATATCAACCAGACTGTTGCGGTCGATAGCGTGGCGCTTGACCTTGATGTTTATCCGTACATGGCTGTAACCTACGCCCGGCAAATGATTATCCGGGCGTCGAATATCACCCAGCGGAGTTTGGTTACGCGCTGCAACCTTATCAATTCGGTCAGGAGCGACAACAACCCGCAGGGTTTCACGATGGAGAAGTTTGAAATCATTGAAAACCGCGATGTGCGGGTAATGGAAAGGTAGGCAGGCTATGGTACGGAAAATAATTCAACATGTGAACGAATGGCTGGAAGACATTCTGCGGGGCTTGCTCGGCAGGATGACCCCAGACCGCCGGGTAATCCTCATACTGACGATGCTCCTGGTGTTCGGCGGACTGTCGATATACATGACCGTAAGCAGTATCTACAACTTCGGCAGGGACAGGGGCGAGCGGATGCAAATAGAGCGCATCGAAGCCCTGAAGCTCCAGCTTGAACAAGCCCAAAGGGACAGTATTAACAATTTAAACAAATTTCACAATGGAACAGGAAAATTTGAATAGGGGGACGCCACCGCCGGAAACGGCGGCAGCGCCCGAAGTACAACCAGCCGCGCCGGACGGTAAACCGGAAGCGAAAAAAGAGCATGGGAAGCTGGCTCAAAAACCGGTAAAGCCGAAAAAGGAACTTACTCCGGCTGAAATGCAAAAGCGCAGGAAAATGTTCATCATGCCGCTGTTCTTCCTGATTTTCGGCGCAGCCTTATGGCTCATTTTCGCCCCGTCCGGCAAGGACAAGGAGAAAGAAGCGCAGCAAGCCGGGCTAAACGTCGAACTGCCGATGCCGACCGACGGCGGGCTGGTATCCGACAAGCGCGACGCTTACGAGCGGGAAGCCATGCAGCAGAAGCAGCAGGATCGGATGCGCTCATTGCAGGATTTTTCCTACCAGCTTTCCCAGGCGGAGGAAAAAGCCCAAGCGGAGGTTCCCCAGTCCGAGGACTATTACGAAGCCCCGTCCCGTACTGCGAGCGGTAATGCTTCTTCACAGCACACTTCCGCCATCCAGTCCTCGACGGCAGCCTACCAGGACATCAACAAACAGTTGGGCGCGTGGTATGAGCAGCCGGAAGCGGATGAACAGCCGCAACCGGCGTTGGAATCCCGCATGCAGGAACTGGAGCGCAAGCTGGCGGAAGCCGAACAGCGCAAGGCTGCCGAAGATGAACAGGCGGCAATGCTGGAAAAATCCTACCAAATGGCGGCGAGATATATGCCCCAAACCGCACAGGAAGCAAGCGGAGCGGCAACGGGCGAAACATCCGCTATGGCGGGACAATCCGGCAAAACGGCAGCACAGCCCGTGAAGCAGGTGCGGCAAAACGTAGTGTCGCTGTTGGCGGCTCCCATGAGTAACGGGGAATTTATTTCGGCATACAGCCAGCCGCGCAATACCGGATTCCTGACTGCTGCCGGGAATGAAGGCGTACAGGATAAAAACAGTATCCGCGCCTGTGTTTATCAAACCGTAACGCTTACCAACGGGAAAGAAGTGCAAATACGCCTGCTGGAGCCGATGCGTGTTGGGGATATGCTGATTCCCGCCAATACGGTAGTTACCGGGACGTGCCGTATCGGGGGCGAACGGATGGAGGTAACGGTTAATTCAATCCAATATGCCGGCAACATTATTTCCGTAGAGATACTGGTCTATGATACCGATGGACAGCGGGGAATATCCGTACCCGGCTCGGACGAAATCAATGCCGCCAAAGAAGTCGCCGCGACGCTGGCGAACTCTGCCGGAACCAGCATTATGATTTCCGACAACGCGGGGTCGCAACTCGCCGCCGATATGGGAAAGGGGCTGATACAGGGAGCATCGCAGTATGTGAGCAAGAAAATGAGCGTGGTAAAAGTAACGCTGAAAGCGAATTACCGCCTGCTCCTGCTTCCGAAAACACAATAAATAATCGCAAACACCACTAAAAAAATCTTTTTGTCAAACAATTAAAATTAAAAAGCAATGAAACATCTTTTGATTCTGCTTGCCTTCGCGGTAAGCGCAATGACTGCCAATGCGCAGGAAAACAGGCAACAGGCGGCTACCGATACACTCGTCGCAGTAACATCGCCCTCCACAGGGGATTATTATCAGGGCTATACGCGCCCGCTGACCTTCAACCGGATGATTCCGCCGTATGCTTTGGAGGTAACGTTTAACAAGACGGTGCATGTCATTTTCCCGTCTGCCATCCGGTATGTGGACTTGGGGAGCGCTGACCTCATGGCAGCCAAAGCGGACGGTACGGAAAACGTCTTGCGGGTAAAAGCCGCCCTGCGCGACTTCTCACGGGAAAGCAATCTGGCGGTGATAACCGAAGACGGAGCGTATTATGCCTTCAATGTGAAGTATGCCGACGAACCTGTAAAGCTATCCGTCGAGATGAGCGATTTTTTGCACGACGGCGAGGCGGTAAACCGCCCGAACAATGCCCTGCAAGTCTATATGCAGGAATTGGGGCAGGAATCGCCGCTGCTGGTGCGCCTGATTATGCAGTCCATCTACAAAAACAATGACCGCGAAATAAAGCATATCGGCTGCAAACGCTTCGGAATCCAGCACACGCTAAAGGGAATTTATACCCATAACGGATTATTGTATTTCCATTTACAGTTGAAAAACTCGTCCAACGTACCGTTCAACGTCGATTTTATCACCTTCAAAATCGTGGATAAGCAGGTGGCGAAGCGTACCGCTATTCAGGAACAGGTGATGTGGCCGCTCCGCGCCTACAACAATCTGATGCTGATTAACGGCCAGCACATCGAACGCATGGTGTTCGCGATGCCGAAATTCACCATTCCCGACGATAAGATGCTGGTCGTGGAACTCAACGAGCAAAACGGCGGACGGCATCAACGGTTTACGGTGGATAACGCCGATTTGGTAAGGGCAAAGGTTATTAACGAACTCAAAGTGAGGTAACCATGAAACGGGCTATAATTATCCTGACGCTTGCCTTATGCTTCGCCCTTTCGGGCGGGGCATACGCGCAGCGTTGTTTACCGGGTATGCGAGGCATACAGGTAACGGGCGGTATGATGGACGGTATTTATTCGTCTGCAAATAAGAATGAAACAGGTTACTACTTCGGGACGGCGATGGCTACCTACGCCAAAAACTGCAACAAATGGGTGTTCGGTGCGGAATATCTTGAGCGCTACTATCCCTATAAGGACAGCCGTATCCCTGTGGCGCAATTCACGGGAGAGGGCGGGTATTTCCTTAATATCCTCGCTGACGGCTCCAAAACGTTTTTCCTTTCGCTGGGCGGTTCGGCTTTAGCGGGGTATGAAACATCGAACTGGGGCGAAAAGACCCTGTACGATGGTTCTACGCTCCGGAACAAGGACGCATTTATCTACGGCGGGGCTATCACTCTCGAAATCGAAACGTACCTGACCGACCGTATTGTGTTGCTCCTGACAGGGCGCGAGCGCATCCTTTGGGGCAACTCTACGGGACATTTTCATACGCAGTTCGGCATCGGTTTACGCTTTATGGTTGATTAGGTATGAAAACGAGCGACGAGTGGTACACGCCTGCGGAGATTATACAATCGTTGGGCGAATTTGACTTAGACCCTGCTTCTTCACCGGAAGCCTACCGGCAGAACCGTTCGGCAAAGCATTTCTATACCGCCGAAGAAAACGGTTTGGAAAAAGACTGGCACGGCAGGGTATGGCTTAATCCGCCTTACTCGAATCCGCTGGTACAGCAGTTCCTTACAAAAATGACCGGACACAATAACGGTATCGCCTTGGTCTTCGCCAAAGTGGAAGCCAAATGGTTTCACGACATTGTACTCCGGCACGCTACGGCAATCAAGTTCCTGTATGACAGGGTGCGGTTCTTCAGGCCGGACGGTACGCAGGGCTTACAGCCGAGAAATGGTTCCATGCTTATCGCATACGGAACGGAGAACGCCCGGATACTCTCCGGCAATACCCTGAAAGGGAAATTTTTGTATTTATAAAATCAGTTCATCAACAAAAAATAATCACAATGAGAAAGATAAAAAGTTTTTTCGGAATAACAGCGTGGCTGGCGGCTATGATGCTGCTGGCCTTAGCCTGTAGCGACGGTCTTGATATTCATACACGCTACTTGTTTGGTTTGGAAACTATGCCGGTTCCTAAAAAGATTGTGCAGGGCGAAACGGTGGAAATCCGCTGTAAATTAATCAGGGAAGGCGACTATAAGGAGGCGCGGTACTACATTCGTTTCTTCCAAACGGACGGAACGGGGGAATTGCGCATGGACGATGGCAGGGTATTGACGTCTAACGACCTGTTCCCTCTGACAAAAGAAGTGTTCCGGCTGTACTACACTTCCCGGTGCACCGACCAGCAAACGATAGACGTGTATATTGAGGACGACGCGGGGCAGGTCATTCAAAAGACCTTTTCGTTCCAGAATGAAAGGGTGGAGGAAGAATAGATGTAAAAATCAGGTAAGCAAGCGCCCGGAGCAATTCGGGCGCTTTTAATAACCGATAAGATACAGTTATGAAATACATCATATTATTCTTCGCCACGTTGCTGCACTTGTCCGTATATGGACAGCCAAACCGAAAATCAGAAATAGAAAGATTTACGGAAAATATTTATTCGCCAACAGAACTTCTGAAAATAGCGGATTCGCTGCCAATGTCCGTAAACGAACTACCCGGCTATCCGGTCATTTTTCCGGTCAAGGAACCGTATATTTCATCGGGGTTCGGAAAACGTAACCATCCGGTTTATAAAACGCAAAAGTTCCATACGGGAATTGATTTTGCCGAAGTAAAAGGCACTCCTGTATATGCCACAGGCAACGGAATAGTCATCCGCAAAGGCTACGATTCGGGATATGGATTTTTTATAGAAATCGGGCATGCAGGCGGTTTCCGCTCATTCTATGCACACCTAAGCAAAACGTTGGTGAATACGGGCGATTCGGTAAGGATAGGCAAACACATTGCCTGTGTGGGAAACAGCGGGCTAACGACGGGCTACCACCTGCACTATGAAATCAGGAAAGGCAACCAATTTTTGAATCCGGTAGAATGGTGCTGCTCTTTGCTGGAAGTGTTGTATTGCCAAGAACTATCTTCCAAAACGCAAGTGCAACCAATTTCAGCCAATGCCTTGAAAAACATTCGATAAATAATCTTATCAAGTACCTGCGACACCGCACTATCAAAAGAATGCCACTCGCAAAAGTTAAAACTGCTCTAAAAAAGCATGTCAAAATTTCAAAAATAATTTGTACTTTTGTACCGTTATTTTGACAATTCTAAAAAACAAAAGTCAGAACAAATGTAATAAATTGATTGATAAATAAATATTAAAATTTAACGCTATGTTGTTTGGTAATAAAATTAGACAGTTAAGAGAAGAAAAACAGATGCTGCAACGCCAATTTGCCGCAGCATTGGAAATTGATACGCCGATGTACAGTAAAATTGAGCGTGGCGAACGCCGTGCCAAACGCGAACAGGTTATTGCACTTGCCAAAATTTTTAAAGTGAATCCGAATGAATTTTTAACCCTTTGGATTGCCGACAGGATTATTGAAGCGATAGAAGATGAAAAAGAGTTGGCGGGGGAAGCGTTAAAAGTGGTGCAAAAGAAAATAAACGAATAAAATGGAAACAGTCAATATAAATAACAAAAGCAATCAACTGTTGCAAGGTATTGAGCACCTGATTGAGCAAACAGGCAGGCAAGTTGCGGTGTATCTAAACACCACAGTCAGCCGTCTGTATTGGTCTATCGGCAACTATATTATTACTGAAATACAATATGAAGCCTATTCACAATACGGACTGCAAATTGTGGCGACACTGTCGCAAACATTGACCGAAAAATATGGGAAAGGCTATACATATTCTGCTTTGAGACGGATGATAAGAGTAGCAGAAACATTCGATGAACAAATGTTGGCGACACTGTCGCCAACATTGAGTTGGAGTCATTTTATCGAACTGGCTTATATAGAAAATAGTACAAAACGGCTGTTTTACCAACAAATGTGTGTCGCCGAAAAGTGGAGTCTTCGCACGCTCAGGCAAAAAGAAGATGCTATGTTTTTTGAACGAACAGCCATTGCAGCAAAGCCCGAAGACGAAATTATACACGCATTGCAAAGCATAAACAACACAAATTTAACACCCGATTTGGTATTCAAAAGCACTTACATTCTTGATTTTCTAAGATTGAGTGATTATTATTCTGAAAAAGACCTCGAAAATGCTATTCTGCACAATTTGGAGCAGTTTATTATGGAACTCGGTCAGGATTTTGCTTTTGTGGAACGGCAAAAACGCATTCCCATTGACAGCGTTGATTATTCGCTCGACCTGCTTTTCTTTCACCGAAAACTGAATCGTTTAATTGCCATTGACCTGAAACTCGGCAAGTTTCAACCCAAATACAAAGGGCAAATGGAACTCTACCTGAAATATCTGCAAAAGCACGACCAACAGCCCCACGAAAATTCGCCTGTCGGCTTGCTGCTTTGCAGCGAAGGCAATACGGAACATATTGAACTGCTGATGCTTGACGAAAAGAATATAAAAGTGGCGCAATATCTAACCGCCTTGCCCGACAAGCAATGGTTTATTGATAAACTGAATAGGTCTATTGCTATTGCACAGGAAAATGTTGCAGGGAAAGGAAAAAAGAGTTGGCAGAGGAAGCGTTGAATTTTGTACAAAAACAAATAAAGTAATAATATTATGGATTTAATTGCATTAGTATCAATTTTAAATAATGGAATCCCTGCAACAGTTGTAGGGAATGTGTCGGCTGCAATGATTGTCCGATTAATTGACAAAGTAAAAACTATGTTCAATGGTAAAGCCATTACAAAAGAAAATGCCGAACAATTAATGGCTGAAAATGTCGAATTGAAAGAAACTTTGGCAAGTTTACAAGACGAATTGGCTAAGGCAAATATAGAGATAAAAAACCAATTCAATCATTCAACTTTTTATAATACAACATTTAATTAGATACTATTATGGCTGATTCAATAAAAAATCAATTTAACAATTCAACTTTTCTTAATGCTACATTTGTAACTACAGAAAATAATACTGACACTAATGCAAGATTAGACGCAATATTAGCGGCAATCAAGGAAATTCCCAAAGGAGCTTCCGAAGAATTGAAAGAAAAAGTTAGAAATGCAGAAGAAAGGATTGAAAACCCAATTACAGCAGACGATTTTTTCTTAAAAGCGTATGCGGCAAGTGTTGATGAAAATTATAATATTGCCATAAAGCATTACGAAAAATCATTAGAATTAGACCCAAAAAGTTCTAATACAAATTTTAATTTGGGAACTATCTATGCACAAAAAACAAATCCTGATTATGATAAAGCAATAGAATATTTGCAAAAAGCAATAGAATTAGAACCTGATTGGGAAAAGGCATATTATAATTTAGGCAGTATTTATTTTGAGATAGAAAATAACGATAAAGCAATTCAGTGTCTTGAAAAGGCAATTGAATTAAAGCCAGATTATGCCGCTGCATATAGTAATTTGGGTGCTTCATATTTAGGGAAATTAAATCTTGATTATGATAAAGTAATAGAGTACAGTCAAAAAGCGATTGATTTAGAGCCGAATAAAGCAGAAGCATATTATAATATAGGAAAAGTAATGTGTGAAGGGAAGCAGAATTACGATAAAGCAATAGAGTATTATAAAACTGCCATAGAATTTAATTCTAATTTATCTCCCGCATATTTCAATTTGGGGAAAATTTATTGCGAAAATAAGCAAGATTATGACCAAGCAATAGAAAATTATAAGAAAGTCATTGAATTACAACCGGATGCCGTAGATGCCTATTTCAATATGGGAAATGCTTATCGTGAGAGTAGAAAAAATCCAGATAAAGCAATTGAATGCTATGAAAAAGTCATTGATTTAAAACCTGATTACGCAGAAGCATACCTCAATATGGGAATTGTTTATGCAGAGAGCAAGCAAGATTACAACAAGGCGATAGAATATTGTAAAAAAGTCATTGAACTAAAGCCTGATTATGCAATGGCATATTACAATATGGGAAATAACTACAAAGGAGACAAACCTGATTACGACAAAGCCATAGAATGTTATGAAAAAGCCATAGAATTAGAGCCTGATTACGCAATGGCATATAACAACTTAGGAGCAACCTATGCAGACGGTAAGCACGATTATGATAAAGCAATTGAATATTACGACAAAGCGATTGAATTAAACCCTAATTTAGCAATAGCATATCCCAATCTTGGGCAGGCATATACAAAAAAACGCGATTATGATACGGCAATAGAATACTATAAAAAAGGGATAGAAAAAAATCCGTATGATTATAGAATATATTTTGATTTAGGGCTTATTTATGGCAAAGACAAAGATGATTTGGACAAAGCAATAGAATATTTAAAAAAAGCAGTAGAAATAAAACCTGATTACGCAGAAGCATATTATAATTTGGGATATGCTTATAACTTTAAAGGTGATATGCAACAAGCAGCGAATGCTTATTTGTTTGCAATAAACTATAATCACCCTAACCAAATGCAAGCATATACAAATCTTGGAATGTGCTACCTTTCTTTGGATAAAAAACAAGCCTTTAAATACTTGCAAAAAGCAGAACAATTAGGAAATGTTGAATTGAAGTATTGGTTGAATAATCAAAAACATTTGTTAGAGGATGATGATTTCGAAGTAATCGGATTTGAAACAAAGACCTTTTCTCTTGATGCGTTTTTTAATTATAGGCAAAATGAAGATTATGATAACGCTATAAAAGAAATAAACAAACAGATTGAAATGTTACCATACAACCCTGAATTTTATATGCACTTGGGGAATACGTATGGAGACAAAGGTGATTTGGATAACGCAATTATAGCATTTAATAAAGTCATTGAATTGAAACCTGATGACTTTGGGGCATATTACAATCTTGGACGTGCATACAGAGAAAAAGAAGATTTAGATAATGCAATAGAAACATACAACAAAATCATTAAATTATATCCAAACGAAATAAATACTTATGCTAATTTAGCAGATGTTTATATCAAAAAAGGAGACTTGAATAATGCCAAAGAAATTTCCAAAAAGATAATAGAATTGAATCCAGAGGATTATAGCACATACATTAATTTAGGAACTATATGTGCTCAAAATGAGGAGTTTGATGAAGCAATAAAATTCTATCACAAGGTAATAGAACTGAACCCAACGTTTGATGCCATTTCTGATATTTATTATAATTTGGGAGTGTGTTATGTTCAAAACAAAGATTTTGATAACGCTATAAAAAATATCAAAAAAGCAGTAGAACTAAATCCTAATAACACTAATTATAGTAAAACTTTGGGACATATTATTCGAGAATATTCCAATCAATATTTGCCCGAAGAAGAACAACATAATCCTAAAATATTTTTTGATAGAGCAACTACTTATTTTGAAAATGGTGATTATGATAACGCAATTAAAGAATTAAAAAAAGCAATAAAAAACGCGCCCAATGAACCACTTTTTTATATGTGTCTTGGAAACGCTTATGAAGCAAAAGGTAATATTGACAGTGCTATTAAAGCATACGAAGATGCCATTGACACTAATCCAGATGATTACGCAATGTATAATACTTTGGGAAATGCCTATGGTAAAAACGGTGATTTTGATAATGCAATTAAGGCATTCAGTAAAGTTGTGGAATTAAATCCAACTGCGGAAACATTCTTTTACCTCGGTTTTACTTACGGAAACAAAGGTGATACAGACAATGCAATTAAATCATACGAAAAAGCACTTGAATTAAATCCAGATGACCCTAAACCATATTATTTTTTGGGGAATGCTTATTACGACAAACAAGACTATGACAACGCAATTAAAGCGTATAATAAATCAATTGAAATAGAGCCAAATGCTTCTGAACCTTATTTTCGTTTAGGATTTGCTTATGGTTTAAGTGGTAGTGATGAAAAAGCAATTGAAAACATTATAAAGTCAGCAGAATTAGGCAATGAAGAAGCATTACAATGGATAAAAGATAATACCAAATAAGATTTTAATTTATGCCTTCACCCAAAAACATAGAACCCAATAAACTGCCCGAGAACCCCAATCAGTTTATCATTTTCAAAACCGAAGATGATAAAATTTCGGTAGATGTGCGTTTTGAAAGCGAAACAGCGTGGCTCACGCAGGCACATTTGGCAGAACTTTTTCAAACTTCTCGCCCGAATATTACCATGCACATAAAAAATATTTTGGCAAGTGGCGAATTGGAGGAAAATGTGGTTAGTAAGAATTTCTTACATACCACTGAACACGGTGCTATTGCAGGAAAAACGCAGACAAAAGAGGTAAAATATTACAACCTTGACATGATAATTTCGCTTGGTTACCGTATCAATTCCAAAATAGCCACAAAATTTCGTCAGTGGGCAACTTTGCGACTGAAAGAATACATTGTAAAAGGTTTTACGATGGACGATGAGCGATTGAAAAATCTCGGTGGTGGCGGCTATTGGCGAGAGTTGCTCGACAGAATTAGAGACATTCGCAGCAGCGAAAAACTGATTTATCGTCAAGTGCTTGATTTGTACGCACTAAGCATTGACTACGACCCGAAAGCAGATGAAACACTTATGTTTTTCAAAATCGTACAAAATAAACTGCATTATGCAGCACACGGCAATACGGCTCCGGAAGTAATCTACAGTCGTGCCGATGCCGAAAAAGAGTTTATGGGACTTACCAATTTCAGAGGCGAGCAGGTAACAAAAAAAGACACGGAGATTGCGAAAAATTATTTGAATGACAAAGAGTTGAAAGTACTGAATAACATTGTTTCGGGTTATTTTGATTTCGCCGAAGCAAGAGCCATTGAGCAGCAAACAATGACAATGCAGGATTATATCAGGCAATTAGATGCAATTTTATCTGCTGATGGCCGAAAAATACTTAACGATGCCGGAACGGTTTCGCACAATCAGGCAATAGAAAAGGCGCATACGGAATACAAAAAATATGTACAAAAAACCTTGTCGCCAATAGAGCAGGAATACTTGAATAATATAAAAATGCTTTCTGAAAAAGGGAAAAAAGGAAATCAAAAGAAATAAACGACAGATAACAAAACGGTTTAGCGACAGCCCATTTCTCTATTTTTACGGCCATATATTTGATATTTTCAGGCTGTAAAGATAGGAAATGCCAGCGGATCAGGCTTAAAACTCGAAGGAAAATCCGCTGTCATGTTGGCTTTTTGTTCCTTTTTCTCCCGCATCGTCCTGTGGCTCATGGAAAAAGGAACGGGCGGGATTTCCCCGCCCTGTGAAAATTATACTGCTGACTCACTGTATTCGTCCATGTTAATGGATTGCCCTCCCTTTGCAAAGAAATAATCGTTTATTTCGCATATCTCTCTCATTTCCTCATCGGATATTTTATAGAAATAGTCATATCCCCGTTTTTCCCATTCCCTGCAAAATGAAAAGTACCACGATTGAACGTTAGCGGCAATCCGCTCGATTATTTCCACCTGCCTGTCGGTTGCATCATCGTAAAAATGGCTGTCAATGCAGACGGTTTTAGCGTTGAAATAACGGTTGCAGTGTTCAAAGTCAATGCCCTGCAACACGTCATATACGGATTGTATTTGCCTGTAATGGATACCCTCGAAGGCTACCTTTTTAAACTTGCCGTTGCCGAAAAGTTCGGAATGGTTTATCCGTCCGTACAGGCACAGGCCGTCGCCCTGACAGTACGAAAGCGAATAGTAAGTTTTCAGGTGGTTTAATCCGTACTGTTCCTGTAATTCGGCGGTCAGGTCGTCCGAGAAAAATTCGGGCAGATGTTCTTCGGCAAGGTAATTTTCCCGTGCCTTTTCCCGTGCGTATTCTTCCAGTTCGCCATACCTGTACGCTGTGATTTCCCTTACTAATTTCTTCATTTTATTTTTTTATTACGGGGGGCGGTAACTTTCCGTCCCCCTGTTCATACTATTACATACTATTTTATTTCCGTTCCGAAAATCCGGTTGAATGTCGTTACGATTTCTTCCCTCCTGAAAAAGTCCCAACTGACCGCTACGGTGTGGCAGGATTCCACATGGCCGATTTGGTACGCCATTTCACTTTTGGTCAGCCGTTTGCCGTCCTGCATTTTTTGCAGGGTGCTGGGAAAAAGCCGCTTGCGGTTCTTTTCCTGCATCCATTTATCCCGTTTTGCCCTGCATAGTTCCAGTGTTTCCTGCAAGGTGGTAAATAACTCGCCATCTTTTGAGCGATAATCGTACTGGTAATAAATCGTTCCACGAAACGCCCCCAGAACGCATTTGGTGTACTTCTCCTTGCCTGCTTCGCAAACGGAACAGCCGTTTGCATTGATTGAATTGTTTGATTGCATGATATTTGATGTTTTAGATGATTGTTTCAATACTTGCTACGGGTGTATTCTTCATGAGCCACTCCCGTATATGCTCCATATTGTATTCGGAGGTAATAATGGCGCACCGTTCGCCGGTTTGAGTAAAACGGGACGATTCGTAATTATCTATCCGCTCTTTCAGATTGACACATTCCCAGTGCTTGTAACTGTCCGTAAACATGCGGTTTATTTCCTTGATACCCTGTGAAAAACTGACTTTGACGGTTCTATACCCGTTGTCGATGATTTCGAGGTGGTGTAACGAGCCGAACTCATCATGCAACCGGGCGAACGACCAGTCGCATTTATACCATTCTCCGCCCCAATTGTGCGGTTCATCAAAACGGACTTTTACGTTGGCTGTATGTTCATCCAACCTTATTTCTTCGATAACGCCCGTTACCATCAAGCCTGTAAAAATGCTCTTGCAACGCTTACCTATAATACTGTCGTTTACTTCTGCTGTTTTCATAATGCTTATTGTATTAATGTTAATGTTTAGAAAAATGATAACTGTACTGCCTTCCTGCCCGTGAGTTCATCGAACATGTCTTTCACCTGACGGACAATTTCACGGGATAATCTGGCGTTGAAGTTACCGCAGGTATCGCCTTTCAGGTCTTTTTCATACCTGCGGTGTCCGTCCATGATTTCCTGCAAAGCCGCTTTCAGGCACTCTTTACGGGTGTCGAATACTTTGCCCCAAACGCCCAGACCGTATCCGCAACCTGCTGCGCCTGTGGAGTAGCTTGCGCCATAGCTCCATTTGCCGTTCGCTCCCTGCCCGATGGTCAGGTGGTTGGAGGCTACGGGGCGGTCTTGGGGGGTGAACTCTATATGTTCCTTCGCTGTAAAATCGGCGTTTTCCAGCCATCCGTATTTATTAAAACGCTTGCCGGTAAAGCCGAACTGCAACCCCGCATCGTATGTGCGTTTGTTCAAAAAGAACTGGTACGGACGGTCGCCGAAACTTTCGTATTCCTCAATAATGGCGCGGTTATCCGTGCGCAGTGCATTCAGGTACACGGCTGCATCGTGGCGTTCGGTACGGAAAAAATTCATTTCCCGTATGTATTCTATCTTTTCCGCTTTTGATAATTCTTTGTAATCCATAACTGTGGGTATTGTGGGGGCAGGATATTCCCACCCCCGATTCATACTATTTTTCCGTTTCGCCTGCCTGTTTCATATCGACAAAATACTGCAAGTTGCTGTCGGGGTCGGTGATGTAATATCCCGAACCGTCTATGAGCATTTCAGAAGTGGCGTTGTCGCCAAACTCAAAGACGGATTTTGTCTTTTCCCATTTGCCTGCCTTTTCGCCTTTTACAAATTCCCTTTTGTAGCATTGGAAAACGGTTGCCGTAATGTGGTTTTTCAGGTTTTCAATGAAGTTGAGCAATTCGTTCAATTCGGCAGATTCACGGGTCGGGTTGATTACCCTTTGGCACACAATCTTTTCATTGATTGCTTCGCCCTTAAAAATCCGTACCCGGAACAAGCCGTTACCGTACTCGAAAAAGACAGCGTGGCATCCTTTGGCTTCCAATTCCGCCAAAGCCGTAAAAATCTGAATGATTTTCGTTTTCATATTTCTGTATGTTTTTAAATGATTAAAAGAATGATTATTACTACTGAAAGCGTGATTACCACCGCAATAATAAGAAGCGATAGAAAGCAGGAAAGCAGCCCTTTAAGGAACTTGAACCCAATGTAAAGCCCTGCTATCACCGCTACGAAAGCCCAGCCCCACAGAGCAAAACCCGCTGCTGCAAAGGCTATTTTCAAAACCCAACCTATGCTAATTGGAAGGTAGGAGGTTCGATGTTTCATATTTTTTTCTGCCCGTATCATAATTTCTGACCTTTTTTTTAACGCTATGCCGTATCGGAGCCGGTGAGGAGTATTCGAGTTTCAGGGGCTTAAAAAGGGTAGTGTTCAGCCGACGCAAGGTTTTGGCGAATAAATACGCTCGCCCGGATAGATAAAAGAAGGGAAAGAGGAAGATTTTTCGACAAACCCGCAGGCTCGACCTTGCGGCGGCGTGAAGAACACGGAAATACCTTTGCGCCTGAAATCGAATACTCATTAGGCTTCGATGGCATTGAAGCTAAACGGGGAAGAAATTATAGAAAGATACGGGCAGGAAAAAACGAAAAATAAACTCCACGTTTGTAGAAATAGTGGCGTTTAATCGTTAATTTTGGCTCCGTTAATTAAGGATATATTTTATGGAACGATTTTATCCCCTGTTTGATTTTTCAACCCAACTGTTATGTGAACTGTTTGCAGACGCTTGTAAGGTGGGCAAGCTCCTTGTAGAATACGATAAGCCGGGCGAGGATGGAAGTTATGAGATTCCAAATTTCCCAATGGATGAGATATTTTGCAACATAAGTTCCGGTTGCCATACCAATTATTTCGTCTATATGAAAAACCATGAAGATTGGCCGGACGGGATAAGAATTGGGATGCCCCTGCTTGAACCAATGCATACGACCGCATATGTGGATATGGATATTTCCTATTTAGACTGGTTTGTGGAAAAATATAAATTGATACCGCAGCCCGATAATGAAATAAGTGCGGCAGAAAGTTTGATTATGGATTTTGAGTTCAAACTGCTTCAAGAACCTTCTTCTTTAAATTAGCATACCAGCCTCTTTTCGGAGGCTTTTTGGCTCCTTCCTGTGACACTCGCTGCCTGATGCTTCCACAGTTTATTTACTTGACAGCAAGCTGAAATAATCGGTTTATCTTTGCTCCCCCGTGAAATAAACCGATAAAAAATGAACAATGGAAATAGTAATGGTAGAAGCCCGCACATACGAGGCGATGATGTCCCGCTTCGAGGCATTTGCCCGAAAGGTGGAAGTCCTGTGCGAACGGCATCAGGATAAAGCGTTGAAGCAATGGCTGGACAACCAGGATGTGTGTATCATCCTGAACATAAGTCCGCGCACATTGCAGACTTACCGCGATAACGGAACCCTGCCTTATTCGCAGGTGAACCACAAAATGTATTACAGACCCGAAGACGTGCAGGCGGCGCTCCGGTTAATCGAAGAAAAGCGCCCGAAACTCGGACGAAAGGAGGCGCCTTATGGAAGATAACCTGATAACAAGGGACAATGAACGCCTGAAATCGTTTTTCAAAGCGCTTGACCGGATGCTGGCAGGATTGGAAAAAATGGCCGGAAGCTACCGCCCGCCGTTGGACGGCGAACGCTTCCTGACCGACAAGGAAGTTACCCGGCAGTTGAAAGTCAGCCGCCGCACGTTGCAGGAGTGGCGGTATAGCGGACGGATACCCTATCTCCAAATAGGCAACAAGATACTTTTCCGCGAGAGCGACATTCAGGCAATGCTCGACAGGAATCTGCATAAGGCGTTTAAGTAAGCGATTCTCCATTAAATAAAACAGCCGTAAGGTTTCCTTTGAGGGATATTCTTACGGCTGCTTTTTTAATTGTACAAAGCCCTGTTTGATAATTGCATGATGAGTTTTGCCGGTAACGGGTTGGCCGTTATTCTTCGGATTACCCGCTCCCTGAACAGTTCTGCTTCCGGTGAATGAACCCTGAAAGCAAGGGCGGTTATCATATCCAACCCATAAACAGCGGGTATTACGCTATTTCCCGTTACGGTCGCCGGACAGGAAATATCCGTCCGGATTACTCCTGATTTCAGGATCGCTTTTACATGGTCGTTAATTGTCCTGACATAAACACCGAACAAGGCGGCAATTTCAAATGATGTCATCATCACTTCACCGGATTGCGGTACGGATATGATTCCGTTTTCTATGGTTATTATTTGGCTGTCGCCGATTTTCAATTCCCTTTTCATTGTTTTACTTTTTTATATTTATATTGCTATTGATTGACTGTTCGTATTCCTGCGTATCAGCAGTTTATCCATATCTGCGGATATTTTTGTGTCTGTTATCCGGGCGTAACCCTGTGTGGTGGAAATGTTCGCATGCCCCATCATTTTGGCAATGCTCTCTATCGAAACACCCGCCGAAATCAACAGGGTTCCGAACGAGTGCCTGCTTTGATGATACGAAAGATTCTCTTTCAATTTCATAGTAATACCGATTTGATTTATATCGTACCAAATCATATCCCGGACAGGCAGCGGAAATACAGGCTTGCTGCCGTCGATAGTGTTATAGAGTGAAAGTATCTGCCCTGCTATCGGGTGCAGGGGAATGAATGCTTCCACGTTTGTCTTTACCCGTTGCTTGCGGATATAGAGCCTGCCCTCCGCCGTTTTTCCAATATGGTGCGGGTAAAGGCGGTGCATGTCCACGTAAGCCAGACCGGTCAGCGATGAAAAGATGAAAGCCCTGCGAACCAGTTCCATCCGTGGTTCAGGCATTGGAGTTTCCATTATCCGCTTTAAATCGTTTTTGCTTATGTAGCGGTGCCTGGCCGGTTCTTTCTTCTCGTATCTTACGTCTTCAAGCGGATTGCTTCTCAATACCTCTTGATCAATGGCAATGTAGATAAGGCGGTTGAGCCAGGTGATGCACTTGTTGATATACCCCGGTTTCCGCTCATGTACTGTTTTCATATAGGTTTTGAACGATTCGCCGAACTCTCCGGTAATATCCGTAAAAGAAATATCCTCCATTCCTCTTGAACGAAGGAACTCCTGCAAGTTCAGTTGTGAGAGTTTGGACTGCCGGTAGGTAGTGGTCGAGTTTATCTCTGTTGAGCGAATCCGCAGGCGTTCTATCTCCACTTCGCCCGCTTTGAGCAGACAAGTCGGAATGGAATTTACCCCGGCAACCGTATTTTTGAGTAGCTCGCTGCTGACTACTCCCTGTTCTTTCAGGATATGCTCATAGGTCTGTTCCAAACGTCGGCGGAAAGCAGTAAGCTGATTGTTATCCCTTTCGGACTTGATGATGCCTTTTTGGGCATTCCAGGCATCGGGCCGGCAATAGATACCTGTTGCGAGCGTGGAACTTTTGCCGTCGATGCTGATCCGGCACATGACGGCTGTCGTGCCATCGGTCTTTACTTTACTCCGGTTAATGTAGAATAATAATTTGAATGTACTTCGCATTGCTGTATAATGTTTAATTGTTAATTGTTTAAAGAACTAATTTCAAATCTTGAGTGGCCTCGATGAACCTGTCCATATCATCGAAAAGTTTCTTCGGAGTTACACGGGCATAGATTTGAGTGGTTTGGATATTGCTGTGTCCGAGCATACGGCTGATAGTTTCTATCGGCACGCCCTCTTCGAGCGTAATAAGGCTTGCAAAGCTGTGCCTCCCTGAATGATAGGTCATTGGCTCTTTTATATCCGCCATAATCCGCAACCCTTTCATGTTGGCTTTTACCATGTCTGCGGATTGCATCGGGAACAGGGTATCCCGATTTTCATCCCTGTATTTTTCGATTAGGGCGATAGCTTCGGGCAATAATTTGATACGCGCCCGGTAGTCCGTTTTCTTCCTTGCATATTTGAGCCAAAGGCTGCCTTCTTCATCCGTAAACAGGTTTTCTTTGGTAATGCGGACTACATCTGCGTAAGCTGTACCCGTGTAACAGGCGAAAAGGAACAAATCCCTCGTGAAACGGGTTGAAGGGCGGTTTCGGGGGATATCCAAATCCCGTATTTTCTCGAAACTCTCCCGGCTTAATGCTTTCGGGGTGGTTTCTTTCTGTTTGGGCAGCTTGTAATGGGCAAAGTGAAACCGCTCGGAAATGCCCTCCTTGAAAGCAATCTTGCAGATTTTCTTTAAAATAGCAAGATAATGGCGGACGGTATCCATCGCATAACCCTGTTCGCCCAAAACAAAATCCTGGTATTCCCGGATGAATTGTTCGTTCAGCTGCCCGAATGCGACATCTTTTGTCTTGAACTTCTTTTTAATGAACTTGCCGAGCGAACGATGCGTGTACACATAAGTGCTTAGCGTGGTTGGAGCGCAGTCTATTCCGACACGGGCTTTCAGCCCCTCCATGTACCGGTCGAGAAGGGAAAGCAGGGTCATTTGTGCGTCCATGCTTCCCTGATAGAAGACCTTTACTGCCTCTGCATCAAACGGCTTTTTGCGTTCCACGAGGCTGTCGAATGCCGAATGCACCGCCAGCAAAAGTTTCTCAATCTTGGCATTCACTTCGACCGCCTCACGGCTCTTGCCGTCCAGCCTGCTTTCGCGGGGATTCCACAAGCCGGGGGTGCAGGACAGTTTCGTACCGAACTGCGCCATTGACCGGTTTACAGTGATGCGTCCCATAACCGGAGCCTTGCCCGATTTATCCAAACCGCTCTTTTTCAGGTAGAGCAACACCTTGAATTTTTCTACTTTCATACGCTTATATTTTTAGTGGCAAAATTAGCCATTGTACAAGCGTTCTTTGTTATGCAAAAGACTGTCAAACAGCGCAAAGGACACTGATTTGATTTCTTTTATCCGTACCCTGTTACCTGTCCGTTTTCCGGTAACAACCGGCTAACGGTTTGGTAACTGAAATACCGCGATTTTATGTCCGGTTCTGCATTTTCTGCAAGACGGAAAAATCAATCAAACTTGCTTATTCTAAACCGATTGCGTGTCGTTTGCCCTGTCTTGGGATTGCTTGCTTTTGGAGGGAATTACTCACAAAGCACGACATAATTTCGGAACGCATATTACGCTCTCACAGGGCGTTCCTATTGAAACCGTAAGCCGGATGATGGGACATAAGAATATCTCCACCACACAGATATACGCCAAAGTAACCGATAAAAAAGTGGATGAAGATATGAAACGGCTTAAATCCCGGACGGCATCTAAAGCTAATAAAGTTACATTGTATGAAGATGAATCGCTCCGGGCGGCTATCCGTTATCCCGGAGAAAGGAAGAAAAACAAGAATGTTCAACCCTCAAACAATCAATAAAATGAATACAACAACAATCAAAATAGAAGAAGGACGGGTAATTATCCGTTCAATAGCGGGCGGCGTTTGGCTTACCCAGCACGAAATCGCCGATATTTTCAGCGTGTTCATATCGGCTATAAACAGCAATATCCGTTCCATACTAAAAAACGAGATATTACGGGAAGATATGGTTTGCCGCCATAAGGATAATGGAAACGGCAGTATATTGACACTCTATAATCTGGAAATGATAACGGCACTGGCTTTCCGGCTCAAATCCCGGCAGGCACAATATTTTCGTGAGTGGATTACCGGACAGGCATTGAATCCCGTAATACTTTGGAAAATCCCCGGCATTAATACGATGCTGAATTGATTGCTATATGCCGGAAACAAGAAACGACCCGTAAATAAGGTCGTTTCTTGTTTATACCAATTCCTGTTGGTCGATGGTCTGCTTTCGGGAATCTTCCAAAAATTGCTGTATTTCTAATTCTTTATAAAGAATTTTACCACAGATCAGGTAATAGGGAATAGTTCCTGCCGAACGGTATTCCTGTAATGTCCTGCGGCTTACCCTCAGCCTTTCCGAAAGCTCCCGGTCGGTAACGAAGCGTTGCCCGTTAAAAGAACGACGGGAGGGGACTTCCAATTTATCAATCAGACTACTTGCCTTTTCCAACCGTCGAAAAATGTCTATCACGCGCGGATCGCTTTTTTCAATCAAATTATTCATGACCTACATTTTTTTCGGTTGATGAGCCGAAGATTGCAGTAGTTTCTGCACATCTTCCGGCTTGTAACGTATCTTATACTCTATACGGCTATAAGGTAATAACCCCTTTTCCCGATAGCTTTGCAGGGTACGTTTGGTTATATCCAATATCTCGCAAACATCCTGATTATCCAGCCATTTTTTCAAACTTAAATCTTCCTGACGACGGTATAACCTCTCCGCCTTTTCTTCAATATCTTCGACACGTTTTACTAAAGTGTCAAAGACCTTTATACTCATACTGATTATCTCCATATTTCTACGCTTTGTATTCCCGGAGAAACAAAAATAGACATTCCCATTTATCTATTTACCGCTCTATTTTTCTATGGCATAGAGTGGCTACCAACTAAAACAGACTGGCAGCCAAAGTTGGTCAACCGCCAATAAATACAGCGATTGCAGTGATTGTTTCCCATAATAACCAATCACTGATATAGTTTTTTCTACCGTTCTCCCGGTATAACGTCTTCCTCATTTTTATATGCCTGGATATGGAGAGGGTAAAAACATGATGGTTCTGTTGTCAGCAGCAAAGGTATTTCCGGCGTTCACGCCCAACAAAATTTTTAGCAAAAAATCTTCCTCTTTCCCTACGGGCGAGCGTATTTCCCGCGAAAAATTTGGTGTGGGCTAACACCTACCTTTTTAAGCTACTGAAACAGAACTCATCATACCCTCTCCGTTACGGCATAAAAAAAAGTCAGACGTTATGAGAACAATAGAAAAAATAAATAGGAAACAGGAATCTATCAACCATCCATTAAGCATAAAATTGGTGGTAAAGATAGTAGCGACCGCAGTAGGTTTCTATGTGTGGGGTATCGACTTTATTTGGGTGGTTTTGGGCGTGGTTTTCTGTTGGAATATCCTAAAGGGTATCGCATCCTGCCTTTTCTCTCTCATCGCTCTGATAGGCTTTTTCTGGTTTTTATTCACTCACATTTTTTAATCCCAACGATTATGAGCAAAGTGTTTTTATTAGGAGCAAACAAGGAGATAGACAGAGCCAAACAAGTGGTAGAAGTCAATCAGATAATCCAAATGGAGGGTTACAGCTACGACAGGTATGTAGTATATGAAATCCGCAAAAATGATTGGGGCATTGCTTACAAGTTGATTAACCTGCGGACAAAGGATTTTCAGACGGCTGACATTATCAGACCATTAAACGAAAAATTCGGTATCGGTTATTACTATGACAGCGAGAACCCTCAATTTATGGACAGTTTCGAGGTAGCGATACTTCTTCAACAAGCACACGGACAGAAGCAAGTGGAGCAGGACGAAGCCGAAAAGGAAAAAATCAGAGTAGAGCAGGTTAAAGAAATCGGAGGAAAACGCTTTGCCGAGATATTCCCCGAAGATGCACAAGCAGTTATCGTGGCGAGATTGAAACAGGACGACAGCGACCGAATGACCGATTATTATGCACACAGTACGCAACGCACTGTTATTTTGGGCTTTTCTAAGCACAAACGGGACATCTTTTCCGAAATGCGGAAACACGCTCCCAATTTAGAAGAAACCGCCTATTTAGCCGAGTTTAATGAGGATTATGAACACCGTGAGAAATACAGCATGGGCGACGGCTATTATTTGGGAGAGAGTAAATATTGCGGTTGGATAATCGAAAAAGTGAAAGTCTATGACCGCAATCGCACGATAGAGGATTTTGCCTACACCGCAGGGAACGAAGACAATATACACCTTTCAAAGACCGATACAACGCCACCGAGCAAGCCGACAGAAGAAACCAAAGGCGGTTGCACATTGGTAGAGTATTCAGCCAAAGCCGTAGCCGTTTTCGGAGATACCAAGTCAATCAAAGACGAACTCAAAGCAATGGGTGGACGATTTAACAGTCATCTGACATTCAACGGAAAGAGGTTAGCTGGTTGGATATTCACAAAATCACAGGAACAGCAATTAGCCTATTATTTCGGATTAGATTAAGTATTCATACGGGGCGGAGCAATTCGCCCCACAAATCACAAAAACAATGAAAGCAGAAAATACAGCAACCGATTATTTCAAAATAACTATACAGAGTTATTTAGAACAGAGAGCGCAGACCGATGAACTGTTCGCCCCCACCTATGCCAAGTCGAACAAGAACATTGACGATTGTGTAACCTACATTCTCAATTACGTGCAGCAAAGCGGAATATGTGGATTTACGGATGATGAAATTTACTCCCTTGCCCTGCATTATTACGATGAGGACAATATCGAGGTTGGCAAGCGCATTGAGTGTAATGTTGTGGTAAACCATACCATTATCCTAACCGATGAAGAAAAAGCACAGGCACGACAGAAAGCCATTCAGAAAGTACAGGACGAAGCCTATGCCAAAATGAAACACGGTAATGCCAAGCCGAAAGCCAAGCAACCCGAAACGAACACAGTCCCTAACCTATTCAATTTTTGAGCCATGAAACCGCTAAATAAATTCCAAGCACAGGTAGTAGAAGCAAGTAAAACCCTGCCGAAACTCACGAAAGAACAGACCCAATGGGGGTATGAAAACGGTATAGATCATATCGGACACCGCACCGAAAAAGGGGTAATGACCTGTACTAAATGCGGTCATTCGTGGCAGGGTGCAGGGCATTTGGTCGCCACCCTAACGGATTGCAACTGTCCGAACTGCAATGCCAAACTAACGGTAGAAACCACCAAAAAACGAACATTCAACGCTCGTTATTACATGACAGTAATAACCGCCCATGCAGGTTATCAGGTATTGCGCTCTGTAATGCTATTCTGTTCGGTTAAGGTCGGAGAAACGCCCAAATACGACTATTCAGAGGTTATGCAACGGTGGATTGCTCCTAATGGTAAACATTGCACGTTCGCAAAACTCCGTCAGACAATGGGTACTTGTTATTATGATGCGTGGATATTTCATACCCCTTTAGAACTGCGACATGAAAATAACAATAACAAGTTTTACATAAATGTATATGACAAAATATACACGGGCGTAGTTTACCCCCGAATGAAACTTATCCCCGAAATCAAACGCACAGGCATTAGAAAGGCATTCTACGGACAAAAACCGTTAGACCTGTTCCGTACTCTACTCACTGACAGCCGTGCCGAAACGCTGATAAAAACAGGCTATACCAAGCTACTCAAACGCATCATGGACAGCGGTTGGAAGAATATCGACAAGTATTGGCAGTCCGTCCGCATCTGCATCCGAAACGGCTATAAAATCAACGATGCAACGCTTTGGTGCGATTATATAGATTTCTTGCGATTCTTCGGGAAAGACCTCCATAACGCTAAATATGTATGCCCGACAGACCTCAAAGCCGAGCATGACCGATATATGCTGAAGAAAGCCAAAGCCGATGCGCAAGCGGAGTTGGAAAAACAACTTGAAAAGGAAGCCGAATTTAAGGCAATTAAAGCCAAGTTTTTCGGACTTATATTCTCTGACGGTCGTATCAGCGTCCGTGTACTTGAAAGCGTACAGGAGATAGTAGCAGAAGGGCAAGCGATGCACCATTGCGTAGGTGGCTATTCTTCAAAGGAAGATTCTCTTATCCTTTCGGCAACCATTGACGGTAAGCGTATCGAAACCGTAGAGGTATCTATTTCCAAACTGAAAGTAATCCAATGCAGGGGATTATGCAACAAGAATAGCAAGCACCACAGTCAGATACTTTCCCTTGTAAATAACAATATGCCACTCATTGAACAGCGATTGGCAGCATAGTTAATAATCGGGCGGTGAAAACCGCCCACAACTCAAAACAATATGAAAATCATTTATAAAGGATATTTGGCAAGCGAGATAAAACCTACTGGCGAATGGGATTCCGAAGTACGGGATGCGGTACAGAGTGCGGTAACACTTGTAGAGGGCAAGCACGGTTTTAAGACCCACATTGAAATATGGCGAAACTGTGAATTAATAATCACTATCGGGCATAATATATACACTACTTCGATAGAGATACGACCGCCCGATATGGCTATGATCCGCAGACGAAGTAACTGGCACAACGGATATGCCCATTTCTGCAATGGGGTATTTTGGGCAAACATAAGCAGGATTAAAGTAGAACTCATATAAAATCAACGGACATGAAAGCAAAAGACTTAAATGAAGAATTGATAGGTAAACGGTGCAAGTGCATCTTTACGGGACTTATGGTAACGGGAACTATCGAGGACGTAAAACATACGGAATATACAGCAGAGGTAAAAATCCGTTTCGATGAACCGCATAATTGGGGTGGAGAACTCTATCATTTTGATTGGGCACACGCCCGACTGCATGATGACTTCGGTTCACTCCACCACCTTGAAATAATAGACGACAAATACCAAACCCTGCGGGTAAGGTTTACAAAGAGCATATCTGAAATTGACAGGATGTTTGCCCGTAATTATAAGAATTGGGGAGCAGTCAATTTGAAAGAGTGGATTGATAACTATGAGAGTAGCCGTTTTACTCTGATTGCCTATGATATGGCGGTTATTACCTCTGAATACAATATGGAACATATTGAGGAATGGTTGCAGAAAAATACTCCTATTCTTTCCATCGAAAAAACCATTTGAGCCATGTATATACTATTTATCGGCTTTCGGAAGTTGGGCGAATTTCCGACCATCCAAAAAGCAAAGAAATATGCCCAAGATAGCGAGGAAACAGGCGTTTTTTCACTCATCGGAGATAATTACAGCGATAGTTGGTATAAATCAAAAAATCAATAAAATGGAACTCAAAATTAAAGACCTCACAGGGGCAACAATCGAAGTAACCGATTTGAATGCCGCCATTGACGAATGTAAGCGTTGCAAAGACAGTCCGTATAAAATGGAAAGCGGACACGCCGTAGGCGAAAATTATGCCTATATGTTGGAGCAACTGCTCCCGATTCAACAACAAAGCCGTCGTTCACGTTGGTTGGAAGGTACAGAAATGCGCTACAATCAAGGCAAGCGTTTTACAAAAATGGATATTGCCTACGAAATAGGTCGGCATGAACCGTATCATCCGACATCCGTGTATTGGGATAGTTTACACAGGAAGGAGTTGGTTACATACTTCAATGATATGTTTGGAACTGATATAGAATAAACAGACGGCGGATTTTTTCCGCCGTTACTTTTTCCATGAGCCGGAAAGTAAGCGGGAGAAAAAGTAACAAAAAGCCATCAATGAAAACGGTAAACAAGAACCGTTTTTTATTTCTTGGCTTTAGATAATGTTTCATCCAGACTATTCCAGATGTTTTCTGCAACATCTTGTGCTGTCATTGGCTTTTTCGACTTTATGTTTTCGCCCTCGCTATATGTATTTATGTGCGTTCTAACGCTATCCATTGTAGAGAAAATATAGAGTTCACCGCATTGCAATAACACTTCAATACGAGCCTCAAAAGGAGATATAGAGGTTATATCCTTATAAAGTATAACCGTCGTTTTTGTTTCATCCGGCAATTCGGATTCGGAAACTTCAGCAGAAAGATGAACACTCGGAAATTCAAGACGATCATCTTTCACCTCAATCTCATGTAGTCCTATAACTGGTTTTAATTTCTCCGCAACTTCGGAGCGGGCAAATCCGGTGGCCCTTTCGTCTGAAAATCTTTCTGTTGTTTCTACCATATTCGTAATCTTAAATCATTAAACGAAAACAGGCGTAAGAATTACAAACAAACCGGCTTTAGAGGCACAGCCAAGCGCCCGCCCACTGATAGTTCGTAATCTTACGCCCTTTCGATATATGATTTTACACATATACACGATCAGACAGAAAGAGAAACTATCATATTCGGGTGAGCTTTTGTAATTTGGCTGTTTTCTAAAGCCCCACAATATGTTGTTCTTTCCTACATTCCAGCCACAGGAGTTATAATTTTCCGTGCCGGACTACAAAGATACATCTTTTTCCTAAATATGTTATATTCCGACCTTTGTATCTTATCCTATCTGGATGTTTATAGCCCGCTTAAAATCAAAAGGTTTGCCGACAAAGTAATAACAGTTGGTTGCACCGCCTGTTGTTACCACCAGCGTACCGTAACCGAATATTCGTCCTGTTACGCTTTGGGTAGTTTGCAAGCCTTCGCACTTGTTCAGCACCAGTTCAGCTACTCGTCTGCGGATAATACCCGTTTTGAGTATCGCTCGCCGATTGGTAACGACAAACAGGGAGCCGACCTTGACAAAAATCCGTTGCACAAGCGAAACCAGCCCAAGAAAAAGTACCGTTATTCCAAGCCATTTCATTATAGGAACGGATATATCGCCAAGAATGAAACCGCCCACCATAAGCAGGCATAACGGCTCCATAAAAAGGAAATAATGAATCCGCGCACGGTATTTTATTTCCTCTCCCGGTAGTAATTGAGATTTTAGAAAATTCATATTGATTCTGTTTAGTATTGTTTTTCAATATTTCAAATAGGCATCCACACCATCCGGTAGGATTCAGAAAACGATTATCTTTCCTTACCTCATAATGTAAATGGCTACCTGTTGTTGTTCCCGTATTGCCTACACAAGCTATTTGCCGGGTTATATCTACCGAATCGCCTACATTCACTAATGTTTTACTTAAATGTGCGTAGAACGAACGGAAACCACCTGCGTGTTCAATCTCGATAAAGTTTCCATACCCTGAACAATAACCTTTGCGGGTTACGACCCCGTTTCCGGTGGCAAATACAGGAGTACCTTTAGTTTTTGGAATATCAATCCCTGTATGGAATTTCCTTATCCTGTAAACAGGATGAATACGCCATCCAAATCCCGATGAAATACGCTGTGGCTTCTTAATCGGAAAAATGACAGGATAGTCGCATAGTTCGTCGATAGACATTTGCAAAGAATCTGCTATCCGGCAGAACTCATTTATAGAATAGACATATTGCGTAAATTCTTCTATTTCCGTTTTTCTGTTCGGAGAATCAAACGGTTGCCCCGATACAGGTAAATGCAGCAAAACGGTAAAGAGTATTATTAGGTATTTCATAGTCAATCGTAAATTAAAGTAAGTACCCGAATTGCTCCGGGTATTTGCTTATTTATTCAATTTCCTCTCCCCACAACTCTACATCTGTTGGTGCATTAATCAGTGAATGGGCTATCAATATCCAACAAAGGGTGTTGAATACGATCAAACTGCATATAATCATGGTCTGATATTTTTTGTGAATCTTCTTCTTCCTCATCCCCTTTGGCGTTCTGCCAACTGAATGTCTTTTGAACCACCTGCCCGAATGAATCTTCGATATACACGTCGATAACCTGCTGATCCGTGCTATGCGAAGTATAATAGAGCCGGAAAGTTGTCTTTTCCAACGGATACAAGTCATTTGGTAAGAATACCGTTCCATCGTCCAGTCTTAATTCGCCTTTCCCATCACTTTGGAAATAGCGAATTTTGAACGCCGTTTCGCTGTAATTGCCTTCCCTGACTATCTGACACCTGATTTCAGCGGTTTCACCTTCGGTAATCCGTTTCTGGACGGGCATCGTTTCCAAGTCGAAACTATACACCTGTTTTATGTCTAATTCGTCATCACAGGCGACAAACATCAATACGATGGCTGCCAGCCATGCCGTGAGCGCAAGCGCTTTTTTGAATGTTATCTTTTTCATTGTGTTTACTTTTAATTAATCATAAATTTCAGTCCGATACCGAACTGCGTGTGAAAGTGTCCGCTTGATGTTCCCCAAAGGATGCGCTCACGCCCCGTCAGAAGAAGAATAACCCTGTCTGACAGGTAGGCTTCCACCTCCAACGTAATCGCTCCCCCATACAGGAAACTATCTTTATTTTGGATGGTTGAGCCGTCATACAACAGTTTGTCGCCCCAATTTACCGTTTCATATCCAGCCAGCGCCGATGCACCGAGAGAGAAGAAAAAGGTTTTTGAACCGTCGGAAAGAAACTTATAGTAATAGCCACTCTCTCCGGTAAACTGCGCCATAGGAATACGCCCGTCCTTGTAAGGATAATAGCGGTTCAGGTACTCTGCCCCGAACACCCATTTATTGGCGTTCTTGGCGTATGTCGTCATGGCAACTCCGAAATAGTACCCCAATTCGTTGCGGTTGTCTGATGTGTGAAAACCGTCCACCATTCCGCCCCGCAGTTCCAATCCACACATCCCTTTCAGGGCGCGTTGGGCGTGTGCCTGACCACCCGTGATAAGGCACAACACCGCTACGATAAAAAACACAGTCCTTTGCATATTACTTCGTTTTCAGTTCGTTTATAACCTTCGCCCGTACCAGATCGGCATTCTCTACCATAAAGGTTTGATGCCGTCCACCCTCTTTTTCGTGAAGTTCGATAATGAGGTGCTTATCATCCGGGATAGTGAATTTTTGTAAGGTAAATACCGCACGTTCACTCTTTTTACCACCGATGAGCGTTACATTGTTATGCGCCCTGAGCGGCCAGATAACCTGTTCCTGAATGGCGGTGCGTTTCGCTACCTTTTTATCCACAATCTTGAAAGTGATATAATCCACATCAAATGGCACGTTGGAGGAATTTTTCAGTTGCAAATGGAAATACAGTAACCCATTGTGCGAATAAATTCCTTTGAGTAGGTACTGAATGCCAAAACGCTTGGAACCTATGTGTTTTATTTCCCTATCGTTGTTTTTGTATATGGATTGCATAATCAGTTTAACCAGCAGGGGCGACTCCTGACCGAGTTCGTGCATATAAATATCCAGCGCATTGTTCGGACGATTTACCACTTCCCCGTCATGGATAAAGTCCGTCATCTCGATAGAGAGTTTTACCGGCTCATCGGAATATTTCACATTGAACGTGTAATATGCACCGTCTTCGGTAATAACCGCCAGATTACTCTCCCGGCTGAAATCCCTGAGAGCGGCTTTCACACGCAGGACGTTCTCCGTGCCGTCGGCTTTTGCCGCCAGCAGATCCGCCGACCCTAAATCCACATAGCGGATAGCGGACGGAAAAATGATATGTACCGTTTTACTGAATGTAACCTCCAGCGCATGGGGCGGTATCATCCGGTTGAATGTAAGCGGACGGGTAAATCCGTCGAAATAATCACCCGTTGATGGGTTTTCCTGTGCGTTAGCCGCAAATACTGTCGCTACGAAAGCGAGCATCAAAAAGATTTTTTTCATTACTTGTTTTTTAAAAGTGTTATAAAATGGAATTTTAGTGGTTATCTTTATTTCAAAGGTGGCAGGAGCAATACTTGATAGCCCGCTTTGAGCGTTATTTTTACCGTCCGCATCTTTTTACTGACGTACTGCGATGCACCCTGAATAGTGCTTCGCCCCAAGTCGGCCAATAGTTGCGACCCGGCATCATCTGTTATCGTGATACTACTGCCCATGCCTGACCCCATGTTGGCGGCTATTTCTTTGACGGCGTTTATTTCCTCCGATCCCGGAACAGAAATGCCCTGCCCGCCATCCAGATCATAGACAAACAGTTCAATCGGAATAACATTTCCGGCGTGTTGGATAGCATTAATGGTAATGCCCATCCTTTCACCTGTGATACGAGCCGATCCTGTTACCACCGTATTCTTCGGGATAAGGTAATTTCCGGCCATCATCGGCTCCAACAGGCGCAAACCCACTTCCTGCCCGTCGGTAATCGTTACCGTCTGATAGACACACGCCCTGATGCTGTTTTTGTCTTTTACTTCCTCATCCCCTGCCGCCGTGTTAAACCCCCAATTCCGGGGCTTTACAAATTCATCCAGAAAGACAGAATCCGGCATCGGTGCGGTGAGTAGTGATACCACATTGCGGCGCACCTGTGTAACAGATTGTACGGCTACCTTACCGTTTGTTGTTTGTACTACAGAGGCATTGCTACCGGAAGGCTGCTCTCCGCCGCCCATATAGCGAGCGGCAATAGCATAGGATTTTTCAATCATCGCCAGTTGTTCTTTTTCGGATGACTTACGCGCCTGTTCCTCTGTTAGCTGGCGTTCCAATTCCTGTATGCGCGATTCTAAAGCAAGCTGCGCCTGTTCATCCACTTTCGTGGCAGGTTCTTCGTAAAAATTACCTAACTGACGGTTCACATCCTGATAGGCTTTGTTTGAAGTCTGGAAAGCATTACCGCTCCGGGAAGATGACCTGTTACCCGATTCCGGTTCTTCGCAATAATCCGGTGATTGGGGAGTTATTTTTACCTGTTCTTTTTCGGTAGCGTTATCTTCGCCCAGATTAAATGCGAAATCCTGTAAGGAGCGCATCTTTTCCTGTTGCTTGGATTGCATGGCATCCTGCACGTAGGCTTCGCGCTTATCCGATATAATACCACTTTCTTTGGGCGTGGGCAAGTCGGTATTAAAACCGTCCTTCTGTTCTTCGTCTTTATCCTCTGACGGGGCGAAGATCAGCCACATCGACCCGGCGAACAACAGGAACAGTAGCGGGAAGATTATCATCTTCTTACGCTTCTGTAACTCTTGGGGCGTGAGTTCTTTTTTCTCTTTCCCCTCGACAGGCTTTTCTTTATTCTGATTCAAATTCTCTGTACTCATAATTAAATTCGTTTATTAGTTTTACACTATCCAACTGCGATTGCTTCTGTTGAAGTTCCAGCTCCAACCGCTCGATATGCTGTATCTGCATCCTTTCGCCGTTTCCTTTACCTACACGATAAATGGAGGAAATAGTGAAGTAGATAGACAGCCCGCTAAGTGTCAGAACCATAAGAATGGTAATCAATATTCGGGCATCCTTACTGAGCGATCCGCACGCATAGCGGAGGCGGTCGCCCACCCATTCAAAGGGATTTATTTGTTTCTTCTTTGCCATGATTCTACCGTACTAATGTCCGCAAGTCGCGGTTTTCGATTATTTCAAATTTTTCCATTGCAAAACCGTGAGGATTATTGTCGCTCCTTACCGAGTTGATAAGGTTGCACCGGGTAACCAGAGATCGCTCCGTGATATTACTTTCCCTGATAATCATTTGCCGGGCGTAAGTCATGGCACGATAGGGATAAGCATTAAAATCAATCGCCACACTATCCACCTGAATGGTCTGGTTAATATTGCCCGACACAATGCGGTTATAATACCCCTTTTCCTGCATATCCTGATAATACGCAAAAGCGCTCTTATCGACCAGAAACAAAGCCCGGTTGATATTGGATTCGATGGCCGAACGGTCGGGAGAGAGCGTAAAAAAGAGTTCGTGAAACCTTTTTATATGCTCTTTTGCTTCGACGGGACGGTTTTGCGAAAGGTCTTGCGAGAGCGCCAGCATAAGGGATTTACCCTCATCGAGTATGTAAATTTTCTGCCGTTGGGCTTCCGCAAAGTTGTATGACGACCATACGGAATAACCCGTTATGGCGAGGCACACCACCAGAAACACGATACCGAATATCCGTATCTGCTTGAAACTGCTTTCTATATTCTTTAATGATTTAAACTCCATAATTTTTAATGATTAAAATTGATAAATTGGCGATTTACGGCGTAGGGCCGCCACCTCCCGATGTCTGGTAATTCTGTCCGTTGGGTGCGCCACCGCCGCCACTTCCACCACCGCTGCCGCTACCTCCGCCGGATGAGCCGCCCGAAGAATTACCTCCACCATGCGAAGCCCTGCCTATCAGGTTTCCGGCGATTGCACCGCCAACACCTGCTGTAAATGCCCCGGCACGGGCGATCCCGCCCATTGCTCCGCTTGCTCCGCCACCGGATTGGATAATCCATTCGGCTACGGTCGGTACGCTGAAATAGCCAATAATACCGATGATGAGAAATATTATATACACACCATTGCTTCCGTCCGGTATATAGGACGGATCTTGGAGTGCGACAATATCAGCTTGGAGCATCAAAGCCTGAATTTTAGAGAGTACCGCCGAAAAGATGTCAGCCACGGGCAACCACAGGTACACACTTATATACCGTGATATCCAGTTGGTCAGCGTGGATTGGAAACCGTCGTAAATAGAGAGGGCGAAAGAGAGCGGCCCCAAAATGGCAAGGACGACCAGAAAGAAGGTGCGCAGAGTGTCAATGGTCAGCCCGGCGGCATTATAGAGCAATTCAAAGAAATCGCTTACAAGCTGTCGGAACCACATCTTTATATTATACCATGTATGTTCCCACCACATCGACACCATTGTGCCGATTTGCCGAATGCCGAGTTCCGAGAATTTTTCTTCATACACCTCGTCATTGACAAGCCACTCTTTTCCCTCTCGTACCCGTGCCTCATATTCCAATGCATCCCGCTGTTGTTGCAATCCTTCCACGTTCTCTATCTGGCTTTCCAAAATACCGTATGCTCCCGTTACTACGGGCGACATGACAGCATTGATAGTACCCAGCACGATAGTTGGGAAAAACATTATACATAAGCCAATGGCGAACGGTCGTAAGAGAGGGAACACGTCAATAGGTTCGGCACTTGCCAGCGACTTCCATACACGGTAAGCCACATAGAACAATGCGCCGAGTCCGGCCACCCCTTTGGCGACACCGATCATGTCGGCGCAAAGGGGCATCATATCCTGATACAGATTCCGGAGAATCTGATGCAGGTTTTCAAAATCTACTGCTAATAACATCATGGCTTACCAATATCTTTCTGATGGTTTACCATAAAGCGAACGCACTCTCTCCATATCACCCTTTTGCTGACTGCGGATAAATGAAATGGAGATATTCTTATTGGTATAATACTTGGTCAGGTTGCGGTAATCGACCATCTTAGTATAAATCTGGTCTATCGCATCCATTCGTTCCTTATCCGACAACGACAGTCCGTTGCCGGGGGTAACAACGTTTTTCAGTTCCGTAACCAAAGCCCCACCTTCTTCCAACAACTTGGCATAACCCAGAGCGATGGCTTCCAGTTCGTTTACGCTGAAATTGGGATCGGACACCATTCTATTGAACCCGCCTGAATAGATATTGGTAATCTCGCTTATCATTTCGATAGTCAGCTTTACTTTGCGGGCATCTTTAATCAGGTTATTGACCGATTTAAGCGCATCATAGTATTCTTTACCCTGCTCGTAGATTTTTACTGTTTCCTGAACATTGCTTACCAGATTACTCACGGTAGCAGAGGATTTAACCACCTGCTGAATGTTCTGCACCAGATTGGACGGATCGAGAACCGCCCATTGCGCTTTCGCTTGAAATGTGAAACCAAAAACGGTTACGCACATTAATAAAATCAATCGTTTCATGTTTTTACTTTTTATTTGTTTAATACTTCTTTTGAAAGGGAGAGGATACCCATTCGATAGGCTAATCCTCTGCCCTGTAATAGTCGCCATAGTCCGAAAGGATCAGTACGTCCCTTTCAGCATCGTATTTTAGCTGGATGCGCCCGTACAGGTAGAAAAAGGTAACGCCCCACCGATGCCATAAGGGACAGTTGAAAACCGTATGGGGATCATAAGAGAATTTAATTCGGTGATGATAAACTCCTGTGCGATAAATATACACCTCCGGCATCCGGCTCCTGTCCCCGCCGCAGCTTACCCATTTTCCCCTTATATCCTCCAACAGAAAATACTGTTGGCATTTCAACGGATCGGACATACTCCTGTTTCTTTTGCACATGACCGGTTCCTCCTTACTTTACTTCTTGCTTTCAGCAAGTTGTTTTATCGCCAGTTCTATATCCCCGCCCAGCTTTTCGGCCAGCTCCATCACTTCCATTTTCTCCGATTCCTCAGTTGTGTAGGTCAGGTATTCCGACATTGAAACTTCGGTGGCGTAAACGGCGCTTTTCACACCGCCCAGACCGATCCAGACTTCTTTGTAAAGCCTGCCGGGATGATTGGACATATTGATGGAAAGTATTTGCGAACGCTCTTTGTCGGTCAGTCCGAGCAGCGATTGGATAGCATCGAAGCGGTTCATGAATTTCCGCTGGTCGAGCAGTATTTTACAGTCCGAGTTATTAATGATACTCTCTTTCACCACAGGAGAGGAAATAATATCATCGACCTCCTGTGTAACCACGATGGCCTCGCCGAAATACTTACGCACTGTCTTGTACATATAGCGGAGATATTCAGCCATATTCGCCGACGAAAGCGCCTTCCACGCTTCTTCCACGATGAGTTGTTTTCGGACACCTTTCAGCCTGCGCATCTTATTTATGAAGGCTTCCATGATAATGATTGTAACCACGGGAAAAAGTTCTTTATTATCTTTTATCGCATCTATTTCAAAGACAATGAAGCGTTTAGATAACAAATCCAACTCATCTGCGGAGTTCAACAGGAAGTCGTACCGCCCACCTTTGTAATAGGGGCGCAGCGTGGTTAGAAGATTAGAAATGTTGAAATCTTCTTTTTCAACCGCTATCTCCCGGTTATTCAATTCTTCCCTGAAATCGTTTTTCAGATACTCGTAGAATGTGTTGAAACAGGGCGTTATGGAACGATCTTCCTGAATACGGTGGATATAACCCGATACGGCATTTCCCAACTCTCCGCTTTCCGTCTTGCCCGCTTTTTCATCCGCGCTTTTCCATAAGGTCATGAGCAGCGTAACGATACTGTCCATCTTTTCCGTTTCAAAAACATAGTCGTCTGTAAAAAACGGATTAAAAGAAATCGGGGATTTTTCGGTATATGTAAAATATATGCCGTCCTGTCCTTTGGTCTTGCGCCGGATCAGTTCGCACAATCCCTGATAGCTGTTTCCCGTATCGACCAGTACGATATGGGAGCCTTGTTCGTAGTATTGCCTAACCATGTGATTCATAAAGAACGACTTTCCGCTGCCCGAAGGCCCCAATACAAACTTGTTCCTGTTTGTAATGATTCCCTTTTTCATCGGGAGGTCGGATATATCCAGGTGTAGGGGCTTTCCTGAAACCCTGTCGCACATCTTGATACCGAACGGGCTTGGCGAATCCTTATAGTTGGTTTCTTCGGTGAAAAAACACAGTGCAGGTTCTATAAACGTGTAGAACGATTCTTCCGCCGGAAAATCCCCCGCATTGCCGGGCATTCCCGCCCAATAGAGCGTAGCCGCATCCACCGTGTTATGGCGTGGACGGCACTCCATGAGCGCAAGCTGTGAGCCGACATCGTTGCGGATGTGTTGCAACTTGTCCGCATCTTCGCTCCATGCTACCACGTTAAAATGTGCCCGGATAGAGGTCAGCCCGTAAGAATGGGCTTCGTTTAGGTAATGGTCGATCCACTCTTTGTTTATCTGGTTTCCTCTGGAATAGCGGGATAGCGACTGCATATTGCGGGCTTGCTTTTCAAACTTCCGCAGATTTTCGGCGCTATCGTCCAGAAACAAATACTGATTAAAAATATGGTCGCAGGAGAGCAACAGCCCGACAGGAGAAGCGAAAGATAAAAGACAGTCGCTCCGGTCGGTCGATAGTTTCTCGTAGCGGATACTCGTTCCCACCCGTCCCGGTAAATCCTCTGCATCGGACAAGGTATGCACGCATACCTTTTTATCTCCGATGCGCAGACCATCCGCTCCCAGCTCCAAATCTTCCAGTGTCGTGGTATCTTCCGGCGACAGGGCAAAATACTTTTCGATCAATCCTGCGCTATCTGCCGTACCCGTTATCTCATCGTCCGTAAGACGGGTAAGAGTAATAAACCCCGAATCGTTTACAATCCGTTCAAACTGCCCGACAGATTCCAGAAATTTCACGGTCATTTCTTTATCCACCTCTTTAGGGATGATATTGCCCCGGCAGAGGGAAGAAAAATTAGACTGCATCCGCATCCTGTCCTTTGTCGTTTTTGTAAGGAACAGGTAGCAGGAGTGGCTCAGGAACGGGCGCTCGTTAAAGTGCCGTTCATAACTGCGCGAAAGGAAGCTCATATCACCGTCGCCCGTCTGCGGACGGTATTTTTCACTGACGAACCAATCCTGCTTATGCACCACAGTGTAGTCCGGCAGTACCTTTACCGCTTTTACCCATGCGGCGTGTATGGCTTCATACTCGGCGCTGGTTACGGTAAAAAGTTCCGGCAGATCGACTCGAAAGGCTACCGTTATATCCGCATCTTTGCTTATTATACATCCGTGTTCGACAGCCAGCAGCGGAAATTTGCTCTCTATCGTGGATGCTTTCATTATATTCCTCATAGCGCTTTCTTCTTTTTGCGGAATAAGCGGTATGGAATTTTGCGGTTTATCAGGTAACGGGGATGCTGGCGTTTTGCCATGAGCTTCATTAACCCGTTCTCACCGTATTTCGCATTAAGGTTGAAAGTCAGCCATACCAGTACCGATGCGGCTATTATGCCGAAGCCTATACAAATCCATTGGTCAATGCCGATCATGTAAAGAATTACAAACAGCACGAAAACGGATAGCAGGCCACCGGCGAAAATGAACAGGTATTGTGCTTTCAATCCCTTAAATTCCACGCTTTTGCCTATCCCTTTATTAATATTGTACTCCATATCGTTGTTTTTGGGAGTAGTTATTAAAGGAAGAAAGAGCGCAGGATAGTGGCTGCTACTATCAGGAAAATACAGGCTCCGAACCAACTGGCGGCAGTTTTCGAGGTGTCCGGGTCGCCTGAACTGAACTTGTTATATACTTTGATTCCGCCAATGAGTCCGACCACGGCTCCGATGGCGTATATCAATTTCGTGCCGGGATCGAAATAACTGGTTACCATGTTGGTAGCCTCGGTGATACCCCCGATTCCGTTGCCCTGTGCAAATGCGGAGGAAACAGCGGCAAAGACAAATGCCGCCGACATAAGAATTTTCTTCTTTGTCATAACTTGAATTTTTTAAGATGGTGCGGGGTTGGATAAGCCCCGCACCGGGTGAAACTTGTTTTTACTTGAAATTTTAGTGGTCTGTGGATAGGCTTATCGCGCTATCCGTAATCGTACTTTTTCATTTCCTTACTTTTTAAAATTCGTTACTCTCATACATTCGGATGTTAAAACCCGCCGGGACTTCACTCTGCAGAGTAAGGCTTTCCGCTGACCTTTCGGCGACCTTTTTTTGGAATGCCGTGAGGTAGGTGTTAATAAGGATATCTACCTTATCGCCCCGTCCGGGCTGACCTGAAACGATAGCTTCAAACATATCGGTTCCTTTCAGGTTTAAGAGGACACGTCCGGTTTCCTCTTGTTGCTCCTCTGTAATTGTCGGATTATGTACCACATGGCGGTAGGCTTCGCCCATTTGTTCAAAACTGACCCCCTGGGCGACAGGTTTGCCTTTGATTGGCAAATCCTCACTTTCGTCCTCGTCTTCGGTTTCTTCCGCTTCTTCTTCCGGGAATGGTTTAACTTGCAGCGGATAGTTGATGTCCAAAGGCTCGTTTGTTTCGCCTTCCGGGACAGCACCGAAAACATCGTCCAGTTCTTCCGGCGCTATTTGCCGGGGGTGTTCGGGTACACTTGCGGGAGCAAATATATTCTCTTTTTTTGTATCTAATTCAGTTTCAGAAGTTACGGTAGCTTCTGGCGGGGACTGGCCGGAAAGTGGCAACACAAACCGGCTCTTGCCGATAATATCCCCTTTTTTGCGTTTTGCCGGATTTTGCTCTTTTGCATCGCTCTTTTTCTTTTCCGTTTTTCCCAAACGATTCAGGTAAACCATTGTCCAGATGGCATAAATGACGGCAAACACAATCAACAAAACGAGTATGGTATGGGAATTAATGGTTATCATCTCTTCTCAGGTGTAAATCGGTTATATCTTCTCCCAAAAACAGAAAGTGGTGCGCCAGTACATTATCAATATAGCTATACATAGTTACCGGTATGCCCTTTTCCCGGGCACTGCTTACGATTGCTTTTATACGGGCATGGTATTTAGGTTGGATCAGCACATCTTTGGCATCATGGGTGGAGGTGTCCGCAGGAAGCAATAAAGCGTTGCAATAGAAGTCGCTCACTTCATGGGATATTTCTTCGCCTGTAATTTTTATGCTTATTTCTTCCGGAGGAATACCTTCTCCGATTATTTCTTTTACTCTCCGCCTGTAACCGATGGCACGACGGATAAACACGGCGGCTATTACTGCGACAGCCGCCAACACGATACATAACATGATTATTTTGTCTGACATGATTGGAATTTTTAGTGGTTTATATTAAGTCGTTCCGCTCCCGGCGGTAGATATGGTTTATCTCCGCCTTATGTTGTTCTAAGTGTTCGGTGATTACATTGTCTATGTAACCGCCGATGGTTAGTCCCTTTTGATTTATCGAGCGTATAAGCGAACAAAGTATTTCGTGGTTGCGCTTGCTGATATACACGCACCCCCGACGGTCTATCTCAACGGGCTTCAAATATTGCTCTGCATAGGAAGCCATTTCAGCCATTGTTTCCTCCGGCTCTTTTCTGTTTCTTAATTTCATTTCTCTGAATTTTTTATAATGTTTATTCCTTTATGTTTTTCATTATACAGGCGGGTAATCTCGCTGCCGTAAGTGTCAAAATGATGCGCCAGCACGTTGTCAATGAAGCTTGACAGCGATACCTCATTACCCCCGATTACCTGACACACGGATTGAATCGTGTCGTGAAATTCCCGCCGTATATAGACCATCTTGCCCGTCCGAGCGGTAATGCCGGATTCTTTGACAAATACCGTTTCATAATCCGGTTCCTTTCCCCGTCTGCGCTTGCTTTCTTCTTTCGGGGACTCTACCGGCGGGACAGGTTGCTGGCTATCCGCTTCTTCATTTTTCCTGACCAGCGCATCATGGTCTGTCGGTTCATCCTGTAAGAAGCTGGCGATTATCGCTTTTTCGTCTATATCTTCTTTTTTTACTGTTTTTGCCATAGCGTTATAAATTGATGATTCCTAAAACTTCTTCAACCAGCTCATCCACATTGCTGCCTTTTAGCAATGTCTTATCTACCGGAAACAGAGTGGAGCGGAACAGCGCCTTATGGGATTCGAGAAGTTCACGGCGAAACCGGAGACTGTTCGGGATAAAGGTTTTCAATACCAAAAGACCGAGTTCTGCAATGATTTGTTCATACACATCGTACAGCTCCGATTTCTCCCGTCCATCGACCTGATTCCAAATAAGATACAGACCTTTAATCTTCGCTTTCCCGGTAGTGATAAGCGTATCGTTGAGGCGGGATGCGAAACGCAGGGTGCTTTTCAAAACCAAATGGTCGGCGCTGATAGGCGCAAAAATGTAGTCCATAATCGAAAGTGTATAGATTACTCCCTCTTTATTGACCGTTCCGGGCAGGTCGAAGAAAATAATATCGTACTTGCCTTTTTCCTGTAATGCTTTAGCTGTTTCAGCCGCCTTTTCAGGCAAACTCTTTACTACCGGGTATATCCTCTTATTCAACCGGGTAAATTGTTGGTAAGCCAGCGACTTGTAATAATCATTGTCCGTTGCCATTTTCAAATCACGCTCGCGCATCTCGGCGATGCTGTACTGCGGATAATCGCAATCCACCACCGCTACATCATAGCCTTTCACATAGTGCAGATAAGATGCTACCAGCACCGTAAGGGTTGTTTTTCCTGCCCCTCCCTTTTGAGTAGAGAAGGCAACACACAAATTTTTCTTTTCCATCTTTAAATCATTTAATTAGTTATACATACAGTTGATTATACGCTTGATTAACTGACCGGCAAACCGCATGGCAGGCCATAATTATATCCGGTCGATTGGCTGTTTGAATGGCTGACTGTTTGACCAGCCATGCACCTGACCGTTTTATCATCCGGCAAGCCGGACAGTCTTAGGTACGGCATTTCAATCAGCCGTTCATATAGCCGGTTATCCGGCCTCGTGATTAACCTTTCATTTATCCGGTTAATCATTAAGCTATCCAGCCTCTTTTTCATATTATCAATCGTCCGCATAGTCGGTCATATTTTTAAAATTCTCCTGCAAATAAACCTCTTATTCGGCTCGGTTGTATGCGGTTTTCGGGCTATGGAACAGAGTGGCATCCAACTGGCTAATAGAGGCATAATCAGTTATAGCGCAACTGATTATAATGTCCGGTAACTTTGTCGCCATGACGATCCCGGTGGTTAATGAGCCTCCCTTCGACGTTTGATCGGGAAGCTGTTTCAATGGTCTGTCCTTACGGACAGATTTCTTTGCAACGGGGCAAAGAGCAAGCTGTGTTTTCTGCTGCAAATTACATTTGGTGCATCAGAAAACAGCTTGCCCGCAAGGGGAGGAAAAGCTACTCCGAAGTCGGCGCTTTTTTAATATCGGCGGCTGATACCACCAGCTAAGGGATCGGATTTTTTATGAATCGGCGTAGCTGTGGCTACTCCTAAAAATCCGATGTATGGAAAAGAAGAATTTACCCGCAAGGGGCAAAGGTGGCAGACCCACCAAAACAAATACGGCGGATTACCGTTTTTCGGTAAACTTTACCGCCGGGGAATATGCCCGTTTCCTCACCATGTTTGAAACTTCCGGGCTTCAATCCAAAGCCGCTTTTATCAAAGCGCGTGTTTTTAACGACACGTTCCGAGTGATAAAAACCGACAAGGGAACGCTCGAATATGTGGCTAAACTCACACAATTCCACGCACAATTCCGCGCCGTAGGAACGAATTACAATCAGGTAGTAAAGGAGCTTCACATGCATTTTTCCGAGAAAAAAGCACTTGCCTTGCTCTATAAACTGGAAAAGATAACGGCGGAATTGGCGGCTATCGGGCAACAGATCATCACACTTTCCGAAGACTTTAGACAGCGATGGTAGCCAATATTACAACCGGAAGCAACCTTTACGGTGCACTTTTTTACAATCAGGAAAAGGTGGATAAAGGAGTGGGAACGGTACTGGCAACGCATATTCTCCGCGAACCAGCAGATGGTAATTTCAATGTGGGAGAAACAGCGGAAGACATTTTGCGATGGATGCCCGACCATTTTAGAACCGAAAAGCCGGTTATTCATATCTCGCTCAATCCCGACCCTAAAGACAATCTTTCGGATGAACAGCTATCCGAAGTTGCTGGGCATTATATGGATCGCATGGGTTGGGGCGGACAACCTTACATTGTTTTCAAGCATTCCGACATCGAACGGGAACACATACATATCGTATCGGTACAGGTTGGTCAGAACGGAAAAAAGATATATGACGGCAAACGGAATGAACGCAGCGTAGCCATTACTGAAGAATTGGAAAAGGAGTACAACCTGCATCCGGCCAAAGGGCAAAAGCATTCCGAGAAATGGCAACTTAAACCCGTTGATCCCACAAAGGGCGATTTGAAACAACAGATAGCGGCGGTTATCAAACCCGCGCTATCCATGTACCGTTTCCAGACATTAGGCGAGTTCCGGGCCCTGCTCTCCTTATATAATATAGGTATAGAAGAAGTCAGGGGCGAAAGGGACGGGAACGCATATAGGGGGTTGCTATATACGGCATTGAACGCTGACGGAAAAAAGGCAGAGGTTACTCCGCTGAAATCTTCCTTGTTTGGAAAAACCGCTGGTTTTGATGCGTTGGAGCGGCACATGGAACACTCCGGCGAGAAAATCACAAAAGCAAATAGCCGGGAGCATACCCGTCACCGTGTTACCGAAGCCTTTCTCGATGCACGGACCGAAAACGCACTGCGCGAACGGCTCAGGACTTACCACATCGACCTCTTTATCCGGCGCAACGATGCGGGGCGCATCACGGGGGTAACATTCATCGACCATGAAAACAGATGTGTACTGAACGGCTCCCGTCTGGGTAAGGAGTATTCCGCCAATGCCCTGAATGAACGCTATCCCGAAGCATCAAAAGCCGGAGCAGATTTGCAAGGGGTTTCAAATATAACTCAACCGCAACATGAGATTAGCACTAAAAAAGAAACTGTCCGCAAAAAGAAAAAACCAAATAACAAGAGAGGCTTGAATTAATAATTTTCAAAAAAACCATAGACAAATTTGGAATGTTAGATACAATCTGAAATATGGATACTTCCTGCTTTGTAATCTACTATATCTTAATTGCTTTGTGATTTCCTAAACTTTACTTAGTTTTCTATATTCTGTCGGAGTTTTACCTTTGACAATCTGAAACTGCTTGTTAAAATACGGTAAATTTGAAAATCCAGAATCATATGCTACCACAGGTATGGGCACATCTCTTATTTTCCCGGCATTGGGTATTCTTGCCATAAAAAAGGTTGCACCACAGATGCGTGGCACTGCCTTAGGTGCTTATTCCGACTTTTTCGACCTCTCATTAGGCATTGCCGGGCCAATAGCCGGTCTGATTACTGGCTGGTACAACTATCAGAGTGTGTATCTATTTGGAGGCATCAGTTGTATGCTGGCAGTATTGGTATTATTGTTTCTCCGAAAATCATATAGAAATACATGAGCGTTAATAATCATGAATATTCAAAATATCTACAAAATTAACTCCTACTTTTGGCGTTGTAATTTAGATGACTTATATGTGATTTTCAGTTAAACAACAACAAAGGCAATGAAAATATTAATCATAGAAGACGAACGGAAGCTATCCGAAAATATTAAGAATTATCTTTCGGAAGAGAACTATGTATGCGAATGTGCATATACCTACAATGAAGCGGTAGAAAAAATAACGCTTTATTCGTATGACTGCATTCTTCTTGATTTGATGCTTGCCGGTAAAGACGGCTTGGAAATCCTGCAAGAACTGAAACGGCAGAATAAGGAGGATAGTGTTATTATTATCTCCGCCAAAGGATCGCTCGAAGATAAGCTAAATGGATTACAGATAGGAGCCGATGATTATCTGCCTAAACCTTTTCATCTTTCGGAACTTAGTATGCGTATTTATGCAGTCATGCGAAGGAAAAATTTCGGAAGTAATAATACAGTTAAAGCAGGAGAAATTTCTATTGACTTACTCTCCAAAACTGTCACTGTCAAGGAACAGCAGGTTATTCTGACAAAATCAGAATACGATTTACTCCTTTTCCTGATAGGAAATAAAAATAGGGTTATCTCGAAATCTGCTTTAGCCGAACATCTTTCCGGCGACATGGCTGATATGCTCTCCAATCATGATTTCGTCTATGCGCATGTGAAGAATCTCAAAAGCAAGTTGGAGAAAGTGGGATGCCCTAATTATGTGAAGAATGTGTATGGTGTAGGATATAAATGGGAAACAGAATGAAAGAGAAAAAGTCAAAATCATTATTATGGAAGGTACTTCTTCCCTTTATAGCGGCAGCAGTTGTAATTATGTATATTTCCTATCAAAGTTTGGAGAATAAGGTGGCAGACTATCAGTATTTCATCATGGATGAATGGGAGGACTGGCTACTCCAAGTAGAGAAATACGCCAAGTTACCACCGGAAGAACAAAGGGTACAAAAAACAGATTTGGAAGAACTTCGCCGGTTGCAGCAACAGCGTAATGATACATTGGAAAAGATGGATGAAGATATCGGTCAGCTTCTAACAACGCAATATGCAGTTACACTAATATTTATTATAGCTTATTTGATACTTGTTCTGCAGGTTGTTTCAAAACGTTTATGGAAGCCCTTTTATCAAACGCTTGATACATTGGAAGATTTTTCTATTGACAAAGGTGTCGCTCCTCAATTTCAGAAAACCAATGTCAGCGAATTTATCCGCCTGAATAATTCGTTAGAAAAAATGATAAAGAACAGCATTTCCATTTTTCAGTCGCAAAAAGAATTTACGGAGAATGCCTCGCACGAATTACATACTCCGCTTGCCATTATGCAAAGTCAGTTGGATATGCTGATCCAACGTCCCGACCTGACAGAAGAACAATCTGAGATCATATCTTCCATTTATTCCAATGTAAGCCATCTGGCACGACTGAACAATAATCTGCTTCTTTTAGCTAAGATTGAAAATCGCAATCAGACGGCAGACGAGTTGATAAATGTTAGCCAATTGGCACAAGATGTTCTTCCTAATATATCTATGATGATTGAGGATGACGAATTGGACTTCCATTCTGATATACAGGATAATTGTATGCTGAAAGCAAACAAGGTATTGTTTGTGAGCCTACTCAACAATCTGCTCACGAATGCTATTCGTTATAATCATCCGCAGGGTTGCATCAACCTCACCCTCACGGATAAAGAGATGATTGTTGCCAATACCGGTGATAATCAACATCTTGATGCTGATACTATTTTTCGCCGTTTCCATAAAAATCAGGAAGTATCTAAAGGGCATGGTCTCGGATTATCTATCGTTGAGAAAATCTGTAAGTATCACGGTTGGAAAATTGAATATATGTACGAAGAGAGACATCATATTTTTACTGTAACATTCGACGGTAAGTGAAATCGCTTATGAATTGGGATTTGAGCATCCCCTTATTCCCCTTTCTCGCCATGCTCATTCAATCTAATTTCAAAAATTCAAAATTTCTACAAATTTCATTCTAATTATCTACAAAGTCGGACTGTACCTTTGCACTAAATTTAAATACCCAGTTCGATTATGAAGATTAAAGTGATAATCGTGTTTCTTTTTGTCGTTTCTAAAATAAGTGCACAAGAAGCAGATACATTGAAGATAAGAAGTATAGAAAACTTGAAATCAAGCATGAAAGTCGATTCCCTTCTGCCTCGTATAGAGATAGATAGCCGGAATTCGTTTAGAGCCCTTCCGTATGACGGAAGAACGAATACTTACTCATCAAAATTCAACGAAGAGTATTTATTCAACATGGATTTGAAAGGAAGAAAAAGAAACAATAACATTTTTAATGCACCTTACTCGAAATTCATAATCCCTGCGACACTTATAACTTACGGTGTATCTTCACAGTTCGATAAATCAGATGACTATGAAATACACGACGAAGTGACTAAAAACGGTATCGGTACATGGACTATTGATGATTATTCGCAGTTTGCTCCGACTGTAGCCGTATATGGACTGGATTTAATGGGGATAAAAGCAAAGCATAACTTCCGGGATCGGACAATCATAATGGCTACCTCTCATATCATTATGGGCGGAATTGTACAAACGATGAAAAGCTCAATCAATGTAGTACGACCGGATGGCTCCAATTACAAATCCTTTCCATCCGGCCATACAGCTACCGCATTTGTCGGTGCGCATATCTTGTTCAAAGAATATAAAGATACCTCCCCTTGGATTGGTGTCGCCGGCTACGCTATTGCTACCGGAACGGGATTGCTGCGTGTTACCAATAAAAAACATTGGTTGAGCGATGTGTCGGCAGGTGCAGGTATAGGAATCTTAAGTGCCGAATTGGGCTACCTGCTATTACCCGTAATTCATAGAGCATTTGGCATAGGAGGAAGAGGCAAGAGTAGCAGTCTGGTTATTGCACCGACAATAGGCTTAAACAATTACGGATTGGGAATGGCATATACATTTTAACAAAATATCATTATGAACATAAAAATAGAAAATAATGAACGCATCGCATCAAAAAGCATTTAGCCGCCGCAAGTTTATTTCTGTGGCGTTATTCCTTACTTTCACCGTTTTGGTAATAACAGCTATTGTTATCCAGATTTTTGAGGCTTTAGAAAATGAACTGTTCATACATCTTTTTACAGTAGTCCATATCTTTTCCGGACTTGCATTTATGGTCTTATCAGTCTTTCATGCTAAAATGAACTGGCAGTCGATGAGGGTTTATGTTAAAGCCAAACAATCTGTTTTTAGCAGAGAAGCGGTTTGTGCTTTTCTATTGACTGTGGTTACTATTCTTATCGGAGTTTTATGTAATATTTTTAACCATTAAAAAAAGGTAGAAATGAAAAAAATAATAGTGTTATCAATCCTAATGACTTTAACTACATTTCAGCTTTTGGCGTGTGATATTCGTTTATCCATTCCTAAGGACAGTGTAAAAGAGGTTTACAAGGCAGGAGATGAAGTTGTGGTAGATGTGCAAATACAGTTTAACCACCGTGTTTGTCCTGTGGAAATCAAAAAAACAAAATTCACTTATGAGAATCTGAAAATATTAGGCGCTACCGATTGGAAAGAAATTAAGCCGGGATATTATACACGACAAATTAAAGTAAAAATTGAGAAAATTAGTGATGCCAAAGATGGACAAGCAAAAATTTCTGCCGTAAGAACTTGCGATAAAGAAGGCGGTTATGCCGTGTTTTCTTTTAATAAACCCAAAAAGTAAGTTTCGGAGATAATGAAAGTACATAGAATAATTCTATTATTACTATTGTTGGCAATAGGACTTCCTGTCCTTGCAAATGCACAAGATAGCATCCCTCTCTTGGAGAAATGCAAATCGTGCGTATATGCAGTTGGAGGGAAAGCACCCTCAACATCATCAGTTCTGTTGAAAATGGCAGGTATTGTGGCCGTAATAGTCTTGGCTACATTATTCGGATGGTTTACATATCATAAAAAAAGATACATATTCTTCGGTTCTGTCGCTACGTTGTTAGTAATCGGCTCGTATGTTTTTGCAATAGAAAAATATAAAAACAAGGAATATCCTGTTCAGTCCTGCGATTCAACTATCTGCATTACCGATTCATTAAACGCCGTATCAACTATTGATTCGCTGAATCCATTTATCGCTGACGATTTTTTGCCTGCCGGCGGCGAGTTTGAAAATTTATCTGAATTTACAACAGCTTCCGATGATGAATTTTCGGAATTTTCATCCGAATTAAATGAGTTTTCGGATAACGAATCGGAAGTTTCACAAACCCCCATTGATAAAAATTTGCTATATCAGACTATTGTATTGTTGATGCTATCAGCAATCATAGGTTTAACCATTAAATACCGTCTTGTAAGAAATAGCAGGGGACTTATTCTTTTAGCATCAATCATCTATCTCGGATTTGTGAGAGGTGCTTGCCCATGTATGATAATGAGCCTGCACCAAGTCATACTCTTTATTTTAGGAAATCCTATTACTTTCATTTCGATGCTTTGGTTTCTCGGATTAGTGGTTGCAACCTATTTTTTCGGAAAAACATGGTGCGGTTGGTTATGCCATTTAGGAGCATTGCAAGATGTTATATTCAGGTCGCCCGGACGAAAATGGCTCACGACAGAGAAGTCGCAAAGAATTATAAAATACATTCAAATCGGCTTATTGGTGGTATTAGTCGTGCAATTAGTCATAACACGAAGCATTATTTTTGTAAAGTACGACCCATTCAAAGTCGCTTATAATCTATTTTCTTCCAACATAACCGGATATATCTTATTGGTTCTGCTTTTGGTATCTTCTGTTTTAATTTACCGACCGTTTTGCCGTACCGCCTGCCCTGTTGGTCTATTGTTAGGGTGGGTTACAAAAATTCCGGGAGCAAAGAAACTTGTCATTGCCGAAAGTGGATGTAATAATTGTAAAAGTTGTGTCCGCTCGTGTAAACAACAAGCTATTCATTCAGTAGATGGCAAAATAAAAATCAACACGGAAGATTGCATACTGTGTGGCGATTGTATTGGTACATGCAAAAAAGGTTTATTGTCAGTAAAACGTAATTCTATATGAGAAAAAAAATCATCAGTCTTCTGTTTTTTATTCCAATGAGCATCACGCTTTTTGCTCAATGGGAGTGTCCGAGCCAATTAGGTGGAAATTTAAAACAGATAGGAGAATCGGACTTTTCGTGGGGTGTTGAATTGACAGGGGGTGCAGGGTATTTAACCAATAGTTTGATATTAAATCAAATGAGTTTATTTGGATTAAACTATACCAACAAACAGCACACAGTCTATCTTGAAGGGGGCTTCAAAACATGGTATCAGGGAGATTATGACTTGAAAATAAAGTCAGGTACTATCTTTCCCGGACTAAGGGAAGCCTTTTATCAGAATAATAGTTCATTGGGAAATCTTACGCTTGGACTGCAATCCATTCGGTCGGAAGAGGTTTATTTGGTCAATGAGCGGGTGCTGGGTCTGAATTATAAAAAGGACTTTAATCGTATCGGGTTGAATGTGTTTGGCGGAACGGTAAGCAAATATTTTGCCCGAAACGGAACATTTTGCAATATGGCTTATTTATATGATATTTTGCCATATATGAATCAGCCATTACTCGGAGAGTCGTTAGGGCAAACCAATTTAGCAGGTATGACACTTGGTTTTCGTCCTTCGGCAAAAAATAATGAGTTTTCGGACGATGGATTAGGTGGCGAAAAATCCCGGTCTTTTCTTCATGTCGAAACCGTTGGTTTGGCTCTATATTCCGAATTTGGCAGTTGGATAAAAACGCCTACGGTAATGGGTGGAGTATATTCAAACATTGAAATCGGTAACGGATATTGGCTGAAACCCGAATTGTTATATTCTTCGGGTGGTAATTCTGCCTTGATTTATTGTGCTAAGTTTGAAAAATCCGTTATGTGGCAAAACTCACACCGTACTGTTTTTAGTGCTTCATATTATGGTCAAACAGCTTTCAATTCCGATAATGGAGATAGCGAAAACAAATCAAGTAATTCGTTCAGCAATATTTTGGTAGGAACAGTTTTGCGATTTGATACGCCAGATATGCCATTCTATATGTTATCGGTTAAACATACAATTCCTAAATTAAAGGCACATTTGAAAATTCAGTATGTCGGTCAGACAAGAACCGACCCTAATTCTGAATTTGATATAGAGATAGGGAAGAAGTTTTTCAATAAACTATTGATAAATGCTTCTTACGGATATGTAAACAGCCCTGAACTTCTAAGCAATCCCAATCTTTTCAGGCTCGAAATGCGATTTAATTTTTAATACACGAACGATATGAAAACAAAAATGAAATTCCTTAAAAGTATTATTTTCGCTGTAATCATTTCAGCGACTTCAATTGCCATTTTGGATTCATGCGAAGCTCTTGATGACGTTCTTTATGCGGTAAACGAACCGAAGTGCACCGGATGCAAAAAATGCCTTTCGGTTTGTCCTCAAGATGCTATTTCCATAGTAGATGGGAAAGCCGTTATCAATAAAGAGGAATGTATCGGTTGCGGAAGATGCCTAAGTGCATGTTACGAGAAAGCGATTTACGCAATACCAGAATCCGAATGAACATGCAAAAACCCATTATATTACTCTTTTTCCTTTTTATCCTGTCTTTGAATACATTCGGACAAGCCAATATTCAATATCTTAAAGGAGAAAAAACGATTTATAATATCGGCGACACAATACAACTTCTCATTCAGATTAAAGCGCCCGAAGAAACCTGTATTGACGGAATGAAAACGACTAAGTTATTCCAAAAAAGCATTTCAATTATCAGTCAATCAGAATGGAAAGAAATAAAAAAAGGATTTTGGCAAAAAGAAATCTCATTGGTTATCAAAGGAAATAAAAATAAAGAAGCTATACTCACGATTTTCAGGCGTAACGACAAGCAATCTATATCTCAACAAGAAAAATTTAAATACAACTCATAAATATGGAAACAGTAAAAATAAAACGAAAAGAACCGATAAATCCGCTTTTGGCGCGGATTGTAGTGTGGACGGCATTGGCTGTTATCATTGCAGACATGGTTTATGCCAACATCAACGGCATCCATTCCATGAATCGCGAAGCCTTGTGCATTGTTTACAAGACTTTACCGCGCTGGCTCTTCCTTTGCTGGGAAAATTTTATCGAAACCTCGTTCATTGTGCTGATTGGTATTTTCACCGGAACGATTGTTGAGAACTATAGCCGCAAGCTGAAACGTTTTTTCCCTAAAAACCAGCTGTTAGCGTTTTTGTACGGCGCAATTCTACCTGTCTGCTCGTGCGGTGCGATTCCGTTGATAGAAGTAATGAAACAAAGATGTTCGTTGCGAACGGTTATCACATTTATCATTGCTGCGCCACTGTTAAATCCGTTTATCGTCATCATGTCATTTAGCTTATTAGGGGTGCAATATGCTATTATACGGGTAGTTGCATCATTTGTCTTGGCAATGGGTGCAGGTATAATGGTTGAATGGATTAGCAAAAAGTTTTTTAAGGAAGAATATGGCAAATACGAATCATGTAATCCGTCGGGGGGGTGTACTGCGTTTACACAGGATATTTTTGTGAAAACCATGTTGTTGATGAAACAAATCATGCCGTATATTCTTGTTGGCGGTTTAATCACTTTATCGTTAGAACTGTTTAATCCAAAACAAATTCTTTATTTTTTCAATTTCAGCAACCAATGGTTATCCATGCTGATTATGTTAGTAGTCGGGATTCCTATCTTTGTTTGCAATGGCGCTGATATGTTAATAATGAAACCTTTGTTGGAATTTACCGACCTTACAGTTGGGTCTTCTATGGTTTTTTCGTTGACATCTTCTTCTGTATGTATATCATCTATTGTGATTACGGCTAAGTTTCTTGGCAAGAAAATGACTACTTTACTCGTTGTATGTATGGGGGTAATCATTTTTGCAATAGGTGCAATCATTAATTTATTATTCTAAGAATATATGGGTGCAGACGATCTATCTAAAAGCAGCGGGAAATTACAGAGTAAACACAGTGGCTCCCAGCCCAATTGCTACCGACTTTGTAAGAGGAATTATCAGGGATAATGCCGGATATAATGCAAATATCAAAGCATTTACCGCATTTGGTCGGGTTGGAGAACCGGATGACATAGGAGGGGTTGTTGCCTTTTTATGCACTGATGATGCTCGTTGGATTACAGCACAACGGATTGAAGTTTCAGGAGGTATGGGTTTATAAGTTAAATAACTTTTGATTCTGAATCTAAATATAAAGAATCATAACTTAAAATAAATACACGATGATAAATTTTGTCGAAAAACTACAGAAGGATATCAGACAAAAGATACAACAGATCGAAGCCGAGGATAAGAATGTTCTGAAAAAATCTCTCGATGCCTCTCACGTCTTGGGAAATGCTTTTGACCGGTTAAAGGAATTTATCATAGCATATAAGTTTCAGGATGAGGACGAGGAGATATTATTTTTCAAAGAGGTAAAACCTAAAATATTCTGCCACCTGATCTATTACCGAAAAATATATAATACCGAAATGCACCGTCCGGTTGGCAGCGTGGAGGCGCAAAAGGAGTACCTAAAAAAGAAACTGGACGTTATTCAAGATTTTAACGACAAGATACTGGATTTTTACCGTTATTACCGTTCCGGCGCAACGTATCTCGATGCCGCTTATTTCGTTCGCGGCCAGCCTGACACGGAGCAATATCTCGAAACGTTCTATTACGAACGCGATCCGCAGTTTTCGACCAATGCGGATTTCAAGGTTGCTAAGGTCATGGCAAACGATATGTTGCAGGCATATCTTCTTTCGGAACTGGAAGCACTGGATAATTATATGCAGAAACCCAGCAATACATCTTTCCCCAAAGTGAAGTTAACCTGGACTGGAAGTAAAACCGATCTCATCGAAATGATCTACGCATTAGATACAGAAGGGTGTTTCAACAACGGTAAAATACCCTTGATACAAATCGCCGCCTATTTCGAGAGTATATTCAATATTGATCTGGGTAATAATATTGCCCGGAATTTCTATGATATGCGAATTCGCAATCAACCTACGCCTTTCCTTGATCGCTTGCAGGAAGAGATACGTAAGCGGATGGAGAATACCAAGCCGGGAGGGAAAGACAAAGATAAAGACAATGATAATAAATGATGATAACTAACTTAAAAACATAGAGATATGAGAAATATTTTATTATTACTATTATTCACATTGTTGTTCTCTTGCGGAGGTACGACAAATAATTACGAAAAACTGATTGCTGATGTTGTACAAACAGATGGAGGTGTAAAAATCGACCTTAATTTTAAGGTAAACGAATTGAAGGAAATCAGACAGATAAGCGTTGCTGACAGTATCAAAATTATTACTGATAATTTTAATACAGAGAAGGAGAAGCAAATGGCATCGCTTGAAAAAACGCTCAGTGTATTTACTGAAAGCATTGAAAAAGCAAAAGCTGCCAACAGACTTTCCAAAGTAATGATAGACTCTTATCAATCCAGCATCGACAAAACAAACCAACGGATTGATGCGCTTAGAAAAAGTGTACCGAACGAACTTCCAAAATATGAAAATAGGGATGCAAACGAAATATTGACAGTAGTAGTCCGCTGTACTTATACAATCGACGAACCACTAACCAAGAAAAGGGCAACCGAAACATTCGATTTTTTCCTTTCACCGGATGCGACAAAGTTCTATTCTAAAAAAAGAATGAAAGAATAGATTATATCTAATTTACTACTTCGTCCGTATTTTGCTTTATATGGCAAATACGGACTTTTTTATTGTTTTAACCTTTAGTTTAGTCATAATATACCTATGGTTGTACTTTGCCGATTGTCAGTAATTAGCTACCTTTGCACATCAATTAATTTGTTATATTTATCTAAGAAACAATGCGTAACATAACTGAAATAACAAGGCGTGATATTTTTGACCTATTTCAAAATGGTTATGTTGAATATAGCTGGCTCACGGAAGAGCAGCATATTTCTTATCCTTATCATGGACGTTTATCCGAAATAGATTTTCTAAAGAAACTGTATGCGTTGGATAAAATGCCAAATTATGATGAAAGATATGAAAACGCAGAAGGGGATATCTGGCAACATACTATCAATAATGATGATTGGGAGTCCGGCTGGGTATTTACCGACGATAGGTTTGGGCTGTTGAATGGCAATGATGGCGTACTATTGGATTTTTTATGTGCTGTATTTCATCCCGAAAACAGATATGAAGCAGGATATTGGCAGGCCTATCTTGGAAAAATAAACGCGATCCTTCGTGCGGATAGATACGAATTGTATGAAAGCGACAAAATTTCCCAACGCTCGGTCTATTCATGGAGAAAGATAAGTCAGGAAGAATCGGTAAGTGGGAGGTTCATTCCTTTTTCTGTTAGGAATAAAAAAGCCATTGATTCCAAAAATATTAACTTACCGACTATATCAAAAAAGATAAGATCAGAGATTATACAGTTATTCAACAGGTTTGATGAAGACCTTTATGAAACAACCGAAACGGGCTTGAATTATACCATAAGGGCTAAAGACGTTGCTTTTAGAGATATTGGACAACACTACATTCCTCATGCGTTCGACAATAGTGGCAAATACTCCAATACAGATAATCTCGACTATTTCATCTTGAATAACTATCCATATTGTGTGTTTGACGCAATAGAGTTATTTCCACGACAAAGTAACGATTCTTTCGCTGATGAAATAAATCTCCTACTCAAAAATAAAGGCATCATATACAAGCTCGCCGGAGGCAAAATGGAACTGACCGAAATGAGCCTTAAAAGTAGAGAAGTTATTACAGAACCGGGACTCAAGGAGTTGGTCGAACAAGCAACAACTCTGTATAATAACAAATCCATATCGGACAAACAGCTTGCCGTTGAGAAAATATGGGATGCGTTAGAACGATTAAAGACTTATTATTCAGACTTGGACAAAAAGAAGTCATCGGAGAAGATAGTCGATGATATGTCTAATCAGAACGACAACTATAAGGAGTTGTTTAATGATGAATTTCTGAAACTGACAAAAATCGGGAATGACTTTCGTATCAGGCATCATGAAACAAATAAGATAGACATAATCGACAATAACTATTACGATTATTTCTTCCACCGCTGCTATGCCTTGATAGACTTAGCCCTTAAATACTTGAAATAATATTTGGTTAGCATAACGTCTGTCAGTATCATAATGCCAAAAGTCGCCACATTAATACCTAAAGCTACTACATCACTAAACATCAATCAATTATACCTTATTGCATCTTAATTTCGCTTTTCAAATCCATAAAAGCGAAATATTATGCAACAAGAAGATGATCTCCGGGGATTGGCAAAAGTCATGGACTTTATGCGTGCCCTCAGTATTTTATTCGTAGTAATCAACATCTATTGGTTTTGTTACCAGCAGATGATAAATTGGGGTATCAACATCGGTGTAGTCGATAAGATACTCGTTAATTTTGACCGAACGGCGGGTTTATTCCATAATATCCTTTGGACTAAACTATTTTCGGTAGTATTCCTCGCCCTTTCCTGTCTGGGAACAAAGGGGGTTAAGGAAGAAAAAATCACATGGAACAAAATCATTGTGTTCCTGTCAGCCGGATTCGTGCTATTCTTTTTTAACTGGTGGCTGTTAGCCTTACCCTTGCCGCTGGAAGCAAATGCAGGCTTTTATATCCTAACAATGTCTGTAGGATACATTTTTCTATTAATGGGTGGAACATGGATGTCGCGCCTGCTCAAAAACAATATGATGGACGACGTGTTCAATGTCGAGAACGAATCCTTTCAGCAGGAAACTAAGCTAATGGAAAACGAGTATTCTGTAAACCTGCCCACACGTTTTTATTACCGTAAGAAATGGAATAACGGATGGATTAATGTGGTAAATCCGTTCAGGGCTTCCATTGTGTTGGGTACACCCGGATCGGGCAAGAGTTACGCCGTTGTTAATCAGTACATAAAACAGCAAATTGAAAAGGGCTATTCACTTTACTGTTATGATTTCAAGTACCCCGATCTCTCAACCATAGCCTATAACCACCTGCTTAATAATCAAGGTGGTTATAAGAAAGTACCTACTTTCTATGTGATTAACTTTGACGATCCCTCACGTTCGCACCGTTGTAATCCGCTTAATCCAGCATTCATGAATGACATAGCCGATGCTTACGAATCAGCCTATACGATAATGCTGAATTTGAACCGCACTTGGGTGACCAAGCAGGGTGACTTCTTTGTGGAATCGCCTATTGTGCTGTTTGCCGCTATTATCTGGTATTTAAGGATTTACAAAGACGGTATTTATTGTACATTTCCGCACGCTATTGAATTTTTGAACAAACGATACGAAGATATTTTCCCTATTCTGACCTCTTATCCTGAATTGGAAAATTATCTATCCCCCTTTATGGATGCCTGGCTCGGTGGCGCTGCTGAGCAGTTGCAGGGGCAGATCTCATCGGCTAAAATCCCACTTTCGCGTATGATTTCCCCGCAACTTTATTGGGTAATGAGTGGTGACGAATTTTCGCTGGATATAAACAACCCGGATGAACCTAAGATACTCTGCGTAGGCAACAACCCCGATAGACAGAATATTTACGGGGCGGCACTCGGCCTTTACAATAGCCGTATTGTGAAATTAATCAACAAGAAGGGGCAACTGAAAAGCAGCGTGGTAATTGACGAATTGCCGACGATTTACTTCAAAGGTTTGGATAACCTGATAGCAACTGCCCGTTCCAATAAAGTAGCCGTATTGCTCGGCTTTCAGGACTTCTCGCAGCTAAAGCGCGATTATGGGGATAAAGAGGCAGCCGTTGTGATGAACACCGTCGGTAATATTTTCAGCGGCCAGGTAGTAGGCGACACGGCTAAAAATCTTTCAGAGCGTTTCGGGAAAGTATTGCAGAAACGCCAGTCTATGACTATCAACCGTAACGACAAATCCACATCTATATCCACGCAACTCGACAGCCTAATCCCCGCCAGCAAGATAGCCAATCTGACACAAGGTATGTTCGTGGGCGCTATCGCAGATAATTTCGACGAGCGGATAGAACAAAAGATTTTCCATGCTGAAATTGTGGTGGACAACGAACGGGTAAAACGAGAAACTGCCAAATATCAACAGATACCTGTTATCACCAACTTTGTCGATGAGGACGGAGTGGACAGAATGAAGGAAATGATTAAGGAGAATTATGACCGTATAAAAGCAGAAATCCGCCAAATTGTAGATGACGAACTGGAACGGATAAAGAACGATCCAATACTGTGTAAACTCTTACCGGATCAGGAGTAAAAACCACAAACAAAATAACCACTTCCAAGGTGGCTATTTTGTTTGATTACCATACGCTAAACCGCTTATTATAGGCAGGTTCCTCTATTTTATTATGGACTCAATCATTTTTGTAATAGTATTTCCTCTTGCATTTTCGTCTGTTATAGCTTCCACAAGCCTAAAAGAAACAAGTATATTTTGAACTCTTAAAAGGCTATCGTGATATTCTTTCAGTTGTCGGATTGTTTTGTTATAAAGAAAAAATAGAACACAAGAAATAAATTCAATAATAATCCCAGCACCGCTGATGAGATATGAACTTATCATATCTGAAAAACAATAACTTGCAATTAATCCACTGCAAATAAGAATAAATCCTAAGATAATTAATATCAATGTTATATGAAAACTTTTAGCTGTATGAGACTTGACAAGAACGTAATAATCGGAAAGATTTTCGAGATTCATTTTAAGAAGACTATTATAATATTCATCGTCAACTGATTTTGAGATAGGGAAACCTAAGTGAATTTTCTTTATTGACTCATACTTGTCTATTTCCAGTTTTGATTTATAAGTATCTTGACAAACTAATGCAATAATGAATAAAAGTAGTATGATTATGCATATTATTAAAAACCAAAGAGGTAAAACAAAAACTTCAAATATGTGAAGAAGAATGAATATACTAAATATGCCAATAATAGTAAGGCACATTCTAATACTTGCTTTGTCCGTTTGGAACTTCTTTTTTGCCTGAGATAGTAAATTTTCTATTTCAGATAACCGATTTTTAAAATCTTCATTTAGTAATTCCTCTTCTGTGGAATTCTCTGCTTTTTTCAATTGTTCTGTCTCCATATATGCTTTAAATTTTAGAATTCACTTAACTTGTCTATAACGTGTTGGCGGCTTGGCGCAGTGGCGGGTTCACTGAGGCTCGCGCGGGAACGAAACTTCCGAAATCGCACTGCCGTTTGAGCGGACTACACTCGCCATTGTGCCAAACCGCTCGTTACAGGCAGGTCTTTTTTTAGTCGTTCGTCCTACGGTAATGATATTCTAAATTTCGATATTAATTTTTGAAAATCATTATCATTAAAATAATATCTCCAATCATCATCAGTTAAGACATCGTTTACCGTAATACTTTGAGTATCTAAACTTTCCTCTAAATATTGCAAAGCGTTCTTTTTATCCTTTATTTGAGCATAACCGCAAGCAAGGTTATAACTGTTTGCAGGATTAAGGTTATATGCTTCGAGGCATTTTTCAATACCTTCGTGAAAAAAATGTGTATCATTTTTTATTTTTGCTAAATCGTAAAGAGCAAATCCCCAATTGGTATATATTGCATCATTATACGGATTAATTTTTATTGCTTCGGCGAATTTTTCAAAGCTTTTTTCAAATAACTTTTCGTTTTGTTCGATTTTAGCAAGTCCAGATATACTTGTTCCCCAATTAGAAAAGGCAAAATCATTGTTTGAATTAATTTTTGTTGCTTTTTCAAACTTCTCAAAACTTTCCTGAAATTTGCTTTTATCGTTTTTTAAATCCGCCAAATGATACAAAGCAAATCCCCAATTACTAAACGCATCATCATTTTGTGGATTAATCCGAGTCGCTTCTTTGTATTTCATAAAACATTCTCCAAACAAAATATCATCTTGTTTTAACATCGCCAATTCTGCAATTGCAAATCCCCAACTATTTAAAAAACTATCGTCCTCATAGTATATTTGAGTTGCTCTTTCAAATTTTCTAAAACTTTCTTTAAACAGTTCTTCGTCTTTTTGTAGCCTTGCAAAATTTGTCAATGCGACTCCCCATTCATAGAAAGCCTTGTCATTATTACGATTAATCTCCGTTACTCTACTAAATTTATCACAACATTGTTTAAAAATAGAAACTTCGGAAGTTATGTCAGTTAATTCTAAAAGTGTTATTCCCCAGTTATAAAAAGCATCCTCGTATTGAGGGTCAATTGCAGTCGCCTTTTTAAACATCTCAAAACTGTCTTCAAATAGTTTTTCATCTTGTTTTATCTGCGCTAATTCAGACAACACAATACCCCAATTACAAAAGGCATCTGCATTTTGTGGATTAATTTTTGTTGTGGCATTTAGTTTCGCAATACTTTCCCTGTACAATTTTTCATCATCTTCAATTTGTGCTAAAGCAAAAAGTGTGGTTCCCCAATTCAACAAAGCATTTTCGTGATTAGGATTAATTTTTATTGCTTGTTCAAATTTATTACAACTTTCGTAAAAAAAATTCTTGTCTTCTTTTATTTTTGCTAACTCTAATAATGCAGTTCCCCAATTATAAAAGGCATTCTCATGATTTGTGTTAGTTTTTATTGCTTGTTCAAACTTATCAAAACTTTCGTAAAAAAGATTTTCGTCTTCTTTTATTTTTGCCAAATCGGAAAGTGTTTTACCCCAGCTACTAAAAGCCTCTGTATTTTGAGGATTTACTTTTGTTGCTTTTTCAAATTGCTTAAAACTTTCTTCAAAAATTTCTTCGTCTGGATTGATTTCAGTATAATGAGATAATGTAATACCCCAATTATAATTTGCTTCCGGATTTTGTGGATTAATTTTTGTCGCTTTATCGTATTTTGCAAAACTTTCATTGAAAAGACTTTCTTTTTTTTGTATTTTTGCTAATTCATAAAGAGAGGTACCCCAACTGCAAAAAGCGTAATCGTCCATAGGATTAATATCCGTTGCTTTTTGAAATTTATCAAAACTCTCTTTATACAAATTTTCTGCCCCTATTATCTCTGCTAAGTCCATCAAAACATTTCCCCAATTATGAAATGCTTCTGCGTGTAGCGGATTTATTGTTGTTGTTTTCTCAAATTTGTCAATTGCGTCATTATAACTATTTTCGTTTTTCGATAATCTTGCTAAATCGTTCAAGGCACACCCCCAGTTATAAAATGCTTTCTCGTTTTTAGGATTGATTGTAACACATTTTTCATATTTACTAAATATTTCAGTAAATAGAGATTGGTCGTTATTTATTTTATATAAATCATATAATGCCGCGCCCCAATTATAATAAATACTATCATCTTGCGGGCTGAATTTTGCAGCCCATCCATATTTTTCAAAACTCTTATAAAATAGATTTATATTCGATTTAATTTTTGCCAAATCAGAAAGAGCATTGCCCCAATTAGATAATGTATTTTCATTACTTCCATTAATTTTTATTGCTTGCTCATATTTTTCAAAACTTTCATAAAATAGTTTTTCATCCTGTTTCTTTTTTGCTAAGTTGTTTAAAGTTGTTCCCCAGTTAAAAAAAGCCAAATCACGATTTGGATTAACTTGCGTTGCTTTCTCAAATATTTCAAAACTATTTTTAATAATGCTTTCTTCGTTTATTGTTTCACCCCAATTTACAAGTGCTAATCCCCAGTTATTAATTGCATCATAATTTTGGGGGTTAAACTCTACTGCTATTTTATATTGTTCGATTGATTTTTTGTAATCTTGTATTAAATTAAATTTCAATCCTTCTGAAAAATGTATATTGGAATATAATTCCATTCGACTTTCGGTATCATTCGTATTCAATGTTGCTTTTTGTCGCTCTATAAAAGAATCTATTTCTTGTTTTTGTTTTTCTAATTTTAGAGCAACTTTAATATCAATGTGGCTTTGTGTTGTTTCCTTTATATTGATTAGTTGCTCAATAACATTTTCTATTTCAGGGAAATCATTTATTAGAATAGGAGTTAAAAAATCGCCAAGTTTTTGTTCAAATTCTATTCGTTTTTGTTCAAATTCTGTTTCCCTTATGATTATGTAATGTTTGTTTTTACTGTTAGAACCTAAAATTTTATGAATTTCAAAAAGTATGTTATTAATTTGAAAATCACCCATTCCATAGCCCAAAAACAACATTGTTTTATAAGTAATCATATTTCGCAAATGAAAAAGAATACGTCTTGCATCTTCATTTTGTTGACTATATAAATTTTCATAATTAGACGGAAACAAAACCATACTTTGTCCATCAGTAATTGTTCCGTGTAATTTCAATAAAGTTAATTCATGGGCATTGTATAATGTTCCTAATTCAAAATTTTTTCCAATTGTAGCAGTTTTTTCTGTAAAATCCTCCGATAGTTCAAAAGCATTATCATAGTTTGTGGTAATAATCTTTTTTGTTAATTTACATAATTGCTTGTGTAGTACATAGTTGTTTGATTCTTGTAAGGTAAAAAAAGTTTCTACAAATTGTATTACTTTATTTTTTAATATATGCGCATTGTGTGTATCTAATTTTTCAATTAGTTCTAAAATTACAATTGGGTCAAATTTATCTACTAATGGTTTTATGCAAGCAACATCTATATGCTCATCCTCTAAATGATTGAGAATTTGTCTTGTTAAATTTCTCCAATCTTTCAGTTGTTCATTTCTCTGATTTTTAAAATTAAAGGACAACCCAGCACCAACAAATAGTACGAGTTCATTCTTTTCGACTGCTTTTTTTAATTCTTGTGGTATATTTATCATTTTTAATTCAATATCTTTCAAACTATATAATTCAATTTGTTTTGTCAATGTCCGCTTGCTCTATCGCCAGATCGCCAGACTTGCCTTATAAATATACGCAACAACTATCCGAAATACGCAATGCTTAAAAAGAATAATTATATCAGCCGACAAATTTAGTTAATATCTGAGGAACAGAGCGATTAGTTCCCACAATCTTTATTCCGATATACATTACTATACAGTATCAATTCAGATACTTACCCGCATTACCACCTCTAAAGGAATAATCCATTCCTACATTGGTCGCTTTCAACTCATATTTGCTCACTATCTCATCCAGCAGGCTCTCGTCCAAATGCAGAAAAGCCCCGAATGACGGATAATCCGTCAATCCCAAACCTATCATTATCCCGTCTTTTTCATCTTCCATACCCTGCATAAACACGAAATAGTTGTGCGGATTGGCTCCGTCCATATTAAACATTATCTCTTCGTTCGACAACTCCGGCGGAGTAATCCCTTCGGGCATTAATTTATAATAATCGTAATCCACCCATCCCCGGTCATGGTAAAATGAAAACAGTTCCCTTAGCTGTTCTGTGGACAAATGCTTAATCGAATAAAATTGCTCAATCATATTTCAAAAATTAACCCTCCAAAGTTAGGCATTATTCCCGGATAAGGGGGTAAAACCGACCGCTGAATTTCCTTCGGTAGTAAGACTTTACTGCCACAAGTCGCCAGTTGACTTCCACAAGTCTCCGCAGGCTTAATATTGCTTTGCCCATCAATAGGTTACATCTAATTTCGCCCATGCGTCGATATTGGCGCTAACTAAAAACATTCGTAAAATATGAGCGAAAAATTAAAGAACGATGCCAAAAAAGTAATGCTCGTTCAAGATGCAAGCAGCGGCCAACTGAAAGCCGTTACCGATGTGGATAAGGACGGAAATATTCAGACGGTTGAACCCACTAAAGCAAATTTGGCTTCCCTGCTGAATGTGAACACACATGATTCGGCACTTGAAGCATTCTTCAAAAAGATGATGGAACAGGCAGATAATCCGGCACACTCAGGGTTATCCAATCCCATCAATAAAGTCTTTATCATGACCGAGAGTGTTTTTAATAAGCTCGTCAAAATCAACTTTCCTCCCGAAGAACTGGAAAAGTACCGAGTTGATCCGGCAGCCGAACTCCAAAAGCTGCAAGACAAAGGGCAAAATCCCAAAGTGCAGCAGGGCGGCGGCGATACCACTTCCCAATCCGCTTTCCAACCGATGGACGTAAGTAAAATCGACCGGGCAGATTTGGAACGTAAAGGGATTAAGCCGGAAGCGATAGAGCCGCACTTGAAAGCGATGTCCTACGGCCACAAGTCCAACGGACTTATTGAAATGAATCCTGAAATGGAGCCGGGCGGTATGCGTATCCCCACTAAAGGGCGTATTTCTCTGGAAGAACAGCCGGACGGCTCTATCAAAGCCATTCCTCACTACTATCAGGAAAAGCCGAATCTGGATGCGCCCCTGCGAGGGATATTGCTCGATGATGAAGCGAAAGCAAACCTGACAACAACGGGCAACGCCGGAAAAGTAATTGAATTGGAACTTACCCCCGGCAAAAAAGAACCCTGTTATGTTACTCTCGACAAACAGACGAACGGATTGGAAGTATTACCTGTCAATCAGATCGGCCCGATTGACAAAATTAAAGGTATTGAACTCTCCGAAGGACAGAAGTTGGACTTTGCGGCAGGACGAAAAGTGTTAGTTGAGGGCATGACTTCCCGTAGCGGAACTAAATTCGACGGGTATGTTCAAATCAATGCTTCGGACAAGAAATTCGATTTTACCTATGACGGCTTAGACCGTAATCGCTATGCCCAAGAGAATAAGGAAATCCGCCAGCAGAAGAAAGCAGAAGGTCAGGAAACCACGAAAAAAGTTTCCACCGGCGAGGATAAAAAAGAGATTTTTATCCCTAAAAAATTATTGGGAGTTGAACTCGACGAAAAGCAGATTAAATCGTTGGAAGCGGACAAAGCCACCTATGTAAAAGCCATGATGAAAGACGGGCAGGATCAGCCTTTCAATGCGTGGGTTAAACCGAACCACGAAAAAGGCAAACTGGATTTTTTCAAGTATAACCCCGACTACGCCAAAAAGCAAGGTGCGACAGTGAAACCCGCCGCCGAAAGCAAAACGCAGGTTGCCGTCAATTCCGAGGGCAAAACCAACGAAGCAACCAAGAAAGTGGATAAGCCGCTCCAAAAGGGGCAACAGAACCCGACCGAAGTCCAGCAGAAAAAGCAGGACGAAAACAAGCAACGGCAAAATCCGCAAAACCGGCAGTCGGCTCCAAAGGCAAAGAAAAGTCGGGGTGTTTCCTAATTCATTTATCAATAATTATTTAAAAATAAATCACAATGAAAGTATGTATTGCTGAAAAGCCCAGCGTAGCGCGTGAGATAGCGGCTATTGTGGGTGCAACAACAAAGAAAGACGGATATTTAGAGGGTAACGGTTATGCCGTTACGTGGGCGTTCGGCCATCTGGTCGGACTTGCCATGCCCGAATCCTACGGTTTCACGGGGTTTAAAGCGGAGAACCTGCCGATACTTCCCAAAGAGTTTATCCTTCAACCCCGACAGGTCAAAGAGGGCAAAGAGTATAAAAATGACCCCGGCGTAATGAAACAGCTAAACGTAATTAAGGAGTTATTTTCCCGTGCAGACCGCATCATCGTAATGACCGATGCAGGCCGCGAGGGAGAACTTATCTTCCGGTTTATATACAATTATCTCGATTGTAAAAAACCGTTCGACCGCCTTTGGATAAGCAGCCTGACAGACCGTGCTATCCGTGAGGGATTGCAAAACCTCCGTCCGGGCAGCGATTACGATAACCTCTACCATTCGGCAAAAGCCCGCAGCTACGCTGACTGGTTAGTGGGCATCAATAGCTCACAGTCGCTTGCCATTACAGCAGGCAGGGGCGTATGGTCGCTGGGTAGGGTGCAAACACCCACACTGGCGATCATCTGCTCCCGTTATCTGGAAAATAAGTCATTTACTCCGCAAACCTATTTCCAGTTAAAACTCCACACGGCAAAAGAAGCTACGATGTTCACCGCCCTTTCAGTCGATAAATTTAACGACAAGAATGCGGCTAACACTTCGTTTGCAGCGGTTACGGATGCGGGGATGGTACAAGTTACAAAGGTGGAGCGGAAAGAAGTGAACCAAGCACCACCCCTGCCGTATGACCTGACCGCCCTGCAAAAAGAAGCCAACAACAAGTATGGTTTTTCGGCAGATAAAACCCTGACGATAGCACAAGCGTTATACGAAGGCAAATTGATAACGTATCCCCGAACCGGCTCCCGCTACATCTCGACCGACATCATGGACGAAATACCGGAACTGATCGGCAGCCTTAAAAAATACGACCGATTTTCTGCCTACGCCGAAAACATGGATACCAAGATACTCAATATCCGTGCGGTGGACGACAACAAGATAACCGACCACCACGCTATTATCATCACGGAAAATACTCCCGGCAACCTCTCTGCCGACGAGCGCACCATTTATGAAATGGTTGCGGGGCGTATGCTGGAAGCCTTTTCTCCTGTCTGCCGCAAAGAAACGACGGCAGTGCAGTTGCAATGTGCAGGCATGAATTTTACCGCAAGAGGAACACAAATCCTTTCTCCCGGCTGGCAAAAAGTATTCGGCCACCAAGACGAGGAAAAAGAAGAAGATGCAACCATACTGCCTGATATTGCCGAGGGCGACAGTTTATCCGTGAAAGGGTGCGATGTATTGGAAAAGCAGACCAAACCTCGTCCCATACATACCGAAAGTTCTCTTTTGGGTGCAATGGAAACCGCCGCGAGGGAAGTAGAGGACGAAGGCGAGCGTGAAGCCATGAAAGAATCCGGCATAGGTACTCCCGCTACCCGTGCGGCTATCATCGAAACCCTTTTTGCCCGCGAATATATTCGCAGGGAAAAGAAATTGCTTGTTCCGACCGACAAAGGACTGGCCGTGTATGAGGTAGTAAAAGACAAAAAGATAGCCGACGTTGCCATGACCGGAAATTGGGAACTTGCCCTCTCTAAAATAGCCAGCGGAGAAATGGATGCTTTTACCTTTCACCGGGGCATAGAAGTTTATACTTCGCAGATAACCACCGAACTGTTATCCGCTAAAATAGAAACGACAGACAACCGCACCGGATGCAAATGCCCTAAATGTGGCGGACAGGTGGTTTTCTATCCCAAAGTAGCCAAATGCCAGAATCCCGGCTGCGGACTGATGGTATTCCGCTCCATTGCAGGAAAAGACCTGACGGATACACAGCTATCCGACCTTTTCGGTAAAGGGAAAACAGGACTGGTAAAAGGCTTTAATAAAAAAGCCGGAGGAACTTTCGATGCCGCTGTCGCTTTCGATAGCGAATATAAGACCGTTTTTGAATTTCCGAAAAACAAACCGGGTAATGCAGGGAAAGGGAAAAAGCGGAAATAATAGTATCTTTGCCATTAAGATTCTAATCATAACATTGTTTTTTTTAAGACGTGTTTTGAAAGGAATTTTAGTGGTCGGCGCTTCGGGTGGGAATCCGGGGCGCCTTTTCGCTTTTCCTCTCCATATTTTCAACCACTAAAATTCCAATGTTATGACAAAGAATAATTCATCGCCACAGGGCGAACTATCCTATTACGGCTTATCCCTCTTGTCGTATTTGCACGACAGTCATCCCGACAAATCCGGGGATAAACTATTTATAGCAAAGCGTACCGACCGTGCTTCGGAGGTTTACAGTGAAGCGATCCAAAACGGTCTTACCCATATCGAAGCGGAAGAACAGGCAAACGCCGAACTATACCGGGATTTACACTTTTCCGCTTACAGCACCCTTGTAAATATACTTTGGGACGAGTTTCCGGTGGAAATACCCGAAGACGATGCCCGCAAGGTCGCCCTGCAGGTCTTACCGCTATGCGGTAACGTGCTGGCAAAATACAACCTGACGGATGATTTTGCCGACACTCCTGCATACGACCTCTTATATACGGAACTTACAGGAACCGTTCAAATACTTCTGGAAGATGGCACGGTTTAATAAAGCAGCGCATCTTCGCCAGAATATCGACGCGATAAAGGCAGCCTTTACGCTCGACCGGGAGAACCGTGAAGCCACCACGGCGGAAAAAGAAATTTTACAGGCATACAGCGGTTTCGGAGCAATTAAAGAAGTGATAGACCCGCTGCCCAAAGACGGCGGAAAAACGACTCCATTAACTCCCTTAATTGAAGAACTGCATACCGTTCTAAGGGAAAACACTCCGAACGAACGGGAATACAAGCGGCATTTTGGCGGCATTAAGGATTCCATACTGTCAGCCTTTTATACCCCGCCTGTCATTGCCGACACCCTGATTGCATCGTTAGCGCAAAGTGGCATTACCCCCTTTCGTGCGATAGACCCCAGCGCCGGAGCAGGCGCATTTGCTGACAGCCTTAGAAAGTTCGTCCCCAATGCCGAGATAACCTGTTTTGAAAAAGACCCGATGACAGGTATGATACTTAAACACCTGCGCCCGGAGGATAATGTAAGGGTACAGGGCTACGAAACCATCGAACCGAAGTATTCCGGCTATTACGATGTAGCGGCCAGTAATATCCCGTTTGGGGATGTCTCCATTTTTGATCCGGCATTCTCTACCCACAAAGACCCCGCCCGTCGGCAGGGTACACGTACACTACACAATTATTTCTTTATGAAATCGGTTGATACCGTCCGTGACGGTGGTATCATCGCTTTTATCGCTTCGCAGGGCGTTCTTAACTCCGAACAAAACCGCCCCATCCGTGAATGGCTTGCTGGCAGATGTGATGTGATTTCTGCTATACGTCTGCCCAATAACCTCTTTACCGACCATGCCGGAACGGAAGTAGGTAGCGACCTTATTGTATTGCAGAAACGACCGCTGGGCGAATATCCCGTAACCGAGCGGCAGACGGATTTTATCGAATCCCGCAAGCTCTCGAACGGTATTTCTATAAATAACCTGTTCCAACAGTTAGACCGGGTAATCCAAACCGATGCCAAAGTCGGAACAGACCCTTATGGCAAACCCGCAATGGAATTTACACATTCCGGTGGCGAAACAGGTATCGCCGAAGACTTGCAGCGGATGCTGGGCGAGGACTTTTCCAAACACCTCGACCTGAATCGCTACCTCTCTTTTGCTCCCCAACGTGCGGAGCAAACGCAAGTCAGAAACGAAACTGCTCCGCAAGTTAAACCGGAGCAAAGTACAACAGTGGACATTGCAGGTGCTTCAAACAAAGTGGAAGCCGATGTTTCCACCTCACACCAGCAAAGACCACAGGAGGAAGAACGATTCCCTGATGATCTCGATCCATTTTGGCAAGCCGTAGAAGAACACTTTGAAAATATGGGCAGTCGGGATAATGCACAAACAATTATCCCGACAGAAGAACAAGAAGCTATCGAAAAAGCATGGGCGGAAGGGTATAATCTCGATACTTCCACCGGAGAGCTGACACCGATAACACCTACGGAGCCTTCTATGGATATCTCCCCGTCTAATATTCCTGCCGATGAACCCACACCAAAAGACCTTGCGGAGTTTGGGGCATGGGCAGATGAAATTGACCGCCGGTTTATGGAAGAACATCCGCCACAGCCGGAAGACTACGGCATTATTGAGCCTGTACCGGAAGCTCAAGCCCAGGCGACTACGAAGCCGAAGCAAAGCGTACAGACAGCTTCGGCGGGTAATTTCAGCGGAACGCTGTTTGATATGGACGACCCCGCTATTCTTGCAAAGCCGACTACGGAGGCTACCCCACAGGTAAACGTACAACAAGAGCCGCTGATAACCCTTTACGACTTGTTCGGCTTTTCCGAAGAAGAACGCAGTCAGGTAAGCCGCCCCCGCAGGCGGAAGAAAACAGCCAAGCCGAAACAAAGCAAACAGGAAGACCGCTTTATAGACTGGCGCGAGGAAATGATACTTGAAAGCATCGCACGCAAGGAAAAGGAGCAACAGTCAGGACAAACAATATCGGAGAATACACCGCTTGTTTATCCGGTTGAGGATGCCCGCAGAGCGGAGCAGCAAGAAGCGCTCCGGCGCGAACAGGAACGGGAAGAATATCTGAAACCTATCCCGTTCAAAGCGGAAATACTACCGCATTACCGTGAGGGATCGCTCGTTTCGGACGAACATAACCGCATCGGCTATTTGAGGGATATGGACGGCTTACAGCCTATGTTTCATCCGTTGGAACTGACCGAAACACAGGAAAGGAAAGCCTCTATCTACGTTGAAATACGTGATACCTATTATCACCTCTACCAGAACGAAGCCGAACGGTTGGAAGCTAACCCTGCTCTCAGGGAGATGCTAAACCGCCTGTACGATAATTTCACAGACCGTTTCGGTCGGCTGAACGAGAAGAAAAACCTCGACTTGATTAAAATGGACGCGCGGGGAACAGAAATCCTTTCGCTCGAACGCTATATTGACGGGGTAGCGCAGAAAGCCGATATTTTCCATCATCCGGTAGCGTTCAACCCGAATGAGATCACCGAGGTTGCCGATGCCCGTGAAGCATTAGTCGCCAGCCTGAACAAATATGCCGGGGTAAACCTGGAATATATGGCAGGGCTTACCGGAGGAACGAAAGATAATGTTTTGGAAGAACTGCACGGCAGTATTTATTTCAACCCGGAAATTAACGGCTATGAGATTGCCGATAAATACATAGCCGGAAATGTTATAGAGAAAGCCGACGGGGTGGAGCGTTTTCTGCGGGATAACCCCTCGCACGCTGCGGCAGAAGAATCCCTGCGGGCACTTCGGGAAGCCACCCCGAAACCTATCGCGTTCGACGACCTTGATTTTAATTTCGGAGAGAGGTGGATTCCTAAAGGTATTTACGAAAAATACGCATCGCACCTGTTCGATACGGATGTTTCGATAAATTTCGCAGCCAACATCGACGAGTACAGCGTAAAGACTGACAGGACGAACGTAAAAATAACCGACCAGTATGCCGTAAAATCACAGAGCCGTACATTTAACGGCATACACCTGATGAAACACGCCCTGCAAAATACTTCTCCCGACATTACCAAAAAGGTAAATAAACTCATCGACGGGAAGATGCAGGAGGTCAAAGTTCGCGATCCGGAAGCCATACAACTCGCCAATTCCAAAATAGACGAGATGCGCAGCGGCTTTTCCGACTGGCTGCGCGACCAGTCGCCGGAGTTTAAGGACAGGTTGGCCGACCGCTATAACCGCACGTTTAACTGTTTTGTGCGCCCCAACTACGACGGCTCACACCAGACCTTTCCGGGGCTTGACCTGAGAGGGTTGGGTATAAAAGACCTGTATAAGAGTCAGAAAGATGCCGTCTGGATGGATAAGCTATTGGGCGGGAATATTTGCGACCATGAGGTCGGAGGGGGAAAAACCCTGATTATGTGTTGTGGGGCAATGGAGAAAAAACGTCTCGGATTGGCTAACAAACCCATGATTACAGGCTTGAAAGCCAATATTCATGAGATTGCCAAAACTTTTTGTACCGCCTATCCTAACGCAAAGGTTCTTTACCCCGGCAAGGAAGATTTTACTCCCAAAAACAGGGAGAGGATCTTCCGCGAGATAAAGAACAACGATTGGGATGCCGTAATCTTAACACACGAACAGTTTGCCAAGATACCGCAATCCCCGGAACTGCAACGGGAAATATTGCAGACCGAACTCGATAGCGTTGAGGAAAATTTGCAGGTACTCAAAGACCAGGGCAAGGAAGTTTCCCGTGTCATGCTGAAAGGCTGCATACGGCGCAAACTTAATCTGGAAGCCAAACTGCAAACGGTTATGCACACCATCGAAAACCGTAAGGATGATACGGTCGATTTTAAACACATGGGTATCGACCACCTCTATGTGGATGAATCGCACAAATTCAAAAACCTTACATTCAATACCCGTCATGACCGGGTGGCTGGCCTCGGAAATCCCGAAGGCTCGCAAAGAGCGCTGAATATGCTGTTTGCCATCCGCACCATTCAGGAACGAACGGGGCGCGATTTGGGTGCTACCTTCCTTTCAGGTACAACCATATCTAATTCATTGACGGAATTATACCTGTTGTTTAAATATCTCCGTCCGCAGGAGATGGAACGCCAGAACCTCAAAACCTTTGATGCGTGGGCAGCCGTTTTCGCCAAAAAATCAATTGATTACGAGTTTTCGGTAACGAATGAGATTGTACAGAAAGAACGCTTCCGTTATTTTATCAAAGTGCCGGAACTGGCGGCTTTCTATTCGGAAATAACGGATTTCCGTACCGCCGCCGAGATTGGTATAGACCGCCCGGAGAAAAACGAGATACTGCACAACATACCGCCAACGCCTGACCAGACGGCATTTATCGACCGTTTAGTGCAGTTTGCCAAAACCGGAGACGGGGAACTGTTGTTCCGGGGTAAACTGACCGATAGGGAAGATAAGGCAAAGATGTTGATTGCTACGGACTATGCCCGTAAAATGTCGCTCGATATGCGCATGGTCGATCCTGCCCGCTTCGGCGACCATGTGGACAACAAAGCCAGCCATTGCGCCCGGATGATTGCCGACTATTATTATAAATACGACCGGCATAAGGGTACGCAGTTCGTATTCTCCGATCTCGGTACTTATAAAGCCGGAGAATGGAATGTGTATAGTGAAGTAAAACGTAAATTGGTAGAGGATCACGGCATACCCACCCATGAGGTGCGCTTTATTCAGGAAGCTGCCAGCAGTGAGAGTTTACGAAAACGCATGATAGGGGAAATGCAAGAGGGCAAAATACGTGTCATGTTCGGCTCAACTGAAATGCTCGGAACGGGCGTGAATGCACAGAAAAAGTGCGTTGCTATTCATCATCTTGACTGCCCTTGGCGACCGTCAGACCTGACCCAGCGCGATGGACGAGGTATCCGTACCGGTAATGAAGTCGCCAAATATTACGCTGACAATAAGGTTGATGTTGTATTGTATGCGGTCGAAAAGTCGCTGGATGCTTATAAATTCGGGTTGCTCCATAACAAACAGCTTTTTATCCAACAACTAAAGTCCAACAATATGGGAGCACGTACCATTGACGAGGGCGCAATGGATGAAAAAACAGGCATGAATTTCTCCGAATACGTGGCAATCCTTTCCGGCAATACAGAATTGTTGGAGAAAGCTCGTTTGGAAAAGAAAATCACCACACTGGAAAGCGAACGGCAGGCATTCGTGCGGGGCAAATCATCCAGCCGTTACAAGTTGGATGATATTTTGGAAAAAGTGGAGAAAAACAGCGGTTTGATAGAACGCATCGGCAAAGATTTGGAGAATTTCAAAAGTCGGGTACAACTTAATGAGGACGGCTCGTATAGAAATCCAATCCAACTGGACGGCGTTCAGGGTGGCGATATTAAATTTATCGGCAAACACCTGAACCACATTGCCGATACTGCCCGCACCGGAAATGAGTTTGACAGGATTGGCAGCCTGTACGGTTTCGACCTGCTTGTTAAAAGTGAAACCACGCAAAAAGAGGGTTTTGATGCTGTGCAAAACCGCTTTTATGTTCGGGGTGAAGGGAATTACCTGTATCAATATAACTACGGTAGTCTGGCTTCCGACCCACGCTTGGCGGCACAGAATTTTATCAACGCTCTGGGAACTATTGAGCCTGCACTGGAAAAGTTTCGAAATGAGAATGAGAAGCTGTCGAAAGATATTCCAATACTCAAAGAAGTGGTTGAAGGTACATGGCGTAAAGAGCCGGAACTGGCTACTTTGAGGGACGAATTTAAGGAGTTAGACCGGCAGATACAGCTTTCCCTTAAACCGATAGAAGAAAGCGAAGGACAGCCTGTAAATGAGATTACAACCGATAAAAAACAATCTCCGGAAGATAATCGCCAACCCTCGCAAGGGAACGGCGCACAGCCTTACATTCCTGCACGGCTTAGGGAGATAGCCGATAACTCCGGTGGACGTTTCGTTATTGGAACAGTAGGCAGTAGCCCACCCAAAGTCGAAAATCCTGCGCCAAAAGGAATTAAGTTATAAAGGAAGAGAAGTTGTCGGAAAATTTAAGCTGCACCCCAAAAGTTTATCTCTAACTTTTGGGGTGTAGTTCAAAATTGAGCGATATAGCTATTTCCTATTTACTAATTCCAAAGCATTAAATTTGCATGCAATAATACAATCTCTGCATGCGGTACATTTTTCGGGGTTCTTTAAAACAACACGCCGTCCCTCCTCATTATCCAAAATTTCCAATGCCTTATGACGGCATTTTTTTATGCAAGCCCGGCATCCTGAACAATTATCATCAATAACATGTATGACCTTGCTTTTTGCACGTTTATTTCTAAAGTAGCTGAGGATAATAATGAGTAAAACTACACTCGCTATAATTATATATTTAGTCATTCTCTTACAAGTAATTTATAACGTATTTTGTGCCTGCAAAATTAGGATATAATCACCTGCCGGAAAATAGAGAAATAAAGGAATAAGTTGGACTATTCGTGGAATTTGCCTCTGAAAGTGCCGGGCGGCATTCCGACTGTTTTTGAAAACAGTCGGGAAAAATAGGTGTGGTCTTCATAGCCTAACCTGAATGCGATCTCTTTCACATCAAAGTCTGTATAATAAAGTAGACGCTTGGCTTCTAATGTAACCTGTTGATGTATCCAATGACTAACAGTAAAGCCTGTAACATTTTTGACAGATTCGTTCAGATGCGAAAGCGAGTAGTTCAGCATTTTAGCATACTCGGAGGGACTTTTTGTCGATTTATAATTTTCTGTCAGCAATCTTTTGAATCGGTGAGCTATCCATGCCGACCGTGATTTATTATGCAATGTGTTTTCTTTTTGACTGGCGTATTGTTCGGCAATAACCCCAATAAAGACATTCGCCAAACTTAGAATAACATCTTTGCCGAATATAGTTGGCTCTGCCTGTATCACGGAATGGAGCAACCTGGCAGTTTCCCCCATTTTTGCCATAGCAGAGGTGTCCAATGCGAGTGGTTTTTGTGTTGCAAATTGTCCCTCAAACAGGCTCTTGTAACCATTCCCGACCAACATAGGATCAATAGCCAAAAACCAACCTCTTGCGGCTGAAATTGAAGTCGCAAAATGTACTTGCCCGGGGCAAACATATAAAACAGATTTTTTTTGCAGTTCCAATTCTTCAAAATCCACTGTAAACAAAGCTGATGCATCATCCATAAACAAGAACATATAATAATCATCCCGATGAAGTACATTCTTACTCGACTTCATCATGATTTCGTCATGTTCATCTTTAACTTCTATATAATTGAATTCCAATCCGAGTGGAGATTGACTCTCCATTCGATGAACCGGAATGACTTCTCGTTCAGTCTGCATAGTCATACTTTTTATTCTTGGGAGCAAAGATACGTTCTTAAAATGAATTTTTATTTTTTACTTATTCCCTTTCTTATTCATATTCCGAAAACTACTGAAATGTTTTTCTATAAACCGTATAACATCAGATTCCTTATAATAGGTTTTGTGGTATATCATCTGAAAGGGCAGTTCACAGGAAGAACGGTAGCGTTGCAGGGTGCGCTTGCTCACGTTCAACATCTGGCAGAGGTCGAAATTGTCCAGCAGCATATCGCCATCGGGAAGGAGTGTCCTATTTTGCACAGGTGCGGGCGACTGCCTCTTTTCAAGCTGATCGAACCTCTCCATGATACGCCGCATCCAGCCGTCGAAATGGTCTTTATCTATAAACATGGTCAGTCTTTTGGTAAAGTCATCAATCCTTTGGCGGCCAGTTCGTCTAACGAATCGCCACTGCGCAAGATACGTTTTTCTTCCAGCAGTCGCTTTATTTCCGAAATGGCATAATAAATTTTCCTGCCTACCAGCGAATAGGCAATCACTCCGTTGCTGCGATAACGTTGAAGGGTGCGGCGACTGATTTTCAGGTAAGCACAGACCGTTTCGTTATCCAGCCAGATTTCCTGTAAAGGGGGATTTCCAGGCTTTGTATTACCGTGACAGATGTGCTTCCCGATGGCCTCTATCTTATCCATGAGCGCCTGAAAACTTCCCGATTTCATAATTATTACTTCCATAATTCTTTGTTTTATTGATACATGGCAAAGGTCGGGAGGATAAATTACCCGTATTCACAACTTGGGTGAACTATTTTCAAACTATTTTCTTTTATGCTGATTATATGGTATTTACCGCATAGAAAACATTTTTTTTTCTATGATATTTTCATTGAAAATTGGGTGTTCTTTTTCTTGATTATTCGATAATCTGATATTATATAGCTATTTAAGAAGAAAAGAATCTTAGAATTTTTTTTTTCGAAAATTCAGAAACGGGTAAAATGTTCACTAAAGGTGGGAAATTAGATAATTCAGCATAATAAAATCAGAAATACCCAATTGGGTAATTATAATATTTAAACCTTATTTCTTTTGGAAGAATTGTTCAGGTTATAAGTAATTAGTGCTAAATGTATCATGTACTAAAATTTGACTTGAAAGGACTTTATTATCTTAAACATATTTGTACGTTTGCACCAGAAGATTAGAATAATAGCGGATTAATTCCGTTAGATATAACATAACGTTCGCATAACGTCTCGTCACGAAAACTGGTAATTTTCTAAAAGAAGTGAGACAGATGCGCAATGTTCATGCTATACGAAAGTATGGCGTGGACTTGCTCGTTTTCTTCTTTGGGCATACCAGTGCCTCGTGACGGAACAGTGTGAGTTCCACGTATTTTTGCGTATTACTCCGGCGAACATAACAAGAGTAAATAACGCAAATATTATCAAGATGAAAAAGATTATCCTTTACATCGCCGCGTCTATTGACGGACGAATCGCTGAACCTGACGGCGGCATCGAATGGCTTTCGGAATTTCCCATTACTAAAGAAATGAATTACGGCTATAAGGAGTTTATGGCTTCGATTGATACTATTATTATGGGCGGTCGTTCTTGGCGTGAATTGTCAAACATGGACGCGATGGGTGCGTATGCCAACAAAGCAGTCTATGTGGTTTCTCGCCACGATTGGGGTGAAAAAGGAAACATTAAATTCATTACGGAAAATGTAATTGAACGAATTGTCGATCTGCGTAATGAAACAAGAAAGGACATTTGGCTATTTGGTGGTGGCGAGTTAGTTTCTATGCTGCTGGCTGCCGATTTGGTGGACGAAATGCGGATAGCCTATATTCCTGTTGTTCTTGGTAAAGGAGTTCCTTTATTTCCTGAACAACCTAAAGAATCAAAATGGGAATTAATAGAAAGTAAAAACTATTCTTCCGGCATTGTAATGGTCGAATATCAGAAGAAAAAATGATTCACTTTTGGGAAAAACTTAAATTCATTCCCCCAATAATGAAGTTCATAAGATATTCAGGAGTTTTTTCATGAATCTTCCGTAAAAAATCTACTTTTGAACTATGATACGAATTAAAAAGATAAATTTAAAACATGCGCTTATTTTTCTGTTTGCCACACTGCTCTACGCTTTGTGCCAAATGCTTTTCAGCGCTATTATGATGAAAGAAGATTTAGGGGATAAATTTCTGATTCAGTTGTTATCTCACTATGTCGTAATCTTTACCATGTGTATCGCAGATTACATATTATTACTATTCCTGAATAAATATATACCCTATTCCAAAAACATATTATTCCGTATCATAGCGGACTTTGTGGGGGTAATCGTAATATGCCTGATTGTATTAGGTATGTTTAATTACCTGATATACGATGTACTTCTTATTTCAAAAGATGGACTGCCTTCTTTCCTTGTCAAATTTGCATTTGGAATGACAAACAATATTCCTATCCTGTTGGCATTTGAACTGATCCACTACTTCCAGTCCGAACAAAAAGCCATTGCCGATTCGGAAAAAGCAAAACGTGAAGCACTGCTGTTTGAGCACGAAACGCTGAGGGCGCAGATAAACCCGCATTTTCTGTTTAATTCGCTGAACGTATTATCGTCATTAATATATATGAATCCGAATAATGCGAATAAGTTTACCAAAGCCTTGTCAAAGACTTATCGGTATGTACTTTCCCTAAATAGGCGACCGATGGTTTCTGTTGAAGAAGATTTGGATGCACTGGAATCATACATCTTCCTAATGGAAATGAGATTTGAAAACTCTTTTACTTTTACGGTAAACAAAACGTGCGCCAATGAAAGTAACATGATTATTCCCCTTACCCTTCAATTACTGATAGAAAATGTATTCAAGCACAATGTCGCAACGGAAGAAATGCCATTGGATATAAAAATTACTATCGGAAGTGAATACATTACAGTAGAGAACAATATCCAACCCTCGAATGATACGGATAAAGGAGGAATCGGGTTGAAATATCTCACAAAGCAATATAAATTGTATGCCAAAGATGTAGTTGTCGAGCATACACCCCAAATGTTTATTGTAAAAATCCCCTATATACAGCTATGAAGTACCTGATAGTAGAAGATGAGCGATTTGCATACGAAGAGTTAAAACGTATGATGACGGAATTACGTCCCTGTTATTCGTTGGAAAAGCGGACGAAAACAGTCATAGATACCATTGCGTTTCTGAAAACTTCTACTGTCGATTTAATACTTTTAGATATCCGTCTTGCCGACGGCAACTGCTTCGAGATATTTAATCATGTAGAAGTTTCTACGCCTGTAATATTTACCACCGCTTATGATGAACACGCTATTAAGGCATTCAAACTGAATAGTATTGATTACCTGTTAAAACCTTTTGACGAGAAGGAATTAGAAGCGGCATTAACCAAATTTGAGAATATCTTCCATACTGATTCTCACAAAACCGATCCGAAGAGCTTCGAGCAGTTATTGGTTACCAAAAACAAAAACCGTTTCCTTATATCGAAAGGAGAAAACTATCATTATATAGAAACAGCGGATATTGCTCATTTTTACAGTGAAGAAGGGGTTGTATTCCTACATACTTTTCACAATAAACGGTATATCATCAATTACACGTTAGACCAATTAGAACAGCAGCTTGATAGCCGTATGTTTTTCCGTGTATCGCGTAATTGTATCGGCAATGTGAAGTCAATCGAGAATGTTGCCAAATACTTTAACAGTCGCTTGAAACTCTCCTTCCAACCTGCCTGTCCACACGAGGTCTTAGTCAGCCGTGTACGTGTGCCCGACTTCCTAAAATGGATGGATGGGATTCTGGAATAACCCCAAAATAACTATTCTTCTTTTTGAATAGGGTATGGAAAAATTCCATGCCCTTTTTTCTGCATTTCACTTTGTCGATTCTTAACTCTATGGTTTCTCGCTTTCAGCATTGCGTTATTCATCGTTCCTTTGCTGAAAAATTAAACGAGTATAAACACATAAAATTAAAAATCATGAAGTTAGCATCATTGTTCTTAGTAGTATTGGGAACCCTTCTATGTCTGGAAGGGAAAGCACAACAATTATCGTTCAAAACCGAATATCTCGGAAATTCCGGTTATTATTTCCTGCCTCCCGGCGAAAAGCCAAAAGAGAAAATAGGCGATGCCAATGGTTCCGCCGTAGTTTATCAGGGAGCGTTCAATATGCCCCTATCCGTGAAACTGAATGAGAACAATCGTCCGACTGCTTGGGGGATTGGTCTTGGCGGGTCGTACACTTCGTTGAACAACAAAAATTTCACGGACGATATGGTTTCCGAAATCATGAATTTACAGGTAGGGCTTTACCACTTACGACCGTTAAACGACAAATGGTCGATGCGGGCAAGTGCGGGCGTGGCGGTACTCGCTCCTTCGGCCGATCTTTCTAAAATCAGGTTCAAGCACGTACTTGGAAGCGGCGGAATTATCTTCATCCGCCACCTGAAACCCAATCTATCTATTGGCGGCGGTGTGGCTATCAATAGTTCATTGGGTTATCCGATGATATTCCCTGCCGTGTATCTTAATTGGGAACTTGATGGGAAGTTCGATATGAATGTAGAGCTGGTCGAAGGGTTGGACGTATCAGCAGGTTATAGTTTCAACGATTGGTTTAAACTATCGTATGCTTTAGAAATGAATGGACAGGCAGCTTTGCTTGAAAAGGACGGCAAAGATGTCATATTCTCCCACCAATATATCGTTACGGGGTTTCGTCCCGAAATAAAGGTTGGCAAAACCGGATTATCCATGACTGCTATGGCAGGGCTAAACCTGTTCCGTCCGGCTTCTTACAGCGACCGAACTTTGAAGGGAGTGTTTGCAGCGGATAATGATTATTATTTCGCTGTTTCCCCATACGTGTCTCTCGGAATCAAATACAATTTCGGGAAATGAGGACGATTCAGGTTTTGTTTGCCCTATTGATAACAGGCAATAGTGTCATGGCGCAAAATTCAAATGAGAAGTTTACGCTTGGGCAATGCCTCGACTTTGCCATCAATAACAGCTATGCCGCGCATAGGGCAAATCTCGATGTCAGTGAGGCTGGTTATCAGATAAACGAAGCCCGGTCGAATGTGTTGCCGCAGATAAACGCTTCGGGTGGTTTCGACCATAGTTTGGTTTTACCCACAACGATGTTGCCCGGCGAACTTATCGGCGAGAGCGGAATGCAAATCCCTGTTCAGATGGGTTCAAAGAACGAATTGGATTTTGGCGTTTCCGTTGAACAAATAATCTTTTCGCCCACCTTATTTACGGGGATTAAGATAGCCAAGAACAATCAGGAACTTCAAAGTCTTCGGGCAGCTATGACAAGAGAAGAAGTGATTTTCGATGTAAGCAATGCCTTCTATGACATTCTTAACAGTATGCAGGAATTGGAAAACATTCATTATATGGTATCCATGCAGGATTCGCTTTGTCGGCTAATGGAAAAGCGAGTGGAAGAAAACGTAACGAGGGAAGTCGATTTGAACCGTATTAAGGTAAACCTAACCAATTTACGGGCAAGAGGTAAAAATATGGGAAACGTCATATTGCAGCAGAAACGTTATCTGCAAATCCTAATCGGTATTCCCATTGAAGATGCTTTTGATGTGGACGATTCGGAAGTTCAAAGCATTGGTCTATCCGAACTTCGAGGCTATTCACAGCCGCAAAACAGGATAGAACTCGACGTATTGAACAAACAAAAAGAAATGTTGGAACTTGAAATCCGTAGTCATAAAATGGAGTATATGCCAACATTGTCGGCAATAGCCTCCGCCGGGTATCAATTCCAATCAAACAGGCTGAATCTAACGAGAGAGCCGTGGTATAGCTCTGCCATCGTCGGGGTTCGTTTAACCATTCCAATTTTTGATGGTTTAGGCAAGCGAAGCAAGATAAGACAAAAACAAACACAGCTACAAAGTTTGGATTGGAACATTCGGGAAACACAGCAAACCCTGTCAGCCAATTACCTGAACGCGAAAAATCAAATGGAAGTAATCTACGAATTGGTACAGGTGCAATCCGAGAACCTGAAGCTGGCCGAGAAAGTATATAGCCAGACAATGGCATTGTACACCGAAGGTTTGGCGAGTATAACAGACCTCCTTGAAACGGAAACCTCTTTGCATGAAGTAAAAATAGCCTATACCACAGAACTCATCCGCTACAAAAAGACAGAAATAGATTTGTTGAAAGCAAGCGGTACACTTAAATACTTATTAAGTAACAATTAAGAATGAAATCAAAAATAGTAATCCCAATTATAGTAACTGTTTCCATCGTCGGCCTTATCGCATGGAAGCTGGTCGATAATAAACAAACCATTGACCGGAATGCCGAATTATCATTGACCGTAAATACAGTAGTTCCCGTCATGGTTGAGAAACCCCAATATATTGATTTGAGCGAAAAAATAAGCGTGAACGGTCGTATTGATTCGGAAAACGAGGTGGCTGTTTATTCAAAGACGCAGGGTATTGTTATAAGAAAACACAAAAAGGCAGGCGATGTTGTCAGCCGGAGAACCGTGATCGCACAACTTGAAAACAATGTAATACGGGAAAATATACGGCTCTCCGAATTGGATTTAGCGAAAGCGAAAAAAGATGTGGAGCGTTTCCAAAATCTCGCGTCCATTGGTGCGGTAACGGTACGGGAACTGGAAGATGCCCAAATTACCCTACGCAGTATCGAGAGCAGAATAACCGACTTACAAGACCAGTTATGTAATACGACCATTACCTCCCCCGCTTCCGGGGTCATTAACAAAGATTATTTCGAGGAAGGGACGTTGCTTTCCGTTGGCAGTAGTGTTATTGATATTGTGGATAATAAAGCATTGAGAATGTATGCCAACGTAACGGAAAAAGAAGTATTGAAGCTAAAAACAGGCATGGAAGCGGTCATTACGACAGACGTATATCCCGGCAGCACATTTACAGGCAGAATTGAGGCTATTTCTCCTAAAAGCAACGACCAATACTATTATTCGGTCGAATTGGTATTGAATCATCAGGGGCTAAGGCCCGGTATGTTCGCCACCGCTATTTTTAATGTGGACGGGAACAACCGCAATACTCCCGTAGTAAGCCGAGAAGCGATTGTAGGCGGCATGAAAGACCCGCAGGTATTTGTGATAAGGGATTCTAAAGCCTATAAAGTAGCCGTACAGGTTGGCATTTCGGACGGAGAATATATTGAAATAACCGATGGTATATCGCCCGATGATGTCGTTGTAAAAAGCGGACAAATCAATTTGATTGACGGTACAGAGGTATCCATTCTAAACTTATAAAACATGAACATCATAAAAATGTCAATCACTCGTCCGACTACTGTTGTCGTGATGTTTGTTATACTCGCTTTTTTCGGCGTTTATTCTTTGACACAGCTTAACAGGGAATTAATGCCCCGCATGGAGTTTGACGTTATTTCCGTCAGCACCCTATATCCGGGAGCCGGAGCCAGTGAAGTGGAAAATTCCGTAACCAAAAAGATAGAAGATGCCGTCTCTTCTATCGAAGGAATTGAAGAAATTACCTCTACCTCAATAGAGAACTTCTCTTTGGTAACTACCCGGTTAAAGGCTGGGAGTGATTTGGATAAAGCCCTTCAAAATGCACAGCGAAAGGTAAATGCCATACGTTCCGACCTGCCGGAGAGCGTGAAAGAACCCTCTATAAATGATTTTAGCCTCGCGGATATTCCCATTATGACAATCGGAGCAGTCGCAAATATGAGCGAAACAGAATTTTATGACCTCATCGACCACGAAATAAAACCTGCTTTGGAGAGAATACCGGGTGTGGCACAGGTTACACTTATCGGTGGGAATGAACGTGAAATACAGGTAAATATCAATGAGGAAAGAATGGCGGCATACGGGCTTTCCATTCTCGACATTAGTAATGTATTGATTAACTCTAACCTTGATTTTCCTACGGGAAAGATTAAAAGCGACAATAAACAAACGCAAATTCGTTTACAGGGGAAATATAGCAGCCTTGCTGATATTGAGAATGTGATATTGAAGTATATGCCTGATCGAACAGCCGTAAAAGTGAAGGATGTTGCGGACGTACACGACGGAAGCAAGGAGATCGAAACCCTTAGCCGGATAAATGGAATACCGTCTATTGGTATTACAGTACAACGTTCTACCGATGCCAATACCGTAGAAATATCCGAAACTACACGGGGGATACTGGATGCCTTAGAATCAGAATATGAAGCCTCCGGGTTAGATTTTATGATAGCGGCTGATAATGCCGAATTTACATTAGAAGCCTCCAACTCCGTGATGATCGACCTTGTAATAGCTATCATTCTGGTAGCCTTTACAATGCTACTATTTTTGTGTAGTGTGCGAAATTCCATTATTGTTTCCATAGCCATTCCGCTATCGCTCGTTTCCACGTTCATTGTCATGTATCTGTTCGGTTTCAGCCTTAACCTGATGTCATTGTTGGCGATAACGCTGGTGGTCGGCATTTTGGTCGATGATGCCATTGTCGTTATCGAGAATATCCACCGTCACATGGAAATGGGGAAAAACAGGATGCAGGCGGCATACGATGGACTTCGTGAGATAGGCGGTACAATCGTTTCCATTACACTGGTGCTGGTGGTGGTGTTCATCCCTATTTCTTTGACACAGGGGATTATTGCCAATGTATTTCGCCAATTTGCCGTTACTATCGCTATTGCTGTACTATTCAGTTCGTTGGTTTCTTTTACCGTAGTTCCGCTACTTTACTCCCGGTTTGGAAAAATAGATGAATTTAACCGCGAGGGCTTTATCGGACGAGGCATTCGGGCTTTTGAGAACCGGATAGAGAGGATAGCCAAATGGTTTTCAAGTCTTTTAGGTTGGTCTTTGTCGCATAAGCTGATTACGTTGGTGGTTACTCTTGCGGCTTTGATAGGCTCTGTAAGCCTGATAGCGTTCGGTTTTATCGGAAGCAACTTTGCTCCGATGGGCGATCAAGGGCAATTTGTTATGAAGCTGGAACTGCCCCGCGATGTTACCATAGAACAATCCAACCAAATCACTTACCAAGCGGAAAATATTTTGAGAAGCAGCCCCTTAGTCGAAACCGTATTTACCACCATAGGCGCGGAAGAAAACGGACAACCGCAAGCCCGCTTAGCCGATTTGCGGGTAAAGATGATTCCGCATAATCAGCGTAATATTTCAACTTCCGATTTTTCACGGGAAGCAAAACTTTTTCTGCAACAGCATATACCTGAAGCACAAATATGGGTGGCAACGACCGACCTAATGGGAAATATAGATGAAGCTCCGATACAGTATTACATTACCGGACATCATATTGATTCCGTGCGGACGGCAGCCAATCTTCTTCTCCACAATATCAAATCTGTAAAAGGGATAGTCGATCCCAAATTATCAGTCGAAGAAAGCAGTCCCGAAATCAGGATCATTCCTGACCGTGAAAAGATGGCGGCATTAGGAATCCCTTTTGAAATGTTGGGTATGGGATTGGGAAACGCATTCAGCGGAAACAATGATGCAAAATTCAGGCAAAATGAATACGAATACGACATCAATACCCGCCTTGACAATTTCGACCGCAGGAGTACGGCGGACGTTGAAAATCTCACATTCATAAATACCTCCGACGAAGCAGTCAAACTGAAACAGTTTGCACGGATAGAAGAAAGCAATGCGCCGGGTATTTTGGAACGCCGTAACCGTAGTGCTTGCATAACGCTGAATTGTCAGGTTGGCGGTCGTCCCATTGGCGACATCGGGCAAGATGTTAGCCAACTAATAAACTCCCTTGATTTGCCGGAAGACATCACGATAATTCCCGGCGGCGAACTTGAAATGCAAGACGAAAGTTTTGGCACAATGGGAATAGCGCTCATCATTTCCATTCTGTTGGTTTACCTCATCATGGTATTATTATACAATAACTACGTGTATCCCTTTGTAGTATTAATCTCTATTCCTCTTGCCATAATAGGTGCATTACTCGCTTTGGCTCTGACGATGGATACCCTTAACCTGTTTACTCTGCTGGGCTTACTTGCACTCATAGGGCTTGTCGCCAAAAACGCCATCATCTTAGTCGATTTCACTAATCAGTCGAAAGAAAAAGGCATGGAACTGAAAGCCGCACTCATTGAGGCAACCCGACAACGATTCCGTCCCATTCTGATGACAACGGCTGCAACGGTAATAGGTATGCTTCCTATTGCATTGGCAACCGGAGCAGGGGCCGAATGGAAAAACGGTCTGGCTTGGGTTATGATTGGGGGATTGATTAGTTCTATGTTCCTGACGCTTATTGTTGTTCCGGTGGTTTATTGCGTGATGGATAAAATGTTGGCAAAAGTGGGATTGGGTAAGAAAAAAGTTATTGAAATAAAAGAATAATAATGAAACAAATTTTACAAACCATTGCATACAAAAGTGTCTATGGTATTGCTTATACCGTAAGCCTGATACCTATGGCATTTTTGTATGCAATGGCTTCATTTGCTTTTTTCCTTGCCTATCATGTTATCGGATATAGGAAAGCGGTCGTAATCCAAAATGTTTCACGTTCATTTCCCGATATGAAATACGGAGAAATTCGCTGTGTGGTAAAGAAATTCTATACCTGTTTTGCCGCCTACTTTGCCGAAATACTTAAAAGCATATCCGCTCCGGCAGAGGTTCTTGATAAGAAGATAACGTTTGAAAATTTGGAACTTATAGACAGGCACATGAACGCTGGACGGAATGTTATTGCTTGCTTGGGACATTGCGGTAATTGGGAAATGCTGAATTTTATGCCTTATAAACTTCGCCACGATATGTATGCCGTTTATAAGCCTCTGCGGTCGGGCATAATGAACAGATTAATGATTAAACTCCGGTCACGGTTCGGAATGAAGTTAATACCTGACAAATCGGTTATACGTCATATTCTGACACAAAAATCATCCCCTGCTGTTTATCTGTTTTTGTCTGACCAATGCCCCCGGATAAAAGATGATAAATATAAATTCGAGTTGTTGAATCAGGAAACCTATCTCTTTTCGGGTATGGAGAAGCTGGCGCGTATAAGTCGGTCGGCAGTTATCTACCTGCATATTACACAGCTATCAAAAGGAAATTATAAAGTAACGTGTATCCCTGTATGCTCCGAAGCAGAATCTACGAATGAAGGAGAAATAAGCCAGAAATATGTTGATTTACTGGCGGAAAATATCAAGGAAGAACCATACGGCTGGTTATGGACACATAAAAGATGGAAAAGATAAATTAATATGTATTACTTATGAACTTTCTGCTGGGCTTAATACCAAATTTGTTTGCGCAAAATCTTCTGAATGTCCACATCATGGGCTCTTGGATAAAAACCTACGATTCTTCGGGCGATAAAATCGCCGCCATGCGATCATCCGGCAAAGAAGTACAAAGCGTAGGCGACGATTTTTTTGTGGTTCTCAACGGTAGCCGGATAGAAACCTATAACTCTCAATGCAAAAAGATAGCTTTCTTGCGGATTTTCGGGAAAATAGTTGTCGAAGTTACCGATGCCTTCTTTTCGATAAAGCGAGGCTGTCAGGTGGAGATTTATGATAGGGATTGCCATAAAATGGAAGGGGGAAATGTGAAATTCAAAATGCTAAATCTAGGATGCTTCCTGAAGTCTTCGATCTATCAGATAATTAGGTATGTAAGAATTTGTACTACACTCATAGAAATATTAAATCTTAAATTCATGATTATGATAAATTATGTCGAAAAACTACAGAAAGAGATTAGGCTGAGGATTCAGCAGATCGAGGCCGAAGATAAAAATATCCTAAAAAAATCTCTCGATGCTTCTCATGTCCTGGGAAATGCTTTTGACCAGTTAAAGGAATTTATCATAGCATATCAATTTCAGGACGAAGACGAGGAAATATTGTTTTTTAAAGAGATTAAACCCAAGATATTCTGCCATCTAATTTATTACAGGAAAGTATATAATATCGAAATGCACCGTCCAGTTGCCAGCGTGGAGGCGCAAAAGAAATATCTAAAAAGGAAACTGGACGTTATTCAGGATTTTAACGATAAGATACTGGATTTTTACCGTTATTACCGTTCCGGCGCAACGTACCTCGATGCTGCCTATTTTGTTCGCGGCCAACCCGACACTGAGCAATATCTTGAAACATTCTATTACGAACGCGATCCGCAGTTTTCAACCAACGCAGATTTTAAGGTTGCCAAAATTATAGCAAACGATATGTTGCAGGCGTATCTTCTTTCGGAGTTGGAGTTGTTGGACAGCTATATGTTAAAGCCCAACAGCACCTCTTTCCCGAAGGTTAAACTAACTTGGACAGGCAGCAAGACCGACCTGATAGAGCTGATCTACGCATTGGATACCGAAGGGTGCTTTAACAACGGAAAAATACCACTGATACAGATAGCAGCATATTTTGAGAGCGTGTTTAATATCGAATTGGGTAACAATATAGCCCGTAATTTCTATGATATGCGTATCCGAAACCATCCGACACCATTCCTTGATCGCTTACGGGAAGAAATACGCAAACGGATGGAAAATTTTAAGCCGGGTGGAAAAGACAAAAACAAGGGTAAAGACAAGGACGGAAAATGAAAATAGTGAACTTTTAAAAATTAAGGTTATGAAGAGAATTTTATTATTACCATTATTTGTATTGTTGTTCTCCTGTGGAGGAACAACGAGTTCCTATGAAAAAGTGATTGCCGATTTCGTACAAACCAATAGCAGAGGTACGAAATTGGATATGCATTTCAAAGCGGAAAAACTGGAAGAAGTACGCCGCGTAACCGTTGCTGACAGTATTAAAATAATCACAGACAATTTTAATGATGAGAGGGACAAGCAAATGGCCTCGCTTGAAAAAACAGTCAGTTTATTTACTGAAAACTTAGAAAAAGCGAAAGCCGCCAACAGACCGTCTCTAACGATGATAAACTCGTATCAGTCCAGCATTGACAAAACAAACGAACAGATTGCAGCTCTTAGAAAAAGTGTCCCTGAAGAACTGGCAAAGTACGAGAACAGGGATGCAGGCGATATTTTAACGATTGTTGTTCGTTGTTCTTATTCCGTCGATGAGCCGATAACGAATAAGAGGGCAATGGAAACATTTGATTTCTTCCTTTCACCGGACGGGACAAAATGTTATTCCCAGAAAAGGGTAAAGAAATAATTTTTAATGGTGCTCAAAACACAAAAGGCTTTCCGAGTTGAAGTGCCTTTTGTGTTTATTTATGGTTGAAAGAAACTATTTCAATCCTTTGCTAATTAATATATAAATCCTATCTTTGCAAATGGATAACAGAGTTATTTGAAAGCATGAAAAACTAAGTGTATCTAAGCACTTAATTCTTACTTATCTACTGCCCGTTTTCATGCGAGAGTCTTTTATACAGTTTGTAGTCAAATAATTATCTTCCGACTACTACAAATATAGCAAAATATGTGTTTTTTGACCAAAAAATAAGTGCTGTTTTGGTTTTATTTAGATTCATTATAAATAAAAAGAGTGTGTAACTATCTGTAACACACTCTTTTATGCCTTTGTGACCCCGGCGGGACTCAAACCCACGACCTACAGAACCGGAATCTGTCGTTCTATTCACTAAACTACGGGGCCGGTTTTCGGGCGCGAAGTTACACTAAAATCATGAGACTAACAAATTTTATTTTCACCAGTTAATGGGCGTTTGCCCTGTTTGCACCAAATAATCATTGGCTTTACTGAACGGACGGCTGCCGAAAAATCCCCTGTAAACAGAGAGTGGCGACGGATGCGCCGACTTGATAATCAGGTGATTCCACGGATCGATAAAACCTCCTTTTTTCTGTGCATAAGAACCCCATAAAATAAAAACTACATGGTCTTTTTCTTCGGCAATTTTATGAATAACAGCATCCGTAAATTCTTCCCAACCTTTGTTTTGATGCGAACCGGCCTGATGCGCCCTCACAGTCAGCGTAGCATTTAACAACAAAACGCCTTGTTCCGCCCAACGTTCCAGATTACCGGACGAACGAGGAGGAATACCTAAATCCTCCTGCAACTCTTTGTAAATATTCTGAAGCGAAGGAGGTAAAGCGATTCCATCATTTACCGAAAAACACAAACCGTGCGCCTGCCCGGGTTCGTGATACGGGTCTTGTCCCAAAATTACGACTTTCACCTTATCGAAAGTCGTTTTTTCAAAAGCATTAAATATCTGACTGCCTTTGGGATAAATACGCGTCGTTTCATATTCTTTTTTAACAAACCCGGTGAGGGATTCAAAATAGGGTTTAGCAAATTCTGAAGCCAGTCGTTCTTTCCAGGATTGTTCGATTTTTACATCAACCATAATTTAAAAACTTAAAATTGTACCTAAAGAATGTGCAAAGATAAAAATAATTCTTTTTCCCGAACAAAATTTATTGATTACCTTTGTGCCCGAATTAGATAAATCAAGTAAAATAAAGCATTATGGAGTACAATTTCAACGAAATCGAGAAAAAATGGCAGGCTTTCTGGAAAGAAAATCATACTTACCAAGTAAAAACGGATAAAAGTAAACCCAAATTTTATGTGCTGGATATGTTTCCGTATCCCTCCGGCGCCGGTTTGCACGTCGGCCATCCGCTCGGTTATATTGCCTCCGATATTTATGCCCGTTACAAACGGTTAAAAGGTTTCAACGTGCTGCATCCCATGGGCTATGACGCCTACGGACTTCCGGCTGAACAATACGCCATTCAAACCGGTCAGCATCCGGCGATTACGACCGAACAAAATATCAAACGTTACCGCGAACAATTGGACAAAATCGGTTTCAGTTTCGATTGGGACAGGGAAGTCCAAACTTGTGACCCGGAATACTATAAATGGACGCAATGGGCTTTTATCAAAATGTTTGAATCGTATTATAATTACGAATTACGAATTACGAATTACGAATCCAAGGGTTGTGCACGACCAATTGCTGAATTGGTACTGCATTTTGAACAATATGGTACTGCAAATTTGAATGTTGCCCAAACCGAAGAATTGCATTTTTCGGCAGAAGAATGGAAAGCCAAAACAGAAAAGGAGCAACAGGAAATATTGATGAATTATCGCATCGCCTATCTGGCGGATACGATGGTCAATTGGTGTCCGGCTTTGGGAACGGTTCTGGCGAATGACGAAGTGAGCGAAGGTCTGTCCGTTCGCGGCGGTCATCCGGTGGAACAACGCAAAATGCGTCAATGGAGTTTGCGCGTTTCGGCCTACGCCCAACGTTTGCTTGATGGTTTGGATAAAATTGACTGGACGGAATCGTTGAAAGAAACCCAAAAGAATTGGATAGGGCGGAGTGAAGGAGCGGAATTGAATTTTAACGTCGTAGGGGCGTTGCGCGCAACGCCCTTACAATTCACGGTGTTCACAACTCGTGCCGATACAATTTATGGCGTTACCTTCATGGTATTAGCACCGGAAAGTGAATTGGTTAGCCAACTAACCACGCCCGCACAAAAGGCAGAAGTATTGAACTATTTGGAAGCAACAAAAAAACGCACCGAGCGCGAACGAATCGCCGACCGGAAAGTAACCGGCGTATTCTCCGGCTCGTATGCCATCAATCCGGTAAACGGAGAAAGTATTCCCATCTGGATTTCCGATTATGTATTAGCCGGTTACGGAACAGGCGCCATCATGGCAGTTCCCGCTCACGACAGCCGCGACTATGCTTTTGCCAAACATTTCAATTTGCCGATTATCCCATTGATTGAAGGCGCAGACGTATCGGAAGAAAGTTTCGATGCCAAGGAAGGCATCATGATGAACTCCGGATTTTTAAATGGATTGACCGTCAAAGAAGCCATTGCAGCAGCAAAAAAATACATTGCAGAAAACAACCTGGGCAAGGTAAAAGTAAATTTCCGCCTGCGCGACGCCATTTTCAGCCGCCAACGCTACTGGGGTGAACCGTTCCCGATTTATTACAAAGACGGTATGCCTTACACCGTGGACGAAAAAGATTTGCCGATTGAATTGCCGGAGGTGGATAAGTTTTTGCCTACGGAAACGGGTGAGCCGCCGCTGGGGAGGGCGAAGGATTGGGTGTATCAAGAAAAATAATTTATGAACCCCATAAAATCGACAGCGGAAATATTAGCACTCAAAGTTTTTAATCGAGATATAGATAAGATTTGGATTGATTGGGCAGTGAATATGCTGGTCGCTGGTTTTGATACTGAAAATTTACGAATTTTAGCAGGTGAATCAGAACCAATAAATCAATTTTACGCACAAGATTTAGCAGAAAAAGTGTTGTCTGAATTAAATCTTGATTATTCCGACCAAGAAAAAATCATAAAAGAATATGTTTTATTTCTTATTGAAAAATCTCTAAATGGCGAAATTGATAATTTTAAAACACTTGAAATTCTGAAAGACATTTGTATTGAACTTGATTATTTAAATTGTTTATACGATTTCTATCTTTTGTATTACGCAAAAGAAGACTTACGTTATTCTGAATTTCAATATTATTGGGAGAAAAATAATTTGGATAGAGAAAATATTGATGATTTCATTACCTTATATTTTAGAAATTATTTAAATGGTATTGAAACGGTTGTTGATTTTAAACAACCTGCAATAGTACGAGTTCCATTTTGGAAAACGTAGTTAAAAAAATTATGCAAAATAAACAGATGGAACCAACTCTCAAAAACAAACGAAGTTTATATATCGGAAAATTTAACGATTTGTCAAAACACGGACAATGTGTATGAGCATATTTCCTTTCTGAATACTCAAAATTTCGGCAATTTTATACGGTATATCCGCAAATTTTTGGGACGCTGTCCCAAAAATTGGGGACAATGACAATACAAAATTGGTAAAAAGTAATAAATAATTAAATAACAATTATTTATAATGAAGTTTGTAAAATACAATCAAGAGGGGAAGTTGCGTATATTTATGAGTTATGTGCAAGCGTAACGCACCTCTCAAACAAGTGACATCTTGACGAAAAAGCGCAGATAAAAAATTGCAAACCATTTTGACAGCGGACAGCGAAGATAAACGTAAATCTTATTTTTTCACTTCAAAAGAATGTTTTTTTGTTTGTAATTATATTTTTTGTATCTTTGCAGTCAGTTTAATCCTGATATTTATTCTATGAAAAATAAATACATATCAACACAATCCAGCGAATTACTGTCGTATTTCAACGAGCAGCACACGGCTTGTTTTGATTTTGAATTGGCACAAAAGGCATTGCCTAATTCAAAGGCGGGTGCAATTCGTGAGTTGTTGAGCGATATGACCAGACGCGGGCTTTTGATGCGTCTGAAAGAAGGTATTTATCACCTTATTCCCTATGAAGCCAACGCAGAAACGTTTATGCCCGATTGGCATTTGATTGCGGAATACATTGTAAACGATGCACAGCATTACATTGGTTATTATTCCGCTTTGCAAATTCACAACTTAATTACGCAGCCCTCGCTGAAAGAACAAATCGTTGTTTCAAAACAACTACGACCTTCGGAAATCAAAATAAAAGACGTTCCTTTTCAATTCATATTTCACAATGAAAAACATTTTTTCGGAGCAAAAAAAATATGGATTGACAGTTTTCACAAAGTATTGTGTTCCGACTTGGAAAAAACTTTTATTGATTGTTTGTTCAAACCCAACTACGCAGGAGGAATTGTTGAAATCGCAAGAGCAATCTACGTTTCTAAAGATGAAATTAAATATGACACCTTGCTTGAATATGCAAAGCGTTTTGACTCGCAAGCCGTGATAAAGCGTTTGGGCTTTTTGTTAGAATTGTTGGAAATAAAAACCAACGTCATTGACGAATTACAAAAACTAAAAACCGTTTCATACATCACGCTTGACACGGAACTACCGAAAACAGGAAATTACAACTCTCGATGGAGTGTATTACAAAATTTAGAAACAGAAACAATTAAATCAGCCATATACACATGATAAAACCGGGCGAAATACAACAGAAAGCAAGAACGGCAGGCGTTCGCGACCAACAGAGTGAAAAGGATTATATTCTTTCGTGGATTTTGTTTGGTGTAGCGAAGCACGAACAACTTTCAAAAGCAATTGTGTTTAAAGGCTTATGTGTAGCTGTACATAAGCTTTTTTATGTATAGTAAATGCTTATGTAAAGTAATCAGAGTTACTAAGATAATATTCAGTAGATTAACATTATTCTTTCACTCGATTGCTACACATAATATTTAAAAAGATTTCAACCAATCCAATAGATTATCATCATTTACCCACAGTGGGTTGACATCCGGCGACACAGCGATATATGCTTTTTCAATAGCCTCCCGTTTTTGTTTAGAATCTGCTCTTGCATATATTTCCGTGGTTTGGATTGAAACATGCCCAAGAATATCCCTGATATAAACGAGATTTACACCCGCTTGCAGCAGATGCATCGCCTTTGAATGTCGCAGGGAATGACAGCTTAGTTTTGCAGGAACAAGATTTGAATCTTTCTTTCTTGCGGATTGTGCATATTTTTGTATAATATGCGTGATGCCTCCCCTTGTCAATTTTTCTTTTCTATTATTGAAGAAAAGCGGATAAGGTCTGCATTCGCTTCGCATAAGTCCATTTTCCTTCATATAGCAAAGAAGGATTTTCATCTGTTCTTCCATCAATGGCACTATTCTCACTTTTTGCCCTTTCCCCATTATCCTAATCGTATGAGGACTGTCAATATGCACATCCTGTACGGTTAAATCGACCATTTCCTGTACTCTCGCACCGGTATCATACATCAGGGACAACAAAGCAATATCCCTCCTGCCTTTTGAGGTTGTTGCGTCCGGTTGTTCCAAAAGCAGACGTATCCCATCTATAGTCAGGTAATTGATGTTTTCTTTTTTGTGCTTCTTGACTTTTATAGACAAGATTCTTTGGTACTCAAACAAATGATCCGGATAGTGAAACTGTACATATTTAAAGAAGGAGTGTAATGCTGCCAGTCTGTTGTTTCTGGTTGCGTTACCACATTTCTTTTCCAGTTGCAACCAATCAAGAAAATCAACAACCCATTCTTTGGTAATCACGGAGAGTGTGATTTTTTGTAATTTCATTCTTCTTTGATGGATTAAATAATCTATAAATTGGACAAAAGTGTCTCGATATGATTTGATTGTATTTGGACTTGCCCCTCTTTCATTAACCAGATATTTAGTCAGGAAGTCTGTGAGGTATTTCGAAAAATCTGTTGCTGTCATATCTCTTTAAGTGATGGGAAAACATTAATAAAAACAGCTTCAAGATTATGCATAAGCCCCGGATGCTGTTCGGCTGTTAAACGAACATATTGATTGGTAGCTTCCATCGACTGATGCCCCAGATAGGTTGAAAGTACAGGCAGAGAACAGTAAATATCCATACCGTTTTCAGCCATGGAAACGAGAGATTTCACGGCAAAAGTATGTCTAAGGTCGTGTACTCTCGGTCCATAGTGACCGCCCTTGAACGGGATTTTTGCCTTGTCCAAAATTTTACGGAACACTTTGTATATTTGTTCCGGATTACATTTTCGACCTCTTGCCGTCAGGAAAAAGTAACCGTCTTCTTTAGGCGGATTAAGCCTGTCCCTGTGTTTTGCATATTGTTTTAATGCCACAGATAAAGATTGTGTAAAAGGCAATAATCTTTCTTTCCCATTTTTGGTGTCGCTAAGCACCAAATAATTGTATATGAGATTGATGTCGTTTATCTTTAAATCAAGAGCTTCTCCTATTCTCACTCCGGTAGCGGATAGAAAACGTACTAATACAGGCATTACCATGTACAGGGAATCTCGTTTGATAAAATCACATCTCAGATTATCGCATACATCCAATATTGTATCCAATTCTTTCTGCGTATAGATGTGCGGTGTAAAGTTTTTCTTGGGCTTGGGAGCCTGAGCCATAGCCGATTCAATGCCCATTCTGTTCAGATGCAATGAAAATTGATTCAGCGTAATACACCGTTTATAACGATATGCCTCCGATTCGTTATCTCTCTTAACACTCCAGATGTCTGCCAAATCCCTGCTGATTCCGATTTTATCTTCTTTTTTATCTATTGTTAATCTGTCAAAAAGAAGAAAAATCTTTGATTCGGTACTGTATTTAAAGCCGCAATGCCGTTTGAAATCAATAAATTCCGTAAGCAGGGAGGCGTAAATGCCATGATATACTATTTTCATCATTCGTTCCATTTAAATTGATTATAAAATCCCTCCTTGACGGGTGGAACATCCAATATACAGGTACTTAGTGTCTGTCCGAAAACCCCCATTTTTCAAAAGTGATTGTTAAAATTTGTAAATAATTTGTGTTGTTGATTTGATTTTTTAACACAATGATTTGTTGAAAGCAGAACGAAGCGGCAGAAAAGGAGATTGGTTCAATCCAATTGAAGATTTTCGTGTCATTTGGGCATGGCAATTCAGGGCTTT
>BNTV01000002.1 GCA_025996865.1 Bacteroidia bacterium
GGCTTCAATGCTGAATTTTATAATCCTGAAAACGGACAATACAGTAATAATACCGTCACTGCGAATCTGTTACCTTTGGCTTTCGGCATCGTGGAAAAACAAAACGAAGACCGCGTATTTCAAAATATGACAGACCGGATTGTTCGCGACAGACTGCATATCAGTACAGGTGTTATCGGGACACAATGGTTGATGCGCGAATTAACTAAGAGAGGTCGCGTCGATATTGCCTATACCATCGCCTCCCAAAAAGATTATCCGAGTTGGGGTTATATGGTGGAAAAAGGAGCGACCACTATCTGGGAACTCTGGAACGGCGATACCGCCAGTCCTAAGATGAATTCCCACAATCACGTCATGCTCTTGGGCGATTTGATGACTTGGATGTACGAAGACTTAGCCGGAATAAAATCACACCCGACATATAATGGTTTTCATTGGCTTTGGATGAAACCGCATCCGACGGAAAATTTGACTTTCGTAAAGGCTTCTCACAAAACGCCTCATGGCTGGGTAAAAAGCGAATGGTCGCTGAAAGACAATCTTTTTACGTGGAAAATAACGATTCCCGACAATTCACGCGCCAATATCCTGCTGCCTGCCGAATCGGCGGATGATATTCTTGAAAACGGCAGGTCTGTGAAAGAAGTCAAAGGCTTGAAATATGTGCGGATACAAGAGGAACGAGTCAATCTGGAAATCGGTGCGGGTGAATACACTTTTACCTGTAAATACGGAGAAGCCCAAAGTCGCTGGAAAGCGGGTATTCTCACCGATGAGTTTATTAATAAAGACGCTTCCTATCCCGAAAGTCACGCTTCTACGGTTGCAGAAACCAAAGAGGGACATATTGTCGCCGCATGGTTTGGCGGAACGAAAGAACGCAATCCGGATGTCTGCATTTGGGTAAGCCGCTTGATTAACGGCAAATGGACGCCTGCACAAAACGTAGCCAACGGCATCGTAAACAGTTCGCTTCGTTATGCTTGCTGGAATCCGGTTTTATATCAGGTTCCCGGAGGAGAATTGCAATTGTATTACAAGGTAGGCCCCAATGTTGCCGGATGGAAAGGAAAAGTAATCACTTCCAACGATGGCGGAATAACCTGGTCTGCGCCGAAAGATTTGCCCGAAGGTTTCCTCGGCCCCATCAAAAATAAACCGGTATTGCTGAAAAATGGCACATTAATCAGTCCGTCGAGCACAGAAGATAATGGATGGAAAGTGCATTTTGAGATTTCCAAAGACTTGGGAAAAACCTGGGAAAAAACCGGAGGAATTGCGAATGAGAAAGCGTTTCACGCTATTCAACCCACCCTGTTGACACATAAAGACGGACGCCTCCAAATCCTTTGTCGCACACAGGAACGGGCGCTCGGCGAATCATGGTCGTCCGACAACGGGAAAACTTGGTCACCTTTGACGAAATCCGCTCTTCCGAATAATAATTCGGGAGTTGACGGCGTCACCTTACAGGACGGACGGCAGTTATTGGTTTATAATCATGTGCTTCCGCACGATTCTCTGGCAAGAGGCAAAGGCGCAAGAACACCTTTGAATGTAGCGGTTTCGGATGACGGTAAAGTATGGTATGCCGTAGCCGTTTTGGAAGATTCGCCCATCAACCAGTACTCCTATCCATCTGTGATACAAAGCAAAGACGGATTGGTACATATTGTTTATACTTGGCGACGCAAAGCGATTAAGCACATTGTCATCGACCCGAATCAGTTCATATTATCGAAATTGGAAACGAACCAATGGCCTTCCGCAAGAGAAGGTTCGGAAGTTCAGGTAGTAAATAACCACCGATACAAAGTATCGGCTTGCGATTGGATGATGCTTAAACGGCAAAAAATCGGAGCGATAGAATTGGCTCGGGAAATCGGATACGACGGATTGGAAATTGATTTAGGCGGATTGGGTCAACGGGTATCATTCGACAATAAATTAACGGACAAACAAACGCGGGAATCTTTCATCTCCGAATGTAACCGTCTGGGCATTGAATTTAGCTCAATGGCGTTGTCGGCTTTCTACGGACAATCGTTTGCCAAAAGAGAAAATTACGAACAATTAATCGATGAATGTCTCACCACCATGCAAGCCATGGGCATTAAAGTCGCCTTCCTGCCGATGGGCAATCAAAGCGACATCGTGAAAGAGCCGGAATTGTACGCTGTGGTATTGGAACGATTGAAAGTAGTCGCAAAGAAAGCGGAAGCAGCCGGAGTAATCATCGGCATTGAAACCACGCTGACGGCGAAAGAAGAAGCGAAACTCTTGGATAAAATCCATTCGCCGGCTCTCAAAAGTTATGTGAATTTTTCTTCAATCCTTAAACGCAAAGGCGATATCATCAAGGAGTTAAAAACGCTTGGAAAAGACCGGATTGTTCAGATTCACGTCAGTAACACCGATGGATTTTGGATAGAAAACGACCCCGCCCTCAACATGCCCTTAGTAAAAAAGACTTTGGATGAAATGGGTTGGAGCGGTTGGTTAGTCGTCGAACGTTCCCGCGACACGAAAGACGTACACAATGTGAAAAAGAATTATGGGGCAAATGCTAAATACTTAAAAACAATATTTCAAGCACCCCCAACCCCCTGAAGGGGGCCAAACCCCTAAATCCCCTAAAGGGGACTTTAGTGAGTAAAGGTTTTCAAAAAAAATAAAAACCAAGAAAAATATGACTAATAATTTAAATACGCACGCGGCAAAGTCCCCTTTAGGGGATTTAGGGGTCGAAGCCCCCTTCAGGGGGTTTGGGGGTGGTCGGAGAGGTAAGTATTCCGATATAGGTTTTGTGAATATGTTTTACAATGCACCTCAGATTCTTTTTGAGTTTGCCAAAAGCAATAGAGCAAATCCAACAGAAGCGGAGGATTTTTTGTGGAAACAGTTATGTGACAATAAATTGAAACAGTTTCATTTTAGACGACAACACCCAATAAAGTATTTTATTGCTGATTTTTATTGTCATAAAACCAAATTAATTATAGAAGTTGATGGCGGCTATCATACGATTCCTGAACAATACGAATATGATAGAACGAGGGATTCTGAATTGGAAGAATTAGGTATCACAATATTGCATTTCACTAATGAGCAAGTATTTTATGAAACGGATAGAGTTCTGGAAACTATTAACAACGAATTACATAAATACCCCCAACCCCCTCAAGGGGGCTTTTACCCCTAAATCCCCTAAAGGGGACTTTAGAGAGTAAAGGTTTTCAAAAAAAATAAAAACCAAGAAAAATATGACTAATAATTTAAATACGCACGCGGCAAAGTCCCCTTTAGGGGATTTAGGGGTCGAAGCCCCCTTCAGGGGGTTTGGGGGTATCGTTGTCCCAATGATTACTCCATTGACGAAAGACTTGCAAATCGACATAAACGCCGTCAATACCATTATGGCGCAATTTGCCGAAAACAATATCTCGCCTTTGGTATTGGGCACCACCGGCGAATCGGCATCCATTGGAAAAGACGAGAGCGCCGTTTTTGTGGAAACAGCCGTGAAAGCCAAGCAAGCCAATCAGACGATTTATGCCGGATTGGTAGGAAATAATGTGCAGGAATTGATAGAACGAGCTAAGTTGTATGCCGGTTTGGGAGCGGATGTAGTTGTTTCTACCTTGCCCTCTTACTACATGCTGACTCCGCAACAAATGGAACTCTTTTACGTGCAACTTGCCGATGCAAGTCCTTGTCCGGTAATGATGTATAATATCAAAGCGACCACGCAAATGACTATTCCGTTGGAGGTGGTGGAAAAACTCAGTCATCATCCGAACATTGCCGGATTGAAAGATTCGGAACGAGACCTCGAACGATTGATAAGGTGCATTAATCAATATCGTGAAAGAGAAGATTTTTCATTCTTCTGCGGTTGGGGTGCGCAAGGCTTGGGAAGTTTGCAAATGGGTGCAGACGGGATAGTGCCGAGTACCGGAAATATTGTTCCGGAATTGTACAAAGCATTATACGATGCTTTCAAGAACGGCAATACCATTTTGGCAGAAGAAATTCAGAAAAAAACCGATGAAGTAGCTGTTTTGTATCAAAAAGACAGAACCTTGGGCGAATCGTTGGCGACTTTGAAGGCGATGATGGAAACAAAAGGTTGGTGTCAGCGCTACATGATGCCTCCTTTAACACCGGTAGCTTATGAATAACTCCTTGCATTGGATAGATTATTCCATTATAATAATCACAATATTGTCCACCGTATTGGTTGGCGTATGGTTTTCTCGCAGTCAGAAAAATTCGGACAAATATTTTTCGGGCAGTAAAAAGATACCCGCTTGGGTCATTGGCGTATCCATCTTTGCCACTTTACTCAGTAGCGTTACTTTTTTGGCTTATCCCAGCGCTGCTTATGCCGGCAATTGGATATTATTGGTGCAAGGCTTAATGGTGCCCATCGTTTTGGTGGGTATGATTTGGATAATTGTACCGCTCTTTCGCAAAGTCATCCGGTTGAGCGCTTACGAATATTTTGAACGGCGATTTGGTTTCTTTGCTCGCATCTACAGTTCCGTAGCTTTTACGTTCACTCATTTTACAAAAATGGGGACGGTGCTTTATTTGTTGTGTTTGGCGTTGAACTCCGTAGCCGGAATACCCGTTACTACCACCATTCTTATTGTCGGTTTGTCTATCGTAGTGTTAACGCTGTTGGGCGGAATTGAAGCTGTCATTTGGATGGATATGATACAGGGCTTTTTGTTGATTATCGGCGGTTTGGTTTGTTTGGGCGTACTTTTATTTGTGCCGGAAGGCGGGCCGACCATGGTATTCAGCAAAGCGATTGAATGGGACAAAATCGGATTTGGTCCTTACAACATTGACTTTACCCGGCTGACGTTTATCGTCATGGTTTGCAACGGTATTTTTTATGCCATTCAAAAATACGGCACCGACCAAACCATCGTACAACGTTATTTGACGGCAAAAGACGAAAAAGGAGCGAAAAAAGCCGCTTATATCGGCGTGTTTATGAGCGTTCCAATATGGGCATTATTCATGCTTGTCGGTACGGCTTTGTTCGTTTTTTATCAGACAACTACCGCTACTTTGCCCGAAGGCGTCAAGGCAGACCAGGTTTTTCCCTGGTTTATGAAAACACAATTACCGGTCGGCGTAGTGGGTGTAGTATTAGCAGGTTTGCTTTCGGCGGCTATCTCTACGCTTGCCTCAGACATAAACAGTTTGTCGGCAGTATGCGTGCAGGATTATTACCAGCGTTTCCATCCGGATTGCACGGATAAACAACGCTTGAATATGGGACGGTTTTTCGTGTTGGTTGCCGGACTTGGATGCATTGGAGTCGCTCTGCTGTACGTTGCTTGGGAAGGCGAAGGCGTGCTGGGCATCGTATTTGAACTCTACGCCATTTTTTCTGCCGGAATAGTCGGAATTTTCCTCTTGGGATTGTTGAGCAAAAAAGCGAATAAACAAGGACTTTATGTCGGGATTTCCGTTTGTATCTTGTTCACGGCTTATGCCTTGTTGACTACCACCAAAATAGAAATCGGCGGTGAAAAACAACTGATACTTGATTTGGGCGCTTACAATTTTCCGCATCACAAATACATGCTGGGCGTTTATAGTCATCTCATCGTCTTGATTGTAGGCTATTTTGCCAGTTTCTTCTTCAAGGCTAAACCGGTGGATGAGGATTTGACTGTTTATGGATATTTTAAGAATAGCAACAACCCCCCAACCCCTTAAAAGGAGTTGGGGGTGTTGTTATCTTTAACAGGGCAAAGCCCACTTGTTACCGTTACTATTCGACCTCATTTGTTAAAGAATTATATTGCTAAACTATTTTCATTCAGCAGAAAATCGAAAATATTCATCACTATAATGCCATCATCATTCTGATATGTCGGCGTTAAACCGCCTGTAATTACAATTTTCTGAAAACTGTCGGTGATATGCAATAACGAATCAAATTCCTGTTCAATCTTTTCTTGCGTGGGCAACGCCAATGCGGATTGTATGTAATATCGTTTGAAACCTCTGTTGCATACAAAATCAACTTCTAATTGCTTACGCTGACTTACTCCGTTCCCATCTTTCGTGTTTACAACCACTTGTCCAACATCTACCGACAACCCCCTTAATCGTAATTCATTGTATATCAAATTTTCCATTAAATGAGTTTGCTCGGTCTGTCGAAAATTCAATCGGGCATTGCGCAATCCCAAATCTTCAAAATAGTATTTTGCAGGTGTGTCAATATATTTTTTGCCTTTAATGTCGTATCTTACTGCTTTTTCGAGCAAAAACGCATCTTGCAGCAAATCAAGGTAATGCTTGATGGTGTCGAATGACAGGCTACTTTTTTTTACCGATTTGAAAGTGTTCTGTAATTTTAAAGGATTGGTCAATCCGCCGATTGAAGATGCAATGACATTGATAAGTTCTCCCAAATCATCATCGTGTTTTATCTTATAGCGTTCTTTTATATCTTTCAGATAGGTATGAGTAAAAAGTCCTTTCAGGTAATCTTCTTTTTGCGCCGAAGTTTCCATCGTTACGGTCTGCGGAAGTCCGCCGTAGGTCATATATTCCATCAACATAACTTCGCGATTATTTTCCGGTTTTGCCGACATAAACTCCCGAAAGCAAAGCGGATATATTTTAACTTCGTCGCCACGACCGCGAAATTCCGTAATTACATCTTTTGAAAGAAATTTTGCATTACTGCCTGTTACATACACATCTACATTTCTGATTTTGAGGAAACTGTTCAGTACATCTTCAAATTCTTTTACGAGTTGCACCTCATCAAGCAACACATAATACATCTGTTCATCCATAATTTTGGCATCAATGAAAGCCAATAGTTCATCGGGATTGCGTAGTGCTTTGCGGCGGCGGTCTTCCAAATCCACCTTTATAATGTGGTTTTCATCAACGCCTTTGCCTTTCAAATAGTTGTGAAACAGGGTAAAGAGCAGATATGATTTACCCGACCTGCGTATTCCGGTAACAACCTTAATCATTCCGTTATGCTTGCGGGCAATGAGTTTGTTTAAATGTATGTCGCGTTCAATTTTCATATATTTACTTTAATTTATTGCGTAAATACGCAATTATTTCGACTGTAAAGTTAGTGTTTTTTTTGAAATAGAGAATACTCAAAAAGAAAAACAGCGATAAAACCGAAATTTTACCGCTGTTTTTTCTTTGTCTGAACCTTGATTTTCCCAAAGTTACGACTTTTTTCGTAAAAATACTACCCAAATTTTTATGATTTTCCGTAAAAATAGGGGGCAAATTTTTTTTTCGTGTAAACTTCTTTAAAAATTGGTTTACACGATTTTCGATAAATATTTTCCATATAGAACTTTCGGTAAAAATCAAAATATTCTGATTTTTTCGGCAAGTTTAATCAAACCTCAAACAAAAGAGGGCATAAAACGGAACAGCACGGATGTTGTTTTCAAAGCCAAAATTCTTTTGCGAAATCTTGATTGAATACGGACAGTTGTAGCGTTTTACAAAATTCGACAAACTGATTGCGCGGTTGTGTCTGCCTTTTTTTACTTCAATCGGGATTATGTCAATGCCCGGTAAGCATACCTGTGTCGCTCATATAGAGTTTGAAATCGCTAAAATCAATCTGTCCTTTCAACGGCATCACGCCCTGTTCTATTTTGCGGCACTTCAATACAATTCCTGCCGACAGCAACCAGTCAATCGACTCGCCAAAAATAGACGTGGTGCCGCCTTTCATTGCGATTTTGTACTGAAATTTGCGGTTTTCTTTCGACAGTTGCGTGGGTATGGAATCGTAGCAGGCGCGGATTTTTACACTCGTGGCAGTCGTAGCATACTTCGACATATCGGCAAGATATTCGTTCATAATCTTTGCCAGTTCGTCCTGTATCGCCAAAAATACAACTAAAAACTTTGTCCTACTCATCAGGCTTTTCAGACTCGTCCCGTTTTTTTGAATGGTTTCTGTTTCCATTGCGCTGCCATAATCAGTCGCATTTCTGTTTGTTTTACTACTTTGATACATAAACTTTGCAATTTAAATTTGTTATTAATTTGACCTGTACGTCTTTATTCATCTTTTGTTCCTCCGTCGGATTTTCAAAAATTTGGACATAAAAAAAGCGCGGACAAAACTGTATTCGCACCTGAGGTCTTAGGATACCTGCCACAAATAAGTAAGCCCGGCTAAATAATAAATTGAGGTGCTGAACCCGGAAGACCGTAAGGTCTTCTACTTGGGTAACCCCGGTGCAAGCGAAGCGCAGCCCGGGGTAGAGCAACCCCTCATCATCCCCTCAACTCCGATATAGGAGTTGAATTTATTCGTCCTGCCAAAACCATTTTTCATCCAAATCAATTCCATTCTCTTTGAAAAGACGCCTTATCTCGTCAACAAAACTTTCCTTTTTATGGTGTTCTTGTTGATTTTTGAAGTAAATAGGGTGTACGACAAATTTCCCAATTAGTGTTTAACGATTATCAGGAGATGTCTCCACTCGCTGCGCTCGGTCGACATGACGCGGCTGCAAAAAGGGAAAGGAGGGGGAAGAAACGGCGGCGAAGCCGCCGTTTCTTCCCCCTCCACCCACATCTCAACGTTTTACTGTCATGTCGACTAAGCCAACGAGGAACGAGGAGGCGCATGGAGACATCTACCGATAATCGTTAAACACTAATTGGGAAATTTGTCGTACACCCAGTAAATAAGTTCAACTCCTCAGAGTTGAGGAGATGATGAGGGGTCGCTCTACCCCGGGCTGCGCTTCGCTTGCCGCGGGGTTACCCAAGTAGAAGACCTTACGGTCTTCCGGGTTCAGCACCTCAATTTATTATTTAGCCGCAAAAAATATTACAAGGAGAAAATTAAATAATAAATGACTTTGGCTTATGTCGTTTTTCAAAATGCTCTTTGCTAAATATTTTCACTTTTTTTGGTGGAAAAGAATGGCAATCCACCTCCACGCCTGTTGGGATTGGGGGCAAGCAAGGCTTTGCGAAGATATTTTGGTAAAAAAGTGAAGATGGGTTGATTTTTTTTAATCAGCCATTATTTTTTAGGCAACTTTTTTGTCGTTTGTTCAATTTTCTTTTCATCGCTGATAACTCGCCGTTCCAACTTTTTTATGTCTTCGGCGGGAGGCAGCGTTTCGGGTTTTATGCCGCGTTTGCCCAACATTTCGCGAACGGTCAGGTTGTTTTGTATGTGTTCATCGGTTATGCGCCTTTTGAACGTATGCGCCCAAAACCCTTGTCGTCAACGCCTCGCTCATAAATATTTTGAGAGAGTTGTTTTTCGGACGAACGCAATTTTTCTCTTGTTTCCAAACGCGACAAGAGGTTCAGGCGTTCTTCGATAAGTTCCGCCTTTCGTGTTTGAATGGCGAAATAACTTTGAGCAAATGCGATTTCCTCTTTCTTCGGGTCGCCGTTTTGCGCTATCAGATAGCAGGCGTAACGAGTGAGCATGTAGTCGTTTACTTCGCGTTTGCCTCCTTTGCCGATTTCGATCATCTACGCTGACACTCTGCGTTTTACACGAATCGACCGCACGCTGAATGGCAACAATAAAATTCTCCCAACGGGCATATCCCAAAATGTTCTGAAGTTCGCGAGCAAACCAAACTTCTACCTGTTCGGTATCGTCGTCGCTGTTGATATGGTGCGCGATTTGGTCGAATACCGTTTTTAACTGCCCGATGCGTATCTTGTCCATACATTATTTATTTTAAATTTCCGACAATGCAAAGGTATGCTTTTTTTGAAATATTGCAGAAATCGGCGAGCAGCGCAAAATCGTAACAAATCCTGTTGTTCTGTCCTGCTTTGTTCGCGCATAATATCTTCAAAATTACTCATTATTATTCCTCCTTTCTGAAATGATTTTTCTATTAATTGTTCCATTTTTTCAAAATTTGCATTATTGACTATGCAAAAATAGTTAAATTTTAATTAATGGACTATACAATTTATAAAAAGGTATCTACTATATGTGTTTCATAACATATTTTTGAGTTATGCTATGTGAAAAAAATTATGTTCCTTTGCATTGGAAACAGGATAGTACAGCACAGTGCAGATAGTGGAGTGATTCAAGAAATAATAGCAGGACAGTAAAAGAAATAAAAATATGACAAATAATACAAATACGCACGTTGCAAAGTCCCCTTTAGGGAAACAACGTTCGGCGTTAGCCAATTTAGGGGTAAAAGCCCCCTTGAGGGGATTGAGGGTGCTGACACTCAATCAACCCAAAAAGATAGTATTTGGAGCAAACATCCTGCAACAACTGCCGGAAGATTTACAATCATCGGGCTATAAGCGAGTATTGATACTTTTTACCTCGCCTCTGCGCAATGTGGTGAATACACTTATTCCATCTTTTGACAATCTTTCTATCCTCACGCAATCGTTGGAATATGCTTTTGGCGAGCCTACGGTAGATTATTTCCATTCGTTGTTGGAAGAAGGGCAGGAATTTCATCCCGATTGTGTGGTCGGCATCGGCGGCGGGAGTGTATTAGATACGGCAAAATTAATTGCTGCTTTGTTAGATGGTGAACAAAAAATAAGTGAAGTGTTCGGAAAAAACTTGCTGTCCGGACGAAATATCGGATTAATCTGCGTACCTACCACATCAGGCACAGGAAGCGAAGTGTCGCCCAACGCCATTTTGTTGGACGAAAGCGATTCCGAAAAGAAAGGCATCATCAGTCCGTTCCTTTTGCCGGATGCTTGTTATATCGACCCGGTTTTGATGACGGGATTGCCACCAAAAATTACTGCGGAAACTGCGATGGATGCTTTGTCGCATTGCATCGAGGCTTACACCAACAAATTCAGTCATCCGGTAGTTGATAATTATGCTTTGGCCGGCATCAAACTAATCGTTGAGAATCTGGAAACAGCCTACAAAGACGGACAAAATCCGGAAGCTCGCTCGGCGTTGGCGTTGGGCAGTATGTACGGTGGACTTTGTTTAGGTCCGGTTAATACAGCAGCGGTGCACGCACTTTCTTACGGATTGGGCGGAAAATATCATATCTCACACGGCTTGGCAAATGCCGTTTTACTGCCGGAAGTAATGAAATTTAATTTAGATGCTGCTCCGGAAAAGTATGCCAAAATAGCTTTTACAATCGGAGAAAATACGGCTTTGGAAGGTATAGCAAAAATAAAATCCTTGTCCACAGCCTGTGGTATTCCGCAAAAAATTTCCGATATTGGCATCGAATCAAGTGAGGTGGAAAACCTCGCTGACTTGGCAATGAAAGTAACGCGCTTGCTGGTCAATAATCCCAGAGAGGTAACAAGAGCAGACGCAATTAACATTTATACGGAATTGTTATGAGGCCAATAATAGGAATTACCATGGGCGACCCGGCAGGCATCGGACCGGAAATCATCGTCAAATCGCTGAGCAATCCTGCTATCTACGAGGCTTGTAAACCCTTGGTATTTGCCGATGCGAAAGTGATGCAAAAGGCTTTGGAAATTTGCAACAGTTCGTTGAAAATCAATCCTGTAAATGCCGTAAATGAAGCAAAATTTCAATACGGAATTATCGACGTTTTCGACTTGAAAAACGTAAACACGGAAACATTGGAATACGGTAAAGTGTCTGCTGAATACGGAAACGCTGCCTTTGAGTCTATTCACAAAGTGATAGATTTAGCATTGCAAGGCGAAATTGATGCTACCGTTACGGCGCCCATCAACAAAGAAGCCTTAAACCTTGCCGGGCACCATTTTTCGGGACACACGGAAATTTACGCACATTTTACGAATACAAAAAAATACGCCATGCTCTTGGCGGACGATACGTTGCGGGTTATTCACGCCACAACGCATGTTCCCTTGCGCGAAGCCTGCGAAATTCTTACGCAAGAGCGGGTAGGGGATGTTATCACGCTACTCCACGATGCATGTACGCAATTGGGTATCGAAAATCCGAAAATTGGCGTAGCCGGATTGAATCCTCATGCAGGCGACGGCGGTTTGTTTGGAACGGAAGATGCGGAAATCATTGCTCCGGCAGTACAAAAAGCGCGTTCACAAGGTTATAATGCCGAAGGACCCGTGCCTCCCGATACACTTTTCTCCAAAGCGATACAAGGAAAATACGATGGCTGCGTGGCCATGTATCACGACCAGGGACATATTCCTTTCAAATTGGTTGGTTTCAAATGGAACAACGAAACGCAATCTATGGACAGTGTGAAAGGCGTAAATATTACTTTGGGTTTGCCGATAATTCGCACATCGGTGGACCACGGTACGGCTTTTGAAATTGCAGGAAAAGGAATCGCGAGCGAAGATGCTATGACGATTGCTATTGAATACGCCATAAAAATGGCTAAAAACAGAAAAAATAAGTAGAGAATGATTACGGTTTTGGCAGATGATATTACAGGAGCAGCGGAAATAGCAGGTATTGGCTTGCGTTTCGGTTGGAAGGTTGCCTTCGATTTTGCGTTCAATTTAGAGGCTAAAATCGAGCAAGTTCCGTCTGCGGATGTATGGATTATCGCCTCCGATACGCGTTCTATGCCGGAAAAATCAGCGGTTGATACCGTTCAAAAGATTGCCGTTTTTCTGAAAGAAAATCATATCACGCGCATTTACAAGAAAATTGATTCTGCTTTGCGGGGACATATTATTGCGGAAACTAATGCTTTGTTAGATATACTTGCGTATAAACAGGCGCTTATCCTTCCCGCAAATCCGGAAATGGGAAGAATTATCAGGGATGGAATTTATTACATCAATGACATTCCTTTGAATGAAACGGCTTTTGCCGATGACCCGGATTTTCCGGCAACATCGGCAACCGTCAGCGAAATATTAAACGTAGAGACGGGGCATGCCCCGTCTCTACCATCCTCCCAACCGGAAAAATTCATGACGCCCGATTGCATTTCTGTGGATGATTTCAATCAATACGTCCAAAAAATCGACACGGAAACGCTACCGATGGGCGGCTCCGCATTTTTTGAAACCGTATTGCAATCGCAGACGACGTTGGATGCCACACGTAGAGACGTGGCGCGCCGCGTCTCTACAAACGCAATTGCCGCAATCGGAAATGTCACCATGTTGATGATTTGCGGCAGCACACACGAAAACAGCAAAAAATTCATTCGAGACACGCAGGCATTTGATATTATAGAAATTCCGCAACACGAATTGGAACAATGGAGCGCAAAAGACATTTTTGCCGATAAAAAACGAGTGCTGATTACCGTAAAAAATGACGTAAAAAATCCTGTTTCGCCGGAAAAAGTAAAACGCTCATTGGCTCGCATCACAAAAGAAATAGTGGAAAATAATTCCATAGAAGAATTATTTATTGAAGGTGGTGCCACAGCTTATGCTTGCCTGCAAGCCTGCGGAATATCGTCGCTGGTTCCGGTTGAGGAATATTCGAGAGGCGTTGTCCGTATGGAAATACCCGATAGAGAGAAGTTGCATATTACGATTAAACCGGGCAGTTATTTATGGCCCGAAAAATTATTTTTATCATGAAAAATACCCCCAACCCCCTCAAGGGGGCTTTTAGAGAGCAAAAAGGTCATCGGTTGTGCACCACCAAAGTCCCCTTTAGGGAGACAACGTTCGGCGTTAGCCAATTTAGGGGTTTGCTGTTTTCTTCCTCCCATCCCGTTAGGGATGATAGCTCGGTAGAAAATAACGTCTATTCTCTATTCCTGCATGCCGTAGGTATGCAACCTCTTGCAAATTTGGTGGCATACCTACGGCATGCAGGGTTGTGTGTGGGTAATCTCATTTTCTACCGAGCTACAATCCCTAACGGGATTAACAAACCGAATATCAAACAAAGATAAATTGGAAACAGATGAAAAAACAGTGGATATTATTTATAGCAATCGTCCTTAGTATAGCATTTGCTTGTACACCAAAGGCCGTGGAAACTACTCCGTCTATCATAGAAATTGTTGGTAATGGTGAGGTTTTTACGGAAGAGTTGGAAGAGTTTTGCCGCTCTAACAAAGTAGAAGCATCGGTTTATCAATGGAACAACCATGTCGTTTTATACGGAACATTTTCTGATTTATCGAACACACAAAAACAAATCGCAGCCACCTATCCCGATGCAACTGTCAAAATTTACGAAAAACCGTTTTACGTATTTGACCGCAAAAATTGCGAAAATAAAACGACTGTCGAACATTGGAGCCACACCCTGATGACAGCCAATTTGGTCGCCGACACAACGATGCAACAAGAATACATGCATTATCATGCCACGCAACCCGAAGAATTTCCGGAAGTGGCAACCGGCTTTTGCAACGCCAATTTCCAACAAGTCTTGGTTTTCCGCAACGGACGGCAATTGATGCTGGTCATCAGCATTCCCGAAGGCGAAAATCTGGACGAATTGAATCCGAAAACAACGGAAAATAATCCGCGTGTGGATGACTGGAACGCGATTATGGCGAACTATCAAGAAGGAATTGAAGGAACAACGCCCGAAGAAACTTGGGTGGTATTAACCCCCAACTACCCCCCAACCCCCTAAAGGGGAGCAGAGGCACAAAGTCCCCTTTAGGGGATTTAGGGGTAATTAAAATAAATAAATAATTAAAAATATGAAATACAAAAATCTCGTAATCAACAATGCCGCCGATTTGATGTTCGGCTTGGCTCCCAAACCGGTCACTACCCGGCGTGGTCTCGTTATCGGTGGCGGACAAGTCTATACCGAATTGAATTTTACTTTGCCCACCATGACGATAGACGACAGTACACTTCCGAAAGTGTATCAACATTACCGCGAAATCGCGGAAGGAGCTTTGGCGCGTGCGTTGGATATGGAAACGCAAGGCGTGGTGCTCGAATTTGAAACGCTGCTCGAAATGACGAAAACGCCGAAAATCGGCATCGAAATCGTGAAAATCCTCAACGAAATTTGCGAAGATTATTATCAGAAGCACGGACTTAAATCCGAAATCCGATTGACGCCCAACGACCTCCGCGAATTTGAACGCCCGGCCAAACAACGCACCTCCGCTCTATTGGAGCCTATGATGGAATTGTTTGAACAAGGAATGCTTGCCGGTGGCGATTTGCTGTCTATCGAAAGTACCGGAGGCAAGGAAATTTCGGACGAAGCGTTGATGATGTGCAACATCAAAACGGAACTGTTTGCACTTGCCGTGTTGGGTGTACGCGACATGAAATTTTTGTGGGGAAAAATTGTTGCTTTGGCAAATAAACATGGCAAGATTGCAGCAGGTGATACGGCTTGCGGATTTGGCAATACCGCCATGGTTTTGGCAGAGAAAAAATACATACCGAAAGTATTTGCGGCTTTGGTGCGTGTGATTTCAGTTGTTCGTACAATCGTGGCGATAGAAGAAGGGGCTGTGGGTCCGGACAAAGATTGCGGCTACGAAGGCCCGTTTTTGAAAGCCATTACTGGAACGCCCATTTCGATGGAAGGGAAAACGTCGGCTTGCGCCCATCTCAGCCCCCTTGGAAATATTGCCTCTGCTTGTGCCGATTTATGGAGCAACGAATCGGTGCAAAACATCAAACTGCTTTCGGGCATGGCTCCTACCGTTTATATGGAACAATTGGAGTATGATGTACGCCTGATGAACGAAGCCCTCAAAGACGGCACCGTCTCCAGTCATACTTTGCAGAAACTGATGGTGTCATCGGATATTTATACCGACCCACAGGCCTTGGTACTGGCTCCCGAAAATGTGATTATCATCTCCCGGGAATTGGTGAAAGGCGATTCGTATGTAGCAAATGCACGCAACGGCGCCTTGAAAGCCTTGGATTTGATTGAAGATGCTTTGCAAAGCGGCAAATTGAAATTAGGCGAAAATGAAATTGCCTATCTGCCCATCTTGCGAGACGAATTAAACAGCATTCCCGACAGCGAAAGCGAGTTTATCGAAATGATGCTGCCGACATTAGACCAAACAAAATTTATTCCCGAAGAATACGGATTATAATTATGGCTGTACAAACGAACTATCAATTATTCGATTTCCTGGATTTTCATCCGTCGCTGAATGAAGGCGAACGGCTGTGGAGAGCCTGCACGCCTACGGAAATTCGCGAGCAGAACGGCGATATTTTAGTCACCGTGCCGTTTCAGCAACAAAATAATTCCAACGAAATTACTCCCGATTTGTCTGTTGCTCGCAAAAATTATACCTTGCAAATACGCACTTTGGGCGAAAAAATTATCCGGGTATCCATCCTTTTTGATGGGTCACCCCCCAGCCCCCTAAAGGGGGAGTTAGGAACGTCCCCTAAAGGGGACGAAAAGCCCCCTTTAGGGGGTTTGGGGGTGGGGAGGCTGTCGTTTGAAAAAAGGGATGAAGAATGGCTCATCAAAGACAGCAAAGGAACTAAAAAAGCCGTGTTCAATTTCCGCCAACCGGAAACGGAATGGTGGAGCGATTTGCAACCGGCGCCACAAGAAACCATTGACTTACGTTTCTTTCCCGACGGCAAAAAAGAAGTGAGATTGACGGATTACGATATGTTTGCACCTACACGTCACGATGCTTTTGCGCTGGCTTTTGTAGAAAAAAACGGACAAGCGCACCGGACGACTTGTTCCTTCCACGCTCAACCGGACGAATGTTTTATGGGCACGGGCGAACGTTTTGCAAAAATGGATTTATCCGGAAAAACCGTTCAATTGCGGAATCAGGATGGCCAAGGCGTGAACAATCGCCGCACCTACAAAAATATTCCATTTTATCTTTCGAGCGAAATGTACGGTTTGTTTTTGCACACCACTTCCTTTGCCAAATTTTCGTTGGCTGACCATTCCACTCGTTCGGTGCAGTTGATGGCAGAAGAGCCTGCCTTGGATTTTTTCCTTATCGGAGGCGATACTCCGGAAGAGATTTTGAGAGGTTATCGCCAACTGACCGGCTTCCCCAGCCTGCCGCCGCTGTGGAGCTTTGGCGTTTGGATGAGCCGCATGACCTATTTTTCTGCCGATGAAGTCAATGAAATTTGCGAACGTTTGCGGAAAGAAAAATATCCCTGCGATGTCATTCATTTGGATACAGGTTGGTTTGAAACGGATTGGCTCTGCGAATGGAAATTCAACAAAATACGTTTCCCGCAACCGGAAAAATTCATTAAAAATCTGAAAGACAAGGGTTTCCGCGTAAGCCTTTGGCAATTACCCTATATTTCCTACGATGCAGAACAATACCAGGAAGCATCGGAAAACAACTATATCAGTCAAAGTGAACGAAAAATTCAGGGAGCATCAAACTTCAGTGTGCAGGATTATGCCGGAACGATAGATTTTACATCCGATAAAGCCACCGAATGGTATAAGGGCTTGTTGAAAAAACTGTTGGATATGGGTGTGAGTTGTATCAAGGCGGATTTTGGCGAGGACATTCATTTGGAGGCGGAATATCATTCAATGTCGCCCGACAAGTTGCACAATCTCTACCCGTTGCTGTACCAAAAAGCGGCTTACGAAATCACGAAGGAAACCACCGGCGAAGGCATTATTTGGGCAAGGGCGGCATGGGCAGGCTGTCAGCGTTATCCCTTGCATTGGGGCGGCGATTCGGCTTCCTCTTGGGACGGTTTGGCAGGCTCGCTGAAAGGCGGATTGCATCTCGGATTGTCCGGTTTCGGCTTTTGGAGCCACGATGTACCGGGTTTTCACGGTGTGCCCGATTTTATGAATTCGGTACTCGACAAAAATATCTACGTTCGCTGGACGCAATTCGGCGTTTTCTCGTCACACATTCGTTATCACGGCTCGCACAAACGGGAACCTTGGTATTACCCTGAAATTTCGGACATTATCCGGAAGTGGTGGCAGTTGCGCTATAAACTGATTCCGTATATTCTGGAACAGAGTGAAATTACCACGCGAACAGGTTATCCGGTGTTGCGGGCTTTGTGGTTGCAGCATCCCAGTGATAAAACCTGTTTGCACATTGACGACCAATATTACTTCGGAGAAAATATCTTGGTAGCGCCGGTAATGAACGCCGAAAACAAACGCGATATTTATTTGCCCGAAGGGAAATGGGTGCATTTTTTTACAGGTGAAATTCTGGAAGGAAAACAATGGCTGAAAGCGGTGGAAGTGCCGTTAGACGAAATGCCGGTGTTTGTGAAATATGGCGCCGAAATTCCGCTCTATCCCGAACCGGTGAATTGTACGGATGAAATGGATGTAAGTAAAACAGTTTCTGTTCGGTTTCCGGTCGAACAACCCCCAAACCCCCTAAAGGGGACTTTAGAGAGTAAAGGTTTTCAAGAGAGTAATAATAAAATGATGATAATATGACTAATAATGCAAATACATACTCAGCAAAGCCCCCTTTAGGGGGTTTGGGGGTTTGGAAAGCCAATTGGGAGGAATCAAAAAAACGCTACTTGGACTGGTGGAATCAAAAAGGTATCGTCCTGACCATGTGGGAACACATAGAAAAAGACGGTGCGCCCTACGCAAATATTCCTGCGCCTGCACCCGCCAAAGACTGGAGCCAATTTTGGTTTGACCCGCAATGGCGGGCGGAGTATCTGCATTATACGATGTCGCGCAATTCCTACAAAGCCGATATTCTGCCGGTTGCCAATACACAATTGGGGCCGGGTTCGATGGGAGCGATTTTGGGCGCAAACCTGGAAGGGCGTGAAGACACCATCTGGATACGCGAGTCGGAAGATTTTGATGGTAAGATTGTCTTTGACGAAAACAATAAATGGTGGAAATTGCACCTTGATTTACTGAAAGCCTGCAAAGCAAAAGCGCAAGGCAAATACTTCGTTGGTTGTCCCGATTTGATGGAAGGTTTGGATGTCTTGGCAAGTCTGAAAGGCTCGGATAATGTGCTGATGGATATGATGTTGGATTCAGATGCCATCCTGCAACAACTGCAAGCCGTCAACGATGTCTATTTCAAGGTATTCGACCAAATTTACGACATCATCAACGAAAACGGCGAAATGGCGTTTTGCTACTTTTCTATCTGGGGGCCGGGCAAAGTGTCCAAACTGCAAAGTGACATCTCTATCATGTTTTCTGAGGATGATTTTCGTACCTTTGTCCAACCGTTTTTGCGTGAGCAGTGCAACAAAATAGATTATACGCTGTATCATTTGGACGGTGTAGATGCCATTCGGCACTTGGATGCCATTTTGGAACTGGAAAATCTGAATGCCGTACAATGGACGCCGGGCGTGGGGCAGCCACAGGGTGGAAATGCTTGCTGGTACGACTTGTACAAAAAAATCCTTGCCGGCGGAAAATCCATTATGGCAAATTGGGTCACGTTAGACGAATTAGAACCGCTTTTAGATAATGTGGGCAATCAAGGTTTGAATATTCAAGTGGATTTCCATTCGGAGAGAGAAATAGATGAAGCATTAACAATTATAGAAAAATACAGATGACACATTTGGAAAGATTTTTGGCAACAGTGGAACGCCGTCCGACAGACCGTCCGGCTTCGTGGTTGGGTATTCCCTCTGAGGCTACCCTGCCCAATCTTTATGCCTATTTCGGCGTGAACGATATGAAAAGCCTCAAAGCCCTGTTGAACGATGACATTTACCCTGTCGAACTGCCTTACCATTCGCCAACGAGCGATGCCATTTATGCAGCATTCGATTTTGCGAAAGAGAAAGGAAGCCCCGATGAGCGAACGCTGACGAAGCCGGGATTTTTTGAGGATTATTCTGACCCGGAAGATGTAAACCGGTTCGATTGGCCTGACCCCGCAAAATATATTGACCCTGTGCTTTGCCGGAAAGCCGTAGAGGAAGCACCGGAAGGTTATGCGGTCATGGGTGTTATCTGGTCGGCTCATTTTCAAGATGCTTGCGCTGCATTCGGCATGGAAACAGCATTGTTAAAAATGCTTACAGAGCCGGAAATGTTCCGTGCCGTCATCAATCGCATTACCGATTTCTACCTGAAAGCCAATGAGCTATTTTACGAGGCTACCAGGGGGAAAATTCATGCGGTATTGATTGGAAACGACTTTGGCGGACAAACGGGTTTGATGCTTTCGCCCGACTTGATACGCGAATTTGTGTTCGATGGCACCCGTAAACTCATTGCGCAGGCAAAGTCTTACGGACTGAAAGTGATACACCATTCTTGCGGAGCGATATTCGATATTATCCCTGATTTGATTGAATTGGGTGTTGATGCTATTCATCCCATACAAGCCTTGGCAACCGACATGGAGCCTTGGAAACTGAAAGATGCTTTTGGCGACCGCGTGTCGTTTTGCGGCGGAGTGGATGCGCAACATTTATTGGTCAACGGTAAGCCCGAAGATGTCAGGCGGAAAGTGGACGAACTGCGAACTATTTTTCCCACCGGACTGATTATTTCGCCGAGTCATGAGGCTATTTTGCCCGATATTCATCCGGCGAATGTTGCCGCCCTGTTTGGAAAGTAAATAAATTATAAAAGTAAATAAATTAAAAATAAGAATGAAAATGAAACGATATGGAAGTGTTTTAAAAGTAAAGCCGGAAAAATTGGAGGAATATAAACGGCTTCATGCCACTGTTTGGCCCGGCGTATTGAAGATGATAAGTAATTGTAATTTAAGGAATTACTCTATCTATCACAAAGATGGTTATTTGTTTTCCTATTTTGAGTATGCAGGCGACAACTACGAAGCGGATATGGCGAAAATGGCTGCCGACCCCGAAACGCAACGCTGGTGGGACGTATGTATGCCCTGCCAACAGCCACTCGAAACCCGCGCCCCGGGCGAATGGTGGGCCGAGATGGAAGAAGTTTTTCATACTGATTAGTAATATGTTTGAATCATGATAAGCCCTAATCCTATTATCGGTACCGGATTGCATGCTATCGGTGGCATGTCGGCTGCCGCATGTTACTTGCCCGGAACGAAAACCCGCCAATGGTCGTGGAGGACATTCTGGCTCGTTCAATCGCTTTTTGCGTGGTTGCTTGTGCCGTTAGTTGTTGGGTGGCTGACCGTGCCTGATTTCTTCCAAATATTATTGGATGCTCCTTCCAAACCTTTTTGGGTATCTTTCTTGTTGGGAGCGGCTTACGGTTTCGGTGGTATGTCGTTCGGCAAAGCCATCAACCACATCGGTTATTCACTCACTTATACGATAAGTATTGGTATATCAGCCGTTTTAGGTACAATTATTCCGATGATGATTTTCGGTCACTTGGGCGATTTCTTCGCCAAACCCGGAGGAAATATTGTGCTTTGCGGTATGATTTTGTCGTTGACGGGCGTAACAATCTGTGGCTTGGCAGGTTTCAATAAGGAAAAATACTTGAAAGCACAAGGAACTTCAGGGATGACATTCAATATGAAAGTAGGTTTGTTTCTGACGATTATTGCCGGTGTGCTTTCCGGAATTTATAATTTATCACTCGAATACGGACAGCCGATTGCCGACATGGCGGCCCAGCACGGTGCCGGACATTTTGAAGGAAACGCTAAGATAGTGGTTGCTACTTCCGGTTGTTTTATCGTTAATTTCATCTGGTTTATGGTTGAGGGTTGGCGCAAAGGGACGTTGAAGGAATTTTTGCCGAGTAAAGATTTACCCGCCCAAACGATTGTGCGTAATTGGTTTTGGTCGATATTGGCAGGTAGCCTTTGGTATTTCCAGTTCTTTTTCTACGGATTGGGACATGTCAAAATGGGCAACTTCCAATTTGCCAGTTGGGTGTTGCACATGTCGATGCTGATATTTTTCAGTTATATTGTCGGAATGTTAATGAAAGAATGGAAAAACGTCAACAGGAAAACCTACATCCTGTTGATTGTCGGGCTACTTGTTTTAGTCCTTTCGTTCTGCATAACAAGTTATGGGAGTTATGTTGGGGAGTTAAGAGTTAAGAGTTAAGAGTTATGAAAAACGTTATTGAGTTATCGGGGTTGGATTTGGGTGTTATTGCTACTTATGTGGTGCTTTTGATTGGCATTGCTATTTGGGCAAGTTATGGGCAAAAGAACAACAAGTCGGACAATTTGTTTCTTGCCAACAAATCGTTGGGATGGTTTTCTATTGGGCTGACGATGTGGGGAACCAATGTAGGTCCTTCGATGCTGATTGCCAACGCCAGCAGCGGCTTTGAAAGCGGCATTGTAGCAGGTAATTTCTCGTGGTTTGCATTTCCCTTTATCTGCCTGTTAGCCTTCGTTTTTGCGCCCCGTTACCTTGGCGCCAACGTGATGACTTTGCCGGAATACATGGGCAAACGTTTTGGCGAAACCACGCGGACATACATTGCCTGGTATTCCATTATTACCATTTTGATTTCGTGGTTGGGGCTGATGCTCTTTTCCGGCGGCGTGTTTATGGCGCAAATCCTGGATTATCCGCTGTGGCTGTGCATCGTTATTTTGGTGGCTATTTCCGCGACATTTACCATGGCCGGCGGACTCAAAACCATTGCTTATACCAATGTCTATCAGATGCTTTTGCTGATAGGTGTTTCCGTTTTATTAGCCGTGATGGCAATCATCAAAGTAGGCGGATTGGGAACTGTCATAGAACAAACGCCTGCCAATTATTGGAAGTTGTTTCAACCGCTAAGCGATCCCGATTTTCCTTGGTTGGCAATTATCCTCGGTTATCCGGTCATGGGTGTGTGGTTTTGGTGTACCGACCAATCGATGGTGCAATCGGTATTAGGCGCTAAAAATCTGAAACAAGGACAGTTGGGTGCTAATTTCTGCGCGTGGTTGAAACTCATCGACATTCCGTTATTTATTGTTCCGGGTATTCTTTGTTTCCTGCTTATTCCCCATTTGACCAATTCTACCGATGCTTATTTGCAGTTGGTAAAATCGGTTTTTCCTCCCGGATTAATCGGTTTGGTGGTGGTCATTATGTCAGCTGCACTGATTAGCACGGTCGCCTCTGCGCTAAATTCACTGAGTACCGTATTCACGATGGATATTTACCTGAAAAAACAGAAAGAAGAAATCAGTAATGAAAAAATCAACAAAATCGGACGAATAGTCGTGTTGACAGGGGCGTTTCTGTCGGTCTTTTTAGCGATAGGAATCACCCTCATTCAAGGTTTGAGTTTCTTCAATATTTTCCAGTCGGTATTGGGCTTTTTGGCTCCGCCAATGACGGCAGCCTTCCTGTTCGCCGTATTTTGGAAACGAACATCCACGAAAGCCATCAATCTCACATTGACCGCAGGAACTGCATTCAGCATCGGTACAGGCGTTTTGTACTATGCCGGACTGATATTCCAAGGTTTGCATTTCTTGTATCTATCGTTCATCATCTTCCTCGTATTAGCCGCTTTCATCTATCTTTTTTCGCTGCACGATAAATCGCAATCCGGCTCAACCTTGGATTATAAACCGATGAAAATCAACAACAAAGTAAAAATCGCATGGGGGTTGTTAATCCTCGTGATGATAGCATTATACATCTTTTTTAATTAATTTGTCATGAGAACAAAAATAACAACAGCAGTACAAACCGGAAAAATATTGATTTCCGATGGCGCATGGGGAACTTTCCTCCATCAAAAAGGCTTACAATCCGGTGAATGTCCCGAATTATGGAACATCACCCATCCGGACAAGGTAAAAGAAATCGCCCAAAGTTACATTGACGCAGGCTCAGATATGATAGAAACCAACAGTTTCGGCGGAACAAGTTTCAAATTGGAATATTTCGGATTGGCAGACAGAGTGTCAGAAATCAACGAAGCCGCAGCGCGTATTTCCCGTGAAGCCGCCGGAGAAAACAAATGGGTCATCGGTTCCATCGGTCCTACCGGAAAAATGTTGGTCATGGGTGATGTAACAGAAGTTGAACTGTACGAAGCTTTCAAAACACAAGCCATTGCCCTCGAAAAAGGCGGAGCAGATGCAGTCTGCATAGAAACGATGAGCGACATTGACGAAGCAAGCCTCGCCATCCAAGCAACAAAAGAAAACACAAAATTAGAAATTATCGCCACCTTCACCTTTGAAGCAACAGGCGAAAATCAATTTTACACCATGATGGGCGTAACACCGGGCGATGCAGCCATCGCAGCCGTACAAGCAGGAGCCAACATCATCGGAGCCAACTGCGGCAACGGATTAAAAAACATGATAACCATCGTTTCGCAAATGCGTGAAGTGGACGAAAATACACCCATTTTAGTTCATGCCAACGCCGGTTTACCCAAAGTTGAAAACGGCAAAACCGTTTATCCCGAAACACCGGAGATGATGGGGGAATTGACGGGGCAGATTATTCAAGCAGGGGCTAATATTATCGGTGGGTGCTGTGGCACTACGCCGGAGCATATTCGGGTGATGAAAGCAAGCATATAACAACATAAATTTATGGAAGATTTAGAAAAAATTATTGCAAGCTCAGAGTCCATAGAACAATTTTATGGAAGAGATGGTGTATTTTTAGTTCTTGACGTAAATAAACAGACAACCATTTAATAATAAAGAATTATGCCACAGTCATTATCAAAGGTCTATGTTCATTTAACATTTAGTACGAAAGGTCGTTATCCGTTTATTGACGACCAAATCGAAGAACGCCTATGGGAATATCTTGGCGGTATTTGCAAAGGTTTGGGATGTAATCCACTACAAGTTGGCGGTTATCATGACCACGTGCATATACTCTGTTTACTGTCGAAAAAAATAACACAAATAAATTTATTGGAAGAGGTCAAAAAACAATCTTCCAAATGGATAAAAACGATAGATGATAAATATGCCAAATTTTATTGGCAAGACGGATATGGTATATTTTCTGTTAATCCGTCAGAGATAGAAATTGTAATTGATTACGTTAAAAATCAAGAAAAACACCATCAGAAACGAACGTTTCAAGATGAGTTTTTGGCATTTTTAAAGAAATACGAAATAGAATATGATGAAAAATATTTATGGGATTAGTACGGACAATTGCTCTCGCCCTTTCAGGGCTTGGTTTCTGGTTTGTTGCCTTATACACAGGGCGTTGCCCTGTGCTAATGCTAAAAGGGCTTTGCCCTTTTGTCTGGCAATATCGTAGGAGAATGATGCGGTATAGTAAGGCTGAAAGCCTTATGAGCATTAGCGTAGGGCAACGCCCTACGGATTTAAATGGTGGTGGTTGCATAAGCCCTGAAAGGGCGGTAGCAATGATATATAATAAATGAAACACACATGATAATCAGGAACGCACAAGGGTATGATTATCTCCATCCCGTTAGGGATGGTAGCTCGGTAGAAAACAAAAGACATTAAGAACAAATAATAAATAAACATAAAATAAAAAACAATGAGCACAACATTAGAAAAATTATTAGAGAGCATAGAACTGGGAAAAGTGAATCAGGCCGCCCCATTTCCGCCCCAACTGAAAGGGCAGCCGGGTGCGGATGAATACACAAAAACAGCGTTGGAAGAAGGCGTCAGCCCGACTGATATTATGAATCTCGCCCTTATTCCGGCGATGGATAAAGTCGGGCAAAAGTTTTCGGAACACAAGATATTCGTTCCGCAAATGTTGATTTCCGCCAAAGCGATGAATGCGTCTATGGTTCACCTCAAACCCTATTTTCAAGCAGGCGAAGTGAAGCGAAAAGGAACTTTCATCATTGGAACGGTTTTTGGCGACCTGCACGACATCGGCAAAAACTTGGTTGTCATGATGATTGAAGGCGCAGGTTGGGAAGTGATTGACCTCGGCATTGATGTACAGCCGGAAAAATTTACGGAAAAAGTACAGGAACATCCCGATGCCGTAGTCGGCATATCTGCATTGTTGACTACTACCATGAATAATATGACACCGGTAGTGAAAGCAATAAAAGATGTTTCTCCCAAAACAAAAATAGTTGTAGGAGGAGCACCCTTGTCGTCTGATTTTGCGCAAGCGATTGGAGCGGATGCGTATGCAAAAGACCCACAGGAAAGCGTTAAATGGTTGGATACACTCATATAAGCCGGTTTACGTTTGAAGAAGTGTGCCCTGATTTGCAGGAATTGCAACTTTTTCTGAAAGCGGCTGAAACGGATGAAGATTATCCGGTAAATGTCGCTTACAGGGAAATTATGCCCTTATTGGCGGACAATTCGGACATTGCCGGTGGTTATCTCATCCGAAAAGCACACGATACTCCGTTGGAACTGGGTGCGCAAGTGCAAGGCTATATGCGCGGAGCATCCCATCTGGCACTTTTTGTCGGCACAGCCGGACAAGTATTTTCCCGATTATCGGAACAATACAACAAGGAAGGTGCTTATCTGGAGGCTTTTGTCGCTGATGCCATAGGTTCGCTCACGGTCGAAAATGCCATGAACAAAATCCAAGCGCAATTGGAAACGTTCGCGAATAAAAACGGCAAGCAAATCACGAATCGTTACAGTCCGGGATATTGCAACTGGGCTTTATCCGGTCAACGCGCATTGTTCGAGTATATGTCAACCGTTCCGGTAAATGTTACGCTGACAGACTCTTGCTTGATGTTGCCCATTAAATCTGTTAGCGGTATTATTGGTATTGGAGGAACGGTCAAAAAAAGAGAATATGCTTGTCAAATTTGTAAGAATAAAGATTGTATTTATCGAAAATTAATACCCCCAACCCCCTCAAGGGGGCTTTAGAGTGCAAGGATTATCAAGGACAGTGAGAATGAAACAAATAGAAACAAAAATTAAAAAGAGAATATATGAATAATAAAGTAAATACGCACACAGCAAAGTCCCCTTTAGGGAAACAACGTTCGGCGTTTAAAGCCCCCTTGAGGGGGTTGGGGGTAGTACTGTTATTTGTCCTGTCGTCTGTCGCAACATTCGCCGCAGACATTGTGATTTCTCCGGAAACGAAGACCTTGCACGAAGCCTTGCGGGAGGCGCGCGAATTGCGGCGATTAGACAAAGTCGCACCGAACGAGCCTGTGCGCATCTTGATGCACGGCGGAATTTATCCGCTTTACGAACCGGTTTTTATCCGTCCGGAAGATTCTGGAACAGCGACAAGCCCAACTATCATTGAGGCAGCCGCAGGGGAAAATCCTATCCTAAGCGGTGGAATTAAAATAACCGGATGGAAAAAAGAAGGCAAATATTGGACGGCGCAAGTCCCCGAATTTAACGGCAATGATTTTCAATTCCGGCAACTTTGGGTAAACGGAAAAAAAGCCATGCGAGCACGTAACGTGTCCGGTTTCGACCAAATGGATAGGATTCGGTATAATGATAAAGAGCAGCAAATACTTTGGGTGCCGGCATCTTCCGTATCTAAAATTCTGAAAGCGGAACATCCCGAACTGATTATCCATCAAATGTGGGAAATTGCCGTTTTACGGATAAAGTCTATTCAGATACAAGGTGATTCGGCAGGGATAAAATTTCACAATCCGGAAGCGCGTGTTCAATTTGAACACCCTTGGCCTCAACCGATGATGAAAGAAGGCTTTCACTCAGCCTTTTATTTAACCAACGCCTTGGAATTATTAGACGAACCGGGCGAATGGTTTTTCGATAAACAAAAACGAAAATTGTATTACCTGCCGTTACCGGAAGAAAATCTGCAAACAGCGGAAGTCTATGCTCCTGTTCTGGAAACTTTGGTGGAAATCAGCGGAACAATCGACCGTCCGGTGGAACATATCCAATTCAAAGGTATTCATTTTCAGCACACGACATGGACGCGCCCTTCGGAAAAAGGACACGTGCCTTTGCAAGCCGGAATGTATCTGCTGGATGCCTACAAACTGCGTCCGCCGGGAGCGCCGGGTAATTTCAACAAAGGGATAGAAAATCAAGCGTGGATAGGTCGTCCGATTGCGGCTGTTAATATAAGCAATGCTAATCATACAGTAATAGAAAATTGTCATTTTGAACATTTGGGTACGGTCGGATTGGATTTTGTTTCGGGAACGCATCACGACCGCGTGGAAAGATGTACTTTCCGGGATATTGCCTATAATGGCTTGCAAATCGGTAAATTCTCCGATGTAGGTATGGAAACACATTTGCCTTACGACCCCAGCGATGAACGCGAAATTTGTTCGTATCAGCATATTGCCAATAATTTGGTTACAGATGTAGCAAATGAAGATTGGGGCTGTGTCGGTATCGCAGCAGGATTTGTGCAAAACATTAACATCGAACACAACGAAATCAACGAAGTCCCTTACACCGGCATCAGTATGGGTTGGAGCTGGACAAAAACCGTCAATTGTATGCGCAACAACCGCATCCATGCCAATTATATCCACCACTATGCCAAACGAATGTATGATGTCGCCGGCATTTATACATTGTCCGTTCAAAGCAAATCGGAAATCACGGAAAACCGGATAGAAGCTATTTATCATCCGCCCTACGTCCACGACCCCAATCATTGGTTTTACTTGTACACGGACGAAGGCAGTTCGTTTATCACGGTAAAAAATAATTGGTGTCCGGCAGAAAAGTTTTTGCAAAACGCCAACGGTCCCGGCAATACATGGGAAAACAACGGACCGATGGTTTCGGATGAGATAAAAAATAGAGCGGGAATAACACCCCCAATCACCCCTAAATCCCCTAAAGGGGACTTGAGAGTGCAAAGATTTTCAAATGAGTAAATAAATACATCATGAATAATATAAGCAATAATATCAATACCCACTCAGCCAAGTCCCCTTCAGGGGATTTAGGGGTTAAAGCCCCCTTGAGGGGGTTGGGGGCTTCTAAAGGAAGCCTAAAAAGTACAATCGCCGTATCACTCACGAATTACCTGGATGCGGGCGCAATTGTGGCAGGTGCGAGTGGATTGACGCTTTGGCAAAATTATCTCGGACTGACCGAAGGCAATCTCGGTTGGCTCAATGCGATTAGTGCTAACTGTTTCGGCGCGGCTATCGGCGCCATCATCGGTGGTTTTCTTGCCGACAAATATGGTCGCAAAACCATTTATACTTACAATATGCTTGTGTATATGCTGGGCATTGCCATTATTATGTTTTCGATAACTTTCCCTATGTTGCTTTTGGGTTTTTTGGTAACAGGTATTTCGGTAGGCGCAGGTGTTCCTGCATCGTGGACGTATATTTCCGAAAGTTCGGAAGTGGGCAATCGCGGACGAAATATCGGAATTTCGCAGTTTGCATGGGGAGTAGGGCCGACTATCATTTTAGTTTTAGGAATGTTGCTGGCTCCCGGCAAGGACGATGCATCGGCAGGCGTTTTATTTGGATTTGTTCAAAAAGTCGCAGCTTTATTTTTAAGTGACGGAGCGAGCGTTGCAACGGTCAATGTATTCAGTAGCCGTATTATTTTCGGCTCGCTGTTTGTTGTAGCCTTTATTGCATGGATGTTGCAACGAAAACTCGAAGAGTCGAAAGATTGGGAAGAAAGCAAAGCCACACAATTGAAAACCAAGCAACCCGGTATTTTTTCTTCGTTTGGAACGCTATTTACCAATAAAGTGAATGTGAAGACGATGCTTTTTTTGGCAGGTATTTATATTACTTGGAATTTCGTTGCCGGTGTGATGGGAATGTTTCAACCGCATATTTTTGAAACGGCAGGAGGATTGTCGAGCACTCAGGCTAATATGTTGCCTGCTATACAGTGGTTAATTATTATTGCTGTTACCTATTTGGGCTTTGCGATGTTCGTAGATAAGATCAATCAACGATGGTTTTATTTTATAGGAACATCTATCGGTATTGCGGCTTGGGTTATTCTGGTGTTTGTCGGGATAAAAAACCTTTCGGCTTTATGGACATTTACCATTCTTTGGGGTATTCACAATGGTATCGGCGTTCAAGCATTTTATGCTTTGTGGTCATCCGAACTTTTCCCTTCCAAATATCGCGCTGCCGCACAGGGTATTATGTTTTTTGCAGTGAGAGGCGGAGCCGCTATTTGGTCTATCGGATTTACCTCCATTTATGCTACGGCAGGATTTAATACAGCCGGATATATAATGATAGGATTCCTCGTGTTTGCGCTTATTGTCGGTACGGTTTGGACACCCAAGACACGCGGCAAAACATTGAAACAAATAACAGAAGAAAGATACGGAGATGAAATATAAACAAGCGAATAACATGCCAACGTGGATTTGGTATCCGGGCGACTTTGAAATCTGTTTGGGCAATGCAATGCAAAACCGAAGAACGGAGCGAGGAGCATTTTTTCCGCCGTTTTGGAAAATGGATAGCCATTATGTTTTAGTGGAATTTTCCAAAGAATTGGATTTGCAGGAATCCGAGGAAGTGGTCATTTTTACTGAAGGACGAGCGAATGTGAAATTAGACGGGCAACTCTTGGGATTGCGGGTCAAGCCCGCAATGACGGAGTCCACTCTCTCGCCCACGGTCATTACAATTCCCGCCGGGAAACACAAGTTAAATATCAAAGTCCATAATCAAGCGAATGTTCCATCTATTTACGTTGAAGGAAAAACCGTTATTTCGGACGAAACATGGTTGGTCACTTACGAAGACAAAGAATGGATAGACGAATCGGGAAAAGCCTCCGATACTTCTTCCGGAACGGTTTATTTGAATACCGGACGATGGAATTTCAATACGCCCGACAATCCGCCGTCTAAATTCAAATTAGCCGTGCAGCCCTTGCCGGTGGTAAATTCCGAAAAACAAGCCAAAGGTACTTTATTGGATTTCGGCAAAGAAACATTCGGTTATGTGAAGTTTCACAATCTGAAAGGAAACGGCAATCTAAATCTTTATTACGGCGAATCGAAAGAAGAGGCGCTCGACACAGAAAAGGGTGAAACATTAGACAAATTTGCTTTTGACCAAAAAGAGCCTAAGGATTTTATTACACCCGATTCAAGAGCCTTTCGCTATGTGTATGTGGAGGACAACCAACTGTCTTATGATTCCGTTTCCATGCTCTACGAATATTTGCCTTTGGAATACAAAGGCAGTTTCCGAAGCAGCGACGAATTGCTGAATAAAATTTGGGATATTTCTGCCTACACGCTACACCTCACGACGCGCGAATTTTTTATAGACGGCATCAAGCGCGACCGTTGGGTGTGGAGTGGGGATGCGCTGCAAAGTTATTTGATGAATTATTACTTGTTTTTCGACTCGCCATCCGTCACTCGAACGATATTAAATCTGAGGGGAAAAGACCCGGTAACCAGCCATATCAATACGATTATGGATTACACTTTTTATTGGTTTATAAGTATTTACGATTATTACACCTATACCGGCGATAAAACATTCATCGAACAACATTATCCACGTATGCAAAGTTTGATGGACTATTGTTTGTCTCGCACCAATGCCAATGGAATGATGGAAGGATTGGCTGGCGATTGGGTTTTCATTGATTGGGCGGATTTCAAGATGAGCAAAGCCGGCGAACTCAGTTTGGAACAATTATTGTTTTACAGGAGTTTGGAAACCATGGCTTTGTGCGCTGATATTATTGGAAATACCGATGACAATATCCTTTATAAGAAATTAGCGGAAGAATTGCAGGTGAAAATTTTCGATGCTTTTTGGGATAAAGAAAAAGGTGCATTCGTCCATAACAGAGAAGAAAACCTCAGTAGCGAACAGGTAACGCCCTACGCCAATATTTTCGCCGTGCTCTTCGATTATTTGGATGCAGAAAAAACGCAAGACGTGAAACAAAGCGTATTACTAAATCCCAATGCCCTGAAAATTACTACGCCCTACATGCGATTCTACGAATTGGAAGCCCTCTGTAAATTGGGCGAACACAAGCATGTTTTGAAAGAAATTCGGGATTATTGGGGCGGAATGTTAAAAGAAGGCGCAACTTCTTTTTGGGAAAAATACAATCCCGACGAAAAAGGAACGGAACATTTAGCGATGTACGGTCGTCCCTACGGAAAAAGTCTGTGCCATGGATGGGGAGCAAGTCCGCTCTACTTGTTCGGAAAATATTACTTGGGTGTGCAACCGGAAACGCCCGGCTACAAAACATTCAGCATCCGTCCCGAACTCGGCGATTTGGAATGGATAGAAGGCACGGTGCCGACACCCACCGGCGAAATCAAAGTTTATCGGGATAAAGAACAAATCAAAGTTTTTGTAAAATCGCAGTCCCCTGATATGGAAGGCTATCTCTATTACAATGCGGATAAAATTAAAATTCAAGCAAATAAAGAATACATAATACAAGTAAAATCATGAAACATCTACTCTCTTTAATAATTGCCCTTTTGGCTGTGGTCAATGTTACCCATGCGCAGGAAAACATCACATCCGTTTCACACAACCATTCCGAAATGGTGTTGCGCGGAACATGTATCGGCGTTCAAAAGCCCTATTATCTTCCCGGACGGACGGTTTATGAATATCCCTATACCCCCGAAACTTTTCCTTGGCTTTACGATAAAGCCTTGTGGATAGAGTATTTGGATATGCTGGCAAAAAACAAAATGAATTGCCTGTACTTGTGGAACGGACATCCGTTTGCCTCCTTAGTCAAACTGAAAGACTATCCGTATGCGGTGGAAGTGGATGATGCAACCTTTAAAAAGAATGAAGAAATGTTTGCTTTCTTGACCGAAGAGGCGAAAAAACGAGGCATCTGGGTGATTCAAATGTTTTACAATATCATTGTGTCTAAACCTTTTGCCGAACATCACGGCATCAAAACGCAAGACCGTTCCCGCCCGATAACTCCGTTGATTTCGGATTATACACGCAAATCCATTGCGGCTTTTATCGAAAAATATCCGAATGTCGGACTTTTAGTTTGCCTCGGCGAGGCAATGGCCACTCACGAAGATGATGTAAAATGGTTTACCGAAACCATTCTTCCCGGCGTGAAAGACGGGCTGAAAGCTTTGGGCGAAACTAACGAGCCGCCTATTGTCCTGCGCGCCCACGATACGAATTGTAAAATGGTGATGGATGCCGCCTTACCCATTTACAAGAATTTATATACCATGAACAAATACAATGGCGAATCGTTGACCACCTATCAGCCGCGAGGTCCTTGGAGTGCGACACATAAAGAGTTAAGCGAATTAGGCTCGGTACATATTTCCAATGTGCATATTTTGGCAAACTTGGAGCCTTTTCGTTACGGCTCGCCGGATTTTATTCAAAAAACCGTGCAAGCCATGCACGAAATACACGGAGCCAACGCATTGCACCTCTATCCGCAGGCATCTTATTGGGACTGGCCCTACACAGCCGATAAAACCGAGCCACGCTTGAAAGAAATCGAACGTGACTGGATTTGGTATGAAGCGTGGGGACGTTATGCCGAAGATGCTTACCGAGACCGAAACGAAGAAATCGTATATTGGAGCAAACGTTTCGACGATGTTTACGGTTGTGGCACAGAGGCGGGAAAACAGATTTTGGATGCTTACGAACAGGCGGGCGAAATCTCTCCCAAACTCCTCCGAAAATTCGGAATTACCGAAGGAAACCGGCAAACACTCTTGCTCGGAATGTTTATGAGTCAGTTGGTTAATCCCTCCAAGTGGACGGTCTATTCGGGGTTTCACTCTTCTTGCGGGCCTGAAGGCGAAGTGCTGACGGAATACATGCAAAAACAGTGGAAATACGAGCCGCACACCGGAGAAACACCGCCTCAACTCATTGAAGAAACCACGGCTCACGGCGAAAAGGCTGTTCTTGCCATCGAAGCCGCCGCGCCGTTTGTGACTAAGAATAAAGAAGAATTTGCAAGGCTCAAAAACGATATGTATTGTTATCAAACCTTTGCAAACTATTTTTCCGAAAAAGTAAAAGCCGCGATTAGTGTGCTCAATTATACCCATTCCAACGATATGGTCGATTTGGAGTTTGCCGCGAAGCGTTTAGAAGCAAGTTTGAAATATTACAAACAATTGGTCGGTTTCACCAAAGATAACTATCTGTATGCCAACAGTATGCAGACCGGTCAACGCCGGATTCCCATCGGAGGCGATGGCGGACACAATAAAACCTGGGCAGAACTGTTGCCCTACTACGAAAAAGAATTGTCCGATTTTCGGAAAAACATTGATTTCTTAAAAAAATACGGAACCGGCGCAACACAAAAAAACGCACCCTTAAAACCTGCCGAGGTAGTGTGGAAAAACAAAAAACAACCCGTCTTCAAACTTGCAACGGATGAAAAAATATTTGCTGACGAAAATTACGTGATTGGCGATGTGGCAGCTGAATTGAAAGACTTGAAACCGCTGTTTTTTTCGTTAAAAGAACAAAACACAACAGGAACAATGCTCGAATTTACCTGCAAAAAGCCGGTACAAATGCTGGTCGGTTATCTGAAAACCGAACGGCGAGAATTTGCCAAATCGCCCACATTGGAAACGGATGCTTCCGCCAATGATTACGGACAGGCTGAAATAAAAATTGCCAATGCCCTGTCGATTCCCAAACGCGGAACAGTTAACGTGCACGCCTATACATTGCCCGCAGGAAAAAATACCTTGAATCTCGGCAAAGGTGCATTGCTCGTGCTGGGTGTAATTGATGCCGAACAAAAAATCACACCGCACAATGCCGGCATCGGCGGTGCAGATATTGGAAGTCAAGTAGATTGGTTATTTTATTGATTAAGTATCAACAAATAAAAATAATATGCAAAATATGAGTTGTATCATTAAATCAATGAATGATATTGTTAAGTCAATGAATGATGTTGCTAAATTAAGGCTGAAAGCCTTATTAGCAATAGCACAGGGCAACGCCCTGTGTATCTGGCAATCGTTGAGCCTGCGCCCTGAAAGGGCAATAGCAATCCAAGGGCAACATTGCTACCGCCCTTTCAGGGCTTGGAATATCATCGACCAACTCATACATAGGGCGTTGCCCTATGCTAATGCTCAAAAGGCTTTCAGCCTTCAGCAATCGCAGTCTCTGAAAGCCCCCTTCAGGGGGTTGGGGGTGTTATTCTTTTGTTTGTCTTTTCTACCGACATTCGCTCAAAATCAAGTGCCGGAAAGCACTATGCAAAAAATATACGAAGAAGCAAAAACACCCTACAAATACGGCTTGGTGTTGGTTCCTTCCGACAACCAACACAAAATGGATTGCCCAACAGTTTTCCGTAAAAACGGAAAATGGTACATGTCGTACTTGGTGTATGACGGAAAAGCAGGCAAAGACGGACGAGGCTACGAAACATGGCTGGCAGAAAGCGAAGATTTATTGCATTGGAATACCTTGGGCAAGATTCTATCTTTTCCGGAGGCAGGCAGTGGTCGTTGGGACGAAAACCAACGTGCCGGATATGTCGCTCTCATTGACCACCAATGGAGCGGAAGTTACGAACCACAAAAATTCAACAATAAATATTGGATGTCATATTTCGGCGGAACAGGGCGCGGCTACGAACAGGGACGGCTCGAAGAAGGCATCGCCTTTACCACCGGCGACATCACAAAAGCTCACGAATGGAAAACAGCCGACAAGCCCATCCTCTCCCCGCTCGACACAGACAAAGGCTGGTGGGAAAACATTACCCAATATAAATCCTCCGTGATTTGGGACAAGAAAAAAACCTTGGGACATCCGTTTGTATTGTATTACAATGCCGGAGGAGTCAATCCGGCCAACAACGTTAAAGCGGAACGCATCGGCATCGCCCTCTCCGACGATATGCTGCATTGGAAACGCTACAAGGGCAATCCGGTTGTCAATCATGAAGAAGGCATTACCGGCGATGGCGTTATCCAACAAATTGGCGATGTGTATGTTATGTTTTATTTCGGGGCATTCTGGAAAAACCGTCCGTATAAAGCCTTCAACACTTTCGCCTGTTCATCCGATTTAATCCATTGGACGGACTGGAAAGGCGAAGATTTGATTAGCCCAAACGAAAAATACGACAATCTGTTTGCCCACAAATCCTACGTAGTCAAATGGAACGGCACGGTTTACCATTTCTATTGCGCAGTCAATGAAGACGACCAACGAGGCATCGCGGTAGCCATTTCCAAAGACAAAGGAAAAAGTTTAGTGCGTTTCCCAAAACCGGATAAAGAAACTTTCCGTAAAGAAATCTCCTTAAACGATAATTGGCAAACCACCCTCGTCAATGATTCCTTAAAGACTTTAAAGTCCTTAAATACCTTAAAAACTTTAGACTGGCAAACCATCAACCTCCCCCACAACTGGGACAAATACGAAGGAGCCCGCCGCCTAAAACACGGCAATCGCCACGGAACAGCCTGGTACAAAAAAACCTTCCGGGTAGAAAATGCAGGCGAAAACAAAAAATATTTTCTGTTCTTTGAAGGCGTAGGCTCTTATGCAACCGTCTTTGTCAACGGCAAACAGGTAGGCTACCATGCCGGAGGACGAACAACTTTCACGATTGACATCACGAATGCCATAGATTTTCAGAGTGAAAACCAACTGACCGTAAAAGCAGAACATCCGCCCATGATAGCCGACCTGCCGTGGGTATGCGGCGGCTGCTCATCCGAATGGGGATTTTCCGAAGGCTCACAACCAATGGGGATTTTCCGCCCGGTAACACTGATAGTTTCCAACGATTTGAAAATAAAGCCTTTCGGCGTACATGCATGGAACGCTGTCCCTGAATTTCAAGGAAAAGACACCGTATTTACTTTAAACGTCAATACGGAAATAAAAAATTACAGCACGAAAATCCGAACATTTGAAATTATTCAAAAATTAACGGATAAAGACGGCAAGCAAATCGAACGGATTACCGACAACATCACGTTGAACCCGAACGAAATAGAAACAGTTAATCAACGAAGCAAGCCCATTGCCAATCCGCATTTATGGGACACTCAAAATCCGTATCTCTACAAATTGACAACGATGATTAAAGAAAACGGCATAGTGGTTGACCAAGAAACCACGCCTTACGGCTTCCGTTGGATTTCATTCCCCAAATACCGGAACGACGGCGATAAACGGTTTTATCTGAACGGCAAACCGGTGTTTATTAACGGCGTTTGCGAATACGAGCATCTTCTGGGGCAAAGTCACGCCTTTAGCGAAGAACAAATCCTCGCGCGTGTCAATCAGATAAAATCCGCCGGATTCAACGCTTTCCGCGATGCTCATCAACCGCATAATCTGCGCTATCAACAAGAGTGGGATAAATCGGGCATACTGCTCTGGACACAGTTTTCGGCGCATGTGTGGTACGACACGCCCGAATTTCGCAAGAACTTTAAAAATAACCTGCGGGAATGGGTAAAAGAACGCCGTTCTTGTCCTTCCGTCATACTGTGGGGCTTGCAAAACGAAAGTGTCCTGCCCGAAGATTTTGCCCGGGAATGTATGGAAATTATCCGGGAAATGGACCCAACTTCCCCAACTCAGCGTTTGGTTACGACCTGCAACGGCGGAACAGGAACAGATTGGAATGTTGTGCAAAACTGGTCGGGAACTTACGGCGGAAATCCCGACAATTACGCCAACGAATTAAGCAAAGACGAACAACTATTAAATGGCGAATACGGCGCATGGCGAAGTATAGATTTGCATACCGAGGGCGATTTCAAACAAGACGGCGTGCAAAGCGAAGACCGGATGACCCTCTTGATGGAGAAAAAAATCCGCCTTGCCGAACAAGCCAAAGACAGCGTAATCGGACAGTTTCAATGGATTTACAACTCCCACGATAATCCGGGCAGAACCCAAAACGAGGAAGGCACCCGCGACATCGACCGCATCGGACCTTTCAATTACAAAGGCTTACTCACGCCATGGGAAGAGCCGTTGGACGTATATTATATGTATCGCGCCAACTATATTTCCAATCAGGAGTCGCCAATGGTATATTTAGTTTCCCATACATGGACGAATCGTTGGACGGAGCCCGGCAAAAAAGACGGCATTATCGTCTATTCCAATTGCGATGAAGTCGAATTATTCAACGATGTAAAATCCATTACCTTGGGCAAACGCACCCGCAACGGAATCGGCACGCATTTTCAATGGGACAATGTGGATATTCGCTACAATGTACTTTATGCCGTCGGATATGTAGATGGTAAAGCCGTTGCAGAAGATTATATTGTGATGGATAATTTACCCCCCAGCCCCCTAAAGGGGGAGCTTGGAGAATGTTTCGATGGTACAACAGCCAAGTCTTTTAAAAAGTCCCCTTTAGGGGATTTAGGGGTGCATTACATTTATCGCTTGAATTGTGGGGGGGATTCATATACCGACAACCAAGGCAATCTTTGGTTACCGGACGTTCACAAGCAGGAAGGTAATTACTATGGCTCGCTTTCATGGACAGATAATTTCAAAAAATTACCTCCATTCTTGGCTTCTCAGAGAAGAACGAAAGACCCTATTGCCGGAACTTCCGATTGGGAATTGTTCCAAACTTTCCGTTATGGAAGAGAGCAGTTGAAATTTCAATTTCCTTTGACTGACGGCGAATACCTTGTAGAATTGTACTTTATTGAGCCTTGGTGGGGTACAGGCGGAGGCATGGATTGCGAAGGTTTCCGTATTTTTGACGTAGCAATTTCCGGGGATACGGTATTGAAAAATCTGGATATTTGGAAAGAAGTCGGACATGACCGCCTTTTGAAGAAAATCGTGAAAGGTAAAGCGAAAAACGGAATATTGGAAGTCTCTTTTCCTCAGGTAAAAGCTGGACAAGCTATCATTTCTGCTATTGCAATAGCAGGAAAGAAAAAACAGAAAACGCTTACTCCTCCATCATTGTTTGACGAGGGATACCATAGTTACGAAACACATCGTTACTGGTTAGATAGTAGTAAAGAACTTCCAACCTTGCCCCCGGCATTTTATGGCGCGGAATGGTTAAGTCCTTTACCCTATTGTATTGTTCCGGGTCCGGATTCGTACCGTGTTCATTTTCGTTTGAATGAGGATGCAGATGTGTATATCCGACAGGATACAGGTTATGTCAAACATTCGTTTCCCAAAAATACAATTATTGATGAGAAAGGAAAATATCCGTATCCGACAGTTGTCGTTCCACAAATTCATTGGGAAGAAGAGCCTGATTTGCGACCGGAAATAACCTACAAAACAACGGATGCAGAAGTGAAAGAAAACAGCATAACCTGGACGATTTCCCCGGGATTAGCCAATGTATATGCCTTGCGGTTTAAATACATGAACAACAGCAAAACATCGCAAATCGCTAAAATACAAATACTTTCGTCCGATGGAAGAGTGATGCGAGAAGATGCTATTCAATTTCCACCCACGCCCGGAAAATGGAAAACCATCAGCACAACAACCGGCGTGAGTATCAATGCCGGAAAATATCAGGTAGTGATTAGCGGTGCAAACATAAAAGAGTTGTCATTTGATAATTTGGTAATGCAATGAGGGTAAAGATGATTAAATATTTACATATTGCAAGGACGACACATTTTAAGGCTGAAAGCCTTACGAGCAATAGCACAGGGCAACGCCCTGTGTATAGGACGACATTGAACCTGCGCCCTGAAAGGGCAACAGCAACAATTGACCGTATGGCTATCGCCCCTTCAGGGCTTAGGTTGGAGAGGCGTACCTCATTCGTAGGGCGTTGCCCTACGCTATTGCTATGCGCCCTTTCAGGGCTATTGTGGCTTTGTATGTTAGAGGTTTCAGCTCAAACTCGTCCCGACTGGGAAAACCTGTCCATATTGGAAATCAACCGCGAAGAAGCCCGCGCCGATTTCATTCCTTTTGCCACTTCACAACAGGCTTTGAGCGGCATACGCGAAAATTCACCTTGGTATGTATCGCTGAACGGCAATTGGAAATTTCATTGGGTGCCGCGACCGGAAGAGCGACCGGTTGATTTTTACCGGACGGATTTCAATGACACCTCGTGGAAAACGATTCCGGTGCCGAGTAATTGGGAAATGCAGGGCTACGGAACGCCAATTTATGTGAGCGCCGGTTATCCGTTTCGGATTGACCCGCCCCGCGTGACCTCCGAACCTCCGGCGAACTACACCGCTTTCAAAGAACGCAATCCGGTCGGCTCTTATCGCCACCGTTTTGAAATTCCCACCGATTGGAACGGGCGTAAGGTGTTTATTCATTTCTCAGGGGTGCAAAGTGCTTTCTATGTTTGGATTAACGGCGCGAAAGTCGGCTACAGTCAAGGAAGTATGGAGCCGTCCGAATTTGACATTACGGATTACCTTCAAACGGGAAAAAACCAATTGGCGGTAGAAGTCTATCGCTGGTGTGACGGCAGCTATTTGGAAGACCAGGATATGTGGCGGACAAGCGGCATTCACCGCGAAGTTTTTCTGTATTCCACAGCGGACGTGCGCATTGCTGATTTTGCCGTTCGCACAGTATTAGATTCCAATTATGAAAATGCAAATCTGCAAATTAAACCCGAATTGAAATCCTACAAAGGAAATAAATTGGAAGGTTGGAACATTGAGGCACAGTTATACGATGCGGAAAACAAACCGGTGTTGGAAAATGCCCTCAAACAAGATGCCTTGCCGGTGCTGAACGCCGACCACAAAGCCGGTATATTGAACGACCGGACACCTCAGCGCGGTTTACCCAAATTTGCATGGATGGAAGCAACGATACAAAACCCGTTGAAATGGACAGCAGAAACGCCCAATCTCTACACCTTGATATTGACATTAGTAAACGATAAAAAAGAAATCATCGAAACGCTTGCTTGCCAGGTGGGATTTCGGAGTGTGGAAATCAAAGACGGGCAAGTATTAGTCAACGGAAAACCCATTCGACTGCGAGGCGTAAACCGGCACGAACACGACCCAAGTACCGGACGGACAATCACTTATGAGCGCATGAAACAGGATATTATCTTGATGAAACAAGCCAATATCAATGCCGTGCGGACTTCTCACTACCCAAACAATACGCAATGGTACGAACTCTGCAACCAATACGGAATCTATGTCATGGACGAAGCCGATATTGAAGAACATGGTTTGCGTGGACAATTAGCGAGTGACCCGGCTTGGTATGCCGCCTTTTTAGACCGGGCGATCCGGATGGTCGAAAGGGACAAAAATCACCCCTCCATTATTGCCTGGTCAATGGGAAACGAATCGGGTTACGGACCTAATTTTGCGGCTATTTCGGCATGGATTAAGGAGTTCGACCCCACACGATTTATTCATTACGAAGGGGCGCAGGGTAGAGACGCGATGAATCGCGTCTCTACAACCGACCCCCAATCGGTGGATGTCATCAGTCGTTTTTATCCTCGCACGCAGGATGAATACCTCAATCCGAATATTCCCGAAGGGGACAACAAAGAGCGTGCAGAAAATGCCCGATGGGAACGCTTATTAAGCATCGCGGAAAATCCGAATGACAACCGTCCTGTACTAACTTCCGAATATGCGCACGCGATGGGCAATGCCCTCGGAAACCTCAAAGAATATTGGGATGAAATTTATTCCAACCCACGAATGTTGGGCGGATTTATCTGGGATTGGGTGGACCAAGGATTGTATAAAACCAACGAAAAAGGCGAACAATTTTTGGCTTATGGAGGCGATTTTGGCGATAAACCCAACCTCAAAGCGTTTTGTTTCAATGGTGTCGTATTTGCTGACAGGCAAACAACGCCCAAATATTATGAAGTAAAAAAAGTATATCAACCGGTCTTGATTGAGCCTGTCAATTTGGATTCTTATCATGTTAAATTATCCATCACCAATCGCCATCATTTCCTGAATTTGAATGAGTATGAGGGTCGTTGGACATTGGTTTCTAATGGCAAAACGTTGCAACAAGGTGTGTTATCCGATTTCGATATTCCGGCAGGGAAACAAAAAGACGTGTCATTCTATTTGAAAAAATTTGGTATAAATCCAACTGCTGATTATTGGTTGCGTATCAGTTTTCATTTGAAAGAAAAACAATTGTGGGCAGACAAAGGCTATGAAATGGCCTTTGAACAACTGAGGATGAATTTTAAGGATGCACAACTGATTATTCCGGAGCAACCAAAAGCATTTAAAAACATCCAAAAAGCAGATGATAAAATCATTTGTATCGGCAAAAACTTCTCCACCGTATTCGATTACAAAACAGGAACTATCACTTCTCTGCAATACAACGAAAAAGAACGTTTGCTGTCCGCACCGATTTTTCAAGGATACCGCGCTCCCACCGACAACGATAAAGGTTTCGGCAATTGGTTGGCAGACGATTGGAAGAAAAACGGCTTGGATAGTTTGAAAAGAACGGTAATCTCATCGGAAATTATAGAAGAAACATCATCATGGCTAACGATAAAAACCGTAGCGGAAAGTTCGGCTAAAACCGGCAAAATCATTCACGAATGTCTTTGGACAATCAACGGAAACGGAAGCATCGAAATGGATAATCATTTTACGCCCGAAGGCAATTTGCCGGAACTGCCGCGCTTGGGAGTCGTAATGGCACTTTCCGGCGATTTGGAACATTTGCAGTATTACGGTCACGGTCCGTATGAAAACTACAGCGACCGGAAAACAAGTTGTCCGGTGGGTGTTTATACAAGCACAGTCACAGAACAGTATGTGCCTTATCCGCATCCGCAGGAAACAGGAAATAAAGAAGGCATTCGTTGGTTACAACTTAGCGACAAACAAGGAAAAGGATTGTCTTTCACTTGTCTGTCGGAACAGATGTCAGGTTGTGCTTTGCATTTTACCGCAGGCGATTTGGATGCGGCCACTCATGCCTATCAACTGCAACCGCGAAAGACAGTCATCCTTTCGTTAGATGCAATTATGTTGGGCTTGGGCAATAGCAGTTGCGGACCGGGTGTGTTGAAAAAGTACGCCATTGAGAAAAAAACATATTCATTGAAATTCAAGATAAGTTCATTAAAATAACAGATATGAAAAACGAATTGACAAATAAAATACTGCCGGTGGAAATTGTCTTTCATCCTTCGTGGTGGAACAAACACACAGGGATTACGTTCGACGAAGATTTCTTCTATCATCCGTTGAAACGAGTGGAATCGGAGCGACGTATGGAACATGAATTGTACGAACGTTTCGGCGAATTCGGATTAGGCGAAGACCACGGAAAAGAGTTGCCTGTTATCGGTGCCGTGCATAATGCAGCAGGCTATATCGTGTCTGAAATGCTCGGATGCGACATTCGCTATATCGAAGACCAGGCGCCGCAAGTCATTAGCCCCAAAAGGGAAGATTTTGATGTGGATGTGGAAGGTGCTATGAACACGCTCCCGATGCAAAAATTAAATAAACTGATAACCGGACTGAAATCGCGTTACGGTTATGTTTGCGGCGATATTAACTGGCAAGGTGTGCTCAACGTGGCTTTGGATTTGCGTGGCGATGCCATGTTGACGGATATGATGCTTTCTCCCGAAGAATCGAATACCTATTTCCAAAATATCGCAGCCGTTATCGAAAAATTTGTGCAGTTTATTTACGCGCAAACCGGCACGACTTCCATCTCGGTCAATCGCATCGTGAAACACTTGCAACCGTCCGTATTCTTACATTCGGAATGTACACACACCATGATTTCGGAAGATTTGTACGAGTCATTTTTGTTGCCGGTTGATTTGCAATGGAGTCAAACACTGCGTCCTTTCGGCATCCATTATTGTGGTCCGGATCCGCATCGGTATGCGGATGAATTTGCCAAGATTCCGAATTTGGCTTTCTTGGATTTAGGCTGGGGCGGCGATGTTAAATTATTGCGCGAAAAATTGCCGGATACATTTTTCTCCATTCGATTAGACCCCGTAACCATCAATAATACGCCGGATGAGAAATTGGAAACGATTATCCGGCAATTGATTAACGATTCCAACAATCCGATGCTTACCGGAATTTGTTGCATCAATATGGACGGAAATACCGATGATTCAAAAATAAGAACAATTTATAAAACAGTGGAAGCCATTAAAAAGAATTACGAATTACGAATTAAAAATTACGAATTATGAAACGCATTTATATTTTATTTTTTCTGAGTTTGTTTACGGCATTTTCTTATGCACAAACAACTGAAATTCAATACCTTTCCGGCAAAGGCTCGGACGATGCGGTGGATTGGGAATTTTTCTGCACCGGCGGACAAAACAGCGGAAAGTGGACAACGATTAAAGTGCCTTCCTGCTGGGAGTTGCAAGGTTTCGGAACCTATCAATACGGCATGCCGTTTTATGGCAAAGCCAACCCTCCGGGCATTGCCGATGAGCAGGGAAAATACAAATACAAATTCAAACTCCCAAAGGAATGGAACGGGCGTATCATCCGCATTGTTTTTGATGGCGTGATGACTGATTGCGAAGCGCAAATCAACGGAAGAAGTTGCGTGAAACTTCATCAAGGTGCATTCTATCGCTTCAAAAGCAATATTACCGACCGCGTTTTCTTCGGAGAGAAAGAAAATGTATTGGAAGTAACGGTCAGTAAAGAATCCGCCAATCCCAGCGTAAACTTAGCCGAACGACGCGCCGACTATTGGAACTTCGGAGGCATTTTTCGTCCGGTTTTCATCGAAGCGCTTCCGGCACAATTCATTGACCGGACGGCAATAGATGCCAAAGCCGGCGGCAGTTTTCGCGCCGATGTGTTTTTGGGAACGGCTACAGCAAAACAAGCACACGTAGCGGTTGAATTTACAGATGCCAACGGCAAACTGCTTGGGAAAAAATTAGATTTTCCGGTGCCAACCGGCTCGGATAAAGTGTCTGTTGAAACCCAATTGGCAACTATCAAAAATTGGACGGCAGAAACACCTGATTTATACTACGTTCAGTTTTCTTTAATCGAAGGAGATAAAACGCTACATGTTGTGAAGGAGCGTTTTGGATTTCGTACCATTGAAGTTCGAGAAAGCGATGGGTTGTATATCAATGGGCAAAAGATGCTGGTTCGCGGAGTGAATCGCCACAGTTTTCGTCCCGAAACCGGTAGAACGCTCAATAAACAAGCCAATTACGATGATGTTCGGCTGATGAAGGAAATGAATATGAATGCCGTTCGTTTGTCCCATTATCCGCCCGACCCCGATTTCTTGGATGCTTGCGATGAATTGGGCTTGTATGTGATGGATGAATTGGGCGGCTGGCACGGAAAATACGACAGCAATGTGGGCAAAAAATTGGTGGGCGAAATGGTTGTTCGCGATGTAAATCATCCCTCCATTATTTGGTGGTCTAACGGAAACGAGGGCGGACACAACTTGGATTTGGACAAGGAATTTGCCCCTTTCGACCCGCAAAAACGACCGGTGTTGCATCCGCAAAAGAATTTCGGTGGTTTTGAAACCATGCACTACCGTTCGTATGGAGAGAGTTTGGAATACATGCGCCAACCCGAAATTTATATGCCGACGGAAATTCTTCACGGTTTGTACGATGGCGGTCACGGCGCCGGATTATGGGATTATTGGGAAATTATGCGCAATCATCCGCGGAGTGCCGGTGGATTCCTTTGGGATTTTGCTGATGAAGGTGTTGTGCGCACCGACCAAAACGGCAAAATCGACAATGTGGGCAATTACGGTGCCGACGGAATTGTAGGCCCTCATCACGAGCGGGAAGGCAGTTTTTATACCATCAAACAAGTCTGGTCGCCTGTTCAAATCATGAACACCTCGTTGCCCGATAATGGATTATTGACAGTGGAAAATCGCTACGACTTTACCAACTTGAAAGACTGCCGGTTTGTTTGGACGCTCAAATCGTTTGCTAATCAGCAAGAAAAAACAATTAAATCCGCAGAAATAAAAGGCTTGGACGTTGCGCCCCACACATCCGGAAGTCTGCTACTCAATTTCCCGGCTAATTGGAAAGAGGCAGATGCTTTGTACCTAACGGCTTACGGACCTTCCGGAGAGGAACTGTGGACGTGGGACTGGCAATGGGAAAAACCGCAACAACCAATGGCTAATACAAAAAAAGTCACTCTTTCGGCAAAAGAAGAGGATAAACAATTAACCGTAACAGCCGGAAAAACCACGTTGATTTTCAGCAAAACATCCGGCGAATTGCTATCGGTTAGAGAAAATAACAAGTCCATCTCTTTCGGCAACGGTCCGCGATTTATCGCTGCCCGCCGTGGCGATCGTTCGATGGACGGCTATTACAATCACGACGATAAGGAAGCCCGAAGCAAAGAGCGCGTTTACTTGGATATTTCAGGCAAAAGCATTTTGACGAACTTTGATTTTGTAACGACAACAGACAGTATCGTGATTACCGCCGATTATTCGGGCGACATGCGGCAAACCCGTTGGGTGGTTTCGTCCGATGGCAACATCCGCTTGGATTATGCATATCAATACAATGGTTTGGTAGAATTGATGGGTATCAAATTCGATTACCCCGAAAATCAGGTCAAAGCGAAACGCTGGTTGGGCGACGGGCCTTACCGCGTATGGCAAAACCGCTTGCATGGCGTTCCGTTCGGCATCTGGGAAAACAATTACAACGACCCTGTTCCCGGAGAAACATTTACCTATCCCGAATTTAAAGGCTATTTCAGCAATTGGCGATGGGTGGATATTCAGACTACGGAAGGTCATATTCAATTACAAAATGCCGACAAAGACAGCTATCTGGGTATTTATACGCCACGCGACGGACGGGATGCCCTGTTATACACGATTCCGGAAACCGGCGTTGCCGTATTGAAAGTCATTCCGGCAGTACGTAACAAGGTGAATGCAACGGATTTAGTTGGCCCTTCTTCCCAAGCACAATGGGTCAAAGGATTGCAAAAAGGCAGTATTTATTTACAATTTAAATGAAATATTAATGACAAAGAGTAGGACACACAAGAAAATGATTATTCCCATCCCGTTAGGGATGGATAGCTCGGTAGAAAATAACGTCTATCCTCTATTCCGGCATGCCGTAGGTATGCAATCCGTTGTCAATTTAGTTGCATCCCTACGGGATGCAGGTGTGTATGTGGTTAATCTATTTTCTACCGAACTACAATCCCTAACGGGATTAACAATAAAAAAAATAGTTCTATTCTGTGTTTTGATTGGATTTTGCTTGAGCGGCAATTCTCAGCAACTCAACCAACTGTGGGAAACCCCGCCCGAAGCCTCTCGCTCGTGGGTTCTCTGGTATTGGATGCAAGGCGCCGTTTCCAAAGAAGGCATTACCGCCGATTTGGAAGCGATGAAAGAAGTCGGTTTGGCAGGCGCTTATTTGATGCCTATAAAAGGCGTTCCCGAAAAGCCGTTTATCACTCCGGTGGTGGAACAACTCAGCCCGCTGTGGTGGGAAATGGTGGATTTTGCTTTCAAGGAAGCCGACCGCCTCGGATTAAAAATCGGCTTTCATGTCTGTGATGGTTTTGCTTTAGCAGGCGGTCCTTGGATTACGCCCGAACTGTCCATGCAAAAAGTGGTTTGGAGCCAGGTGAATATTACCGGAGGAAAGAAAGTGACTGTTCAAATTCCTCAACCGGAAAGCTACAAGAACTATTACGAAGATATTGCCGTGTATGCGTATCCCACGTTGCCGGGCGAAGGCATTGTGCTCGACACTTTGATGGCCGTAAGAGCAGACAAGCCGGGAGTGATTGCACAATTTGCTTTCGCTCAACCGTTTACCTGCCGAACCGTACAGATTCAACCTGTCGATAATAATTTCCAATCCCAACGGTTGATACTCGAAGCAAGCGATGAAAATCCGCAGACAGCAAAGTCCCCTTCAGGGAAACAACGTTCGGCGTTAGCCAATTTAGGGGTTAAATTTAGAATTCAATTGGAACCGCCCCGGCATGGTTGGCAAAACGGCGATTTCCCGATGACTCACACCATTCCGCCAACTACCGCCCGTTATTTCCGTTTCCTCTATAATCCGGAAGGAACACCTCCCGGCTCGGAAGACTTGGAAGCAGCCAAATGGAAACAATCGTTGAAAATCAAAGGCATCCGGCTATCCTCGGAAGTGCGCATCAATCAATACGAAGGCAAAAACGGCTCGGTTTGGCGCATCAGTCCGCCCACCACTTCCGAACAAATCCCCGATGAATGGTGTGTGGACAAAACGAAATTGCTCAATATCACTCAATACCTCGACAAAAACGGAAATCTAAAATGGGATGCTCCCGCAGGCGAATGGACGATTTTGCGTATGGGACACACCTCAAGCGGTCACACCAATGCCACCGGAGGCAAAGGCTCCGGTTTGGAATGTGATAAATTCAATCCGGAGGCTATCCGTTTGCAATTCAATTCCTGGTTTGGTAAAGCCTGCGAAGTGGTAGGGGAGGATTTAGCATCGCGGGTATTGAAAATTTTCCATGTGGATAGCTGGGAATGTGGCAGTCAAAACTGGTCGCCTGTTTTCCGCGCCGAATTTCAAAAACGAAGAGGCTACGATATTTACGACTATTTGCCGGTAATGGCGGGCATTCCCATCGAAAACGCCGCTACTTCCGAAAAAGTGTTATACGATGTGCGACTAACCATTTCGGAATTGTTAGTCGATGTATTTTATAAAATCTTGCAAGAAGAAGCGCACGCCAAAGGTTGTGAATTTAGTGCCGAAAGCGTTGCTCCGACGATGGTAAGCGACGGCATGATGCATCACAAATATACCGATATTCCGATGGGCGAATTTTGGTTGCAAAGTCCTACCCACGACAAGACCAACGACGTTTTGGATGCCATTTCGGGAGCACATATTTACGGAAAAAATATCGTACAGGCGGAAGCATTTACCCAATTGCGCACTATGTTTACCGAATATCCCGAAATGTTGAAAACCCTGCAAGACCGGCATTATGCGCTGGGTATCAATCGCTTGGCCTATCACGTGTATGTACTCAATCCTTGGTTGGACAGGAAACCCGGCATGACACTTGACGGCATCGGTTTGTTTTTCCAACGTGACCAAACGTGGTGGAAACAGGCGAAGGTATGGGTCGATTACGCTCAACGCTGTCAGGCTTTGTTGCAATTCGGGCATCCTGTAGTGGATTTGGCGATATTTACAGGCGATGAATTACCACGCCGTGCCGTTCTCCCCGAACGCTTGGTGCCGCTTATTCCCGGTATTTTTGGCAAGGAAAAAGTGGAACAGGAAAACGTGCGTTTAGCCAATGTAGGAAATCCAACGAAACAAATGCCGGCAGGCGTAACCTATTCTTCCAATACCACCAAAACGGAAGATTGGACGAATGCACTGCGCGGATATGCTTACGACAGTTTCAATCCAGATGCCTTATTGCAGGCAAAAGTCGTTGACGGACAAATTGTTCTGCCTTCCGGAATGCAATATTCCGCCTTGCTTGTTCCGAAAAACCATCCGATGCAATCGAATCCGGAATCCGCGTTGAAAGGCGCAAAAATTATACCCATCCCTTATACGGATGAAACTTTTGACCTATTGGGGATTGAACGCGATTTTATAGTTGTAGAAAAATCAGGAGAATATGCGAAAGAAATAGCTTATACGCACCGGAAAGACGAAAACACAGATATTTATTTTGTGTCCAATCAAACGGAACAAATCAGGGAATTGTCTGTTTCTTTGCGCGTAAAAGGAAAAATTCCGGAACTCTGGAATCCGGTAACCGGAACAATCCGTTCCGCTCGAAAATGGGAAATGAAAAACAACCGGACTACCTTACCCTTGCGTTTGGATGCCGGTGAATCGGTATTTATTGTCTTGCAAAAACCGACCGGGCAAACCGTATCTAACAAAGGCGAAAATTGGGAAACTTTTGAAACAATAATACTCCTTACCCCCCAGCCCCCTAAAGGGGGAGTAAAATCCCCTAAAGGGGATTTAGGGGCAGCCCCCTTGAGAGGGTTGGGGGTATCTCCTTGGAAAGTTCAATTTGATGCTTCGGCAAGGGGTCCCGAACAGCCGGTTGTTTTTGAAACACTCACCGCCTGGAACGAACATGCCGACCCGCAGATTCGTTATTATTCGGGCACAGCCGTGTATTCCAATTCATTCGATTGGAACGAAAAAAATAGTAACCGGATTTGGCTTGAATTGGAAAACATCTATAATCTGGCAAGTGTAAAAATCAACGGCATCAATTGCGGAACGATTTGGACGAAACCCTATCGCGTGGATATTTCCAAAACCTTGAAAAAAGGTCGCAACACCATTGAAATTGCAGTCACCAATACGTGGGCAAACCGGATAATGGGCGATGAGGATTTCAACGCAGAGCCGGACGAAAGCAAACGCATTTGGACAAATGCGCGCTATCGCTTGGCAGAAAAAGTGTTGGTTAAATCCGGCTTAGCCGGAAAAATAAGTATAGTAAAACTTAAATAAATTATTAATATTATGAAACATTTAAAAAAATCTATTGTTTGCTTATTGGTTTTTTGTGCCTGTTTTTCTGTGCAAGCGAAAACCTACAATTTACAGGAATTGGGCGCCGATGTAACCGGAGTAAAAAACTGTTCGGGCTTAATCAATAAGACCATTGAAAAAGCGTCTTCCGAAGGCGGAGGAACGCTCTATTTCCCGGCGGGCAGATACCTGACCGGCCCTATTTATATGAAAAGCAATATTACCTTGTATCTCGAATCGGGCGCTGTCGTTTCTTTTTCCGACCGTTTTGAAGATTATTTGCCGTTCATGAAAGTGCGCTGGGAAGGTGTTTTTATGAACTCTTTCGCTCCGCTGATTAATGCGCAAAATGCTGAAAATATTACGATTACAGGGAGAGGTGTTTTGGAAGGTCAAGGTAAAAAATGGTGGGATATGCACCGGCAGATTGCCGGAGAAGTACGCAAAAACGGGAAAATCCTTTCGTTGTCTTCACTTCAACAACAATGGTTGGAAGCGAATAAAAATCTGACGGTAGATGAATATTATCAACCCACGATTGAACGGAGATTCTTTCGTCCGCCGTTTATTCAATTCCTCGAATGTGAGAATATAACTATTGAAGGTATTTCGATACAAAATTCCCCGTTTTGGACTATTAATCCGATCGGTTGCAATAATGTAACAGTACATGGGGTCACGATTCATAATCCTGCCGAAGCGCCTAATACGGACGGCATAAATCCTTCATCTTGCAGTAATGTGCGTATTTCCGACTGTTTCATCCATGTGGGCGACGATTGTATTACGATCAAGTCGGGACGCGATGCTGAAGCGCGGCGATATGGGAAACCGTGTGAAAATATCACGATTACGAATTGTGTCATGTTGTCCGGTCATGGAGGAGTAGTGATTGGCAGCGAAATGTCAGGCGGTATAAAAAAAATAACCATATCTAATTGCGTCTTTTACGGGACAGATGCCGGCATTCGCCTGAAATCCATGCGGGGACGCGGCGGAGTTGTGGAAGAAATCAGGGTCGATAATATCGTGATGAACGATATCCAAAAGGATGCCTTCATCTTCGACCTTTTTTACAGACCGATGCCGGCGGAAACAGCTTCGGAACGCACGCCCGTTTTCCGGAACATCCACATCAGTAATGTAACGGGAAACAATATCAAACGAATCGGCTACATTGCCGGATTGGAAGAAATGCCGGTAGAAAATATTTCATTTTCTAATATTGTCATGTCTGCACAAGAGGGTTTTAAGGCCGAGACTGCCAGAAATATCCGTTTCCACAATGTGGATTTCGCCGTTAAACAAGGCGCTTCCATCGCCGTTAAGGCTTGTAAAGATTTTATTCTGGACAATGTCAGGAGCAGCGCTCCTCTGGCTAATCAGGCAATAATTGAGTTAAATCAGGTAGATAATATATTGATAAATAATTGTTTTCAACTGGTTCCGGCCGATGTTTTTTGCAAAACGAAAGACAGTAACGTAATCTGGGGTAACAATTTCCTGAAAAATGTAAAAACTGAAATAAGAAAAGATTAAACATAAAAAGAATGAAAAAAACAGTTTTTTTCCTGTTCTTGATACTATTTCCATTGCTTGTTTCGGGACAAAAAACTCCGGATTACAACTTGGTATGGGACACGCCAAGCGCTAATTCCGGCGAAAGCATGCCTTGTGGCGGCGGCGACATCGGCTTGAATGTGTGGGTGGAAAACGGCGATATTCTGTTTTACATGGCGCGAAGCGGTAGTTTCGACGAAAATAATTCTTTGCTCAAACAGGGAAGAATCCGTATTAAACTTTCGCCTAATCCTTTTGAAGGTGAAACTTTCCGGCAGGAATTGAATTTGGAAGAGGGATGCGTGTTGATAACCGGAAAAAATAAGGCCATAACTTCCGACATACGTATTTGGGTGGATGTTTTTCATCCGGTCATTCACGTGGAAGTTACCAACAATCAAAACCTGTCGGCAAGCATTTCATACGAAAACTGGCGATACCAAGACCGCCTTTTGCGAAAAGGCGAAAGTGACCAAAATTCCTATAAATGGGCGCCACCCAAGGAATTAGTAACCAAAAAAGACGAGGTCGCTTACGACGGAAATCAAATTCTTTTTTACCACCGCAACACCGGCGAAACAGTTTTTGATGCGACTGTCAAACAGCAAGGTTTGGATAGTGTTAAAGCCTTATTATTCAATCCGTTGAAGAACTTGACCTTTGGCGGAATCGTCGAAGCAAAAGGTTTTCAACCGGCAGGAATAAGTAACGGAGAATATAATCATACGGACTATAAGGCATGGAAATTGCAAAGTGAAAAACCGCTGAAACAGTGGGAATTAACAATCAAACTACATACTGCCCAAACAAAAGACCTTGCAGAGTGGCTACAGGCCGCAAAAGCAAACCTTAGTAGCAACAAAAAGAAAAATATTGCTTGGTGGAAAAATTTTCAGAACCGGAGTTTTATTCACATTCAATCGAAGGACGGCACAGATACCGGATTTGAACTCAGCCGCAATTATCAATTGTTCAGGTACATGCTGGCTTGCAACGCATCCGGCGATTATCCAACGCGGTTCAACGGCGGATTATTTACTTATGACCCGGCTTTTGTTGATTCTATCCGCGATTTTACGCCTGATTACCGGCGATGGACAGGCGGAACATTTACGGCTCAAAACCAACGTTTAGTCTATTTCCCAATGTTGAAAAACGGCGATTTTGACCTGATGACACCGCAATTTGAGTTTTACAAACGCATTTTACAAACGGCAGAAATTCGCAGTAAAGTCTATTGGGGACACGAGGGCGCTTGTTTCACCGAACAAATTGAAAATTTCGGTTTGCCCAATCCCAGCGAATACACCTGGAAGCGACCGGAAAAATTTGATAAAGGATTGGAATACAATGCATGGCTCGAATATCAATGGGATACTGCACTCGAATTTTGTTTTCTGATATTGGAAAAAGAACGCTACACAGGTGCGGATATTTCCGAATATATTCCCTTGATAGAAAGCAGTTTGCGTTTCTTCGACGAACATTATCAATACCTTGCCAAACAACGCGGCATCAAGGCATTGGACGGCAACGGGAAACTCGTGCTTTTCCCCGGTTCCAGTTGCGAAACTTACAAAATGGCGTATAATTCGACTTCGACGATTGCCGCTTTGCAAACCGTTGCTATCCGTTTGCTCGAACTGCCGGCGCAGTATTTGGATGCAGAAAAACGAACGTATTACGAACAATTTTTAAACCGCTTGCCGGAAATTCACACACGAGAAATCGACGGACACACCACCATCGCTCCGGCTTGGCAATGGGAACGCATCAACAATACGGAAAGTCCGCAACTCTATCCGGTATTTCCTTGGGGAATCTACGGAATAGGAAAACCGGACTTGGAAACGGCTATCAATACCTACCGCTACGACCCGGATGTCATCAAATTTCGCGATTATGCCGGTTGGAAACAGGATGCAATCTGGGCAGCGCGTTTGGGATTAACAGAAGAAGCCAAAGAATTGATGGTAAAGAAACTGCAAAACTCGAGAAGAAAATTTCCTGCTTTTTGGGGACCGGGATTTGATTGGACGCCCGACCACAATTGGGGTGGGAGTGGGATGATTGCTTTGCAGGAAATGTTGTTGCAAACCAACGGCGAAGAATTGTTGCCGTTGCCTGCCTTTCCAAAAAATTGGGATGTGCATTTCAAATTACATGCACCATACAATAAAGTTATTGAGTGTAAATACATTAATGGAGAAATAAAAGAATTAAAAATCAACAATAAAAAATAAAATATTACTTTATGGAATATCGCGAATTGGGAAATACCGGAATGAAGGTATCCAACTTGAGTTTCGGGGCATCATCGTTAGGGGGCGTTTTTCATTCATTGAATGAAGGAAAGGGAATCGAAGTCGTTTATACGGCTATCGAAAGCGGGATTAATTTCATTGATGTCTCGCCCTACTATGGTCATCTGAAAGCAGAAATTGTTTTGGGTAAAGCCTTGAAAAACATTGACCGCAACAAGTATTATCTTTCTACCAAAGTCGGAAGGTATGGCTACGACGGGAAAAACTTTTGGGACTATTCAGCCAAAAGAGCCACCGAAAGCGTCTTTGAAAGCATGGAAAGGCTAAATGTCGATTATGTGGATTTGATTAACATTCACGACATTGAATTTGCCGACCTTGAAGCGCTTTGCAAAGAAACCTTGCCTGCATTGGTCGAACTGCGTGGGCAAGGAATAGTTAAACATGTGGGAATCACAAATTTAACCTTACAACATTTCAAATACATCATCAACCATGTACCGGGCGGAACAGTCGAATGTATCCTGTCTTTCTGCCATTACTGCTTGAACGATGATGCTTTGACGGATTATCTGGACTATTTTGAAGGCAAAGGCATCGGCGTAATCAATGCGTCGCCGTTCTCGATGGGACTGCTGACCGAACGGGGTGCACCCGATTGGCATCCGGCTCCTAAACCACTGCAAGATTTATGCAAAAAAGCAGCGATTTATTGCAAAGATAAAGAAAAATCCATCGAGCAATTGGCGATTCAATATGCAGTAAGCAATCCCCGAATAGCCACCACTTTATTCAGTACCACCCGCTCCGCCTGCGTGTTGCAAAATATGCAATGGATAGAAGAACCGTTGGACAAAGAATTATTGCAAGAAGTGCAGCACATACTGGAACCCCGATTCAGGGATACGTGGTTAAACAATTAATAAATACCCCCAACCCCCTAAAGGGGGCTTTGGGCGCACACTCTAAAAGCCCCCTTTAGGGGGTTGGGGGGTACAAAAACAAAGAATATGAAAGCACTAACAATACTTGGCGAAAAAAAAGTAGCGATTGTCGAACGAGAGAAACCACAACCCAAAGCGGGTGAAATTCTGCTAAAAATCAAATACGTGGGATTTTGCGGCTCGGATTTAAATACATTTCTCGGCAAAAATCCGATGGTCAAACTGCCGGTTATTCCCGGACACGAAATCGGTGCGGAAATAGTTGCCGTAACTGAGAGTGTTCCCGAAAGTTTCAAACCCGGAATACACTGTACCGTAAATCCTTACACCAATTGCGGATACTGTCCGTCTTGTCGCAACGGGCGACCCAATGCCTGCCAATTCAATCAAACGCTGGGTGTGCAACGCGATGGCGCCATGTGCGAATACATCGCTGTTCCTTGGCAAAAAGTTTTAGTGAACGATGAAATCAGTACCCGTGATTTTGCTTTGGTGGAGCCTATGAGTGTCGGGTTTCATGCCGTATCAAGAGGGGCAGTCAACGATTTGGATACCGTGATGGTCATCGGTTGCGGCATGATTGGCATCGGAGCCATTGCTCGCGCCGTTTTGCGCGGAGCGGAAGTGATAGCGGTGGACATGGATGACGAAAAATTAGAGTTGGCAAAACGTTTGGGAGCGAAATACACCATCAATTCCAAAACGGAAGATGTGCATCAGCGGTTGGCGGAAATCACGAACGGCACCGGTCCCGATGTAGTTATCGAAGCAGTCGGCGCACCGGCAACTTATCAAATGGCAATCAACGAAGTGGCTTTCACCGGTCGTGTGGTTTGTATCGGCTATGCTAAAACAGACATTGCCTTTGAAACCAAATATTTCGTGATGAAAGAAATGGATATTCGCGGCTCACGCAATGCGATGCCCGAAGATTTTCGTGCCGTGATGAAATATATGAAACAGACTGATTTGAATGTGGAAACGTTTATCAGCGGTATTTATCCGCCGGAACAGGCATTGGAAGCCTTGACAAAATGGGCGGAAAATCCGGGAAAAGTATTCAGAATTTTAATCTCATTCTAATGGACTTCAAAATTATAGATGCACACGCACACCTTTGGCTTCGTCAGGATACGGAAGTGGAAGGAAAAACCATTCGCACGTTGGACAATGGCAAATCCCTGTTTATGGGTGAAATCCGCCAGATGCTCCCGCCGTTTATGACGGACGGACGTAATACGGCGGAGATTTTTCTGTCGAATATGGATTATGCGCAAGTGTCGGCAGCCGTCATCACACAGGAATATATCGACGGTTTGCAAAACGACTATTTGCGGGAAGTGCAGCAAAAATATCCCCATCGTTTCTTTTGTTGCGGCATGGTCGATGCCCGTCAACCGGGTTATTTTGAACAAGGCAAACAGTTGATGGAACAAGGTTTTCGTGCCGTCAAAATTCCGGCGCAACGCTTGGTAACTGCCGGTAAAAAGATATATCTGACTTCGGACGAGATGATGCGCCTGTTTCAAATGATGGAAGAAAACAACATTCTTTTTTCGGTCGATTTGGCTGAAGGCGAAGAACAGACAGGCGAAATGAACGAAATTATTGCCGAATATCCGAAATTAAAAATAGCGATTGGTCATTTCGGAATGGTCACACGTCCCGGATGGAAGGAACAAATCAAATTGGCGCGTCATCCGAATGTCTGCATCGAATCGGGCGGAGTCACCTGGCTCTTCAACGACGAATTTTATCCTTTCGAGGGCGCGGTGCGTGCTATCCAAGAAGCAGCGGATTTAGTCGGTTGGGACAAGCTGATGTGGGGTTCGGATTATCCACGCACCATCACGGCCATCACTTACCGCATGTCCTATGATTTTGTGCTGAAATCGGCCTTGCTATCCGCCGAAGAAAAAGCGCAATTTCTGGGATTGAATGCGGAAAAATTTTATGGATTCACGGATTTAGTAACATTGCCTTATATAAAGAATATGTCGGAATAAGGGTAATATTTTTTACAATTCAGCCAAATTGCACAGGAAAATAATCAATTAAATGAAATGATGAGTTCAAGTATCAGTTCATACATTGATTGGAAGAATGGTTTTGTAAAACGTCTCCGCCCGAAAACGGTATATTTGAAATAACTCTCACAAAGGTTTTCGTGAACAGTTTTACGATACAAATAAGTGTTGATTTCTTCGACGGATATTTCGTGGGGAAGTCGTCCGAAGAACGGTTTGGCGCAAGCGGCGGACAGCGTAACGAGATATCGACTAAATATGACTGAAATTTGTACGAAGAAAATTATTTTGAGGGGTTATTCGCAAATCTAATTGTATATAAACCTATTGTAAATAAAACAGTTTTGTTATTCAATGAACGAATTATGCTGAGTGGACTTCGTACTTATGATTTTAAAGATGATATTTTGCTTGTTTTTTTCACTGCTGAGAAAGATACAAACAAAGACGGGTTGATAAATTTCAATGATGATAAAAATCTGTGCGTTTATTCTATAAAAACAGAAAAAATGCGCAGAATAGCAGAAGGGACAAATTCAATTACAGATTATCAATTCATTGAAAATTCAAAAGATTTACTCATTGAGTTTTCGTTAAGTCAATACAACGATGTGAAATTCAAATCGTATAAACCTCGAAAAATAATGATGCCAAAACTATCATGCAAACTCCATAAACTATTCGGTATAAACCCAATATTCCAAACTTCGGCAAAACTTCGGTATCTTCGGAAATTGTTCGGCAAAACTTTGGCAATGTCTTTTGTTTAGTTCAAAATATATTTTGCAAGATTGGTTTCGCCAACTCTTTTAAGTATTTGTTTATCAGATAAGTTATTCAAGTCATTTCTCGCTGTTCTTTCTGCAACTGCATTTAGTTCTGTATATGCCGAAGTTGTTATTTCGCCTTTCTCTTTCACATACAGCACTGCTTTTATCTGCCTTTCATTTAATCCCATTTGTGATAGTTGTTCTTCTGAAAAGCGGTCTTTAAAAAGCGTTACCATAAATCCGCCGTCTTCTTCTATCAATTCGGGTTCTGGTAGTCCTGCCTCTTTGCAGGCATCTATGATACTGATTGTACCTCTTCCTCAAGCGTCAATTAAACCGCCTTTGAAACAGACATCGGCAATAAGCAAATTGCGTGGCTTGGACTTGTGCGAGCGTTTCAGCGCTTCCAAAGTTATGCCTTCGGGCAAACCGTCCGATTTTCACAAACACAGTGGGATAAAAGCGGCAAGGGTCTTTACCGAACAGAATTATGGCAGCACGTTTGAGTTGTCCGTTTTCGGTAAGGTGATAATTTCAATGAAATTCTTATCATCTTCCTGCAAAAGGTTCACTTCGGCGGTAATTCCCATCAGGTTTTTGATTTTGTTGGGAATATTGTCCATCAATCAGGTTTTATAATTACCCACTTACCACCTTTATCTGCACCATCTCGGCGGATAATACCGTTATTTTTAAGATTATCAATATGTTTCTGAATAGTTGAGCGTGTTATGTTAGTTTCTGCTGATAGCTGCGAAATAGATATGGAGTTATTTTTGCTTATTAAATCCAAAATCTTATCCACAGTTTTTATTTTCATACCGCTTTTTTCTTCAATCGTACCGCTTTCTTTAGTTTTCATACCGCTTTTGTTCTCAATCGTACCGCTTTTCGTATCGCTTTTTTCGTTTTCCGTACCATCTATCGTACCGCTTTCTTCTCCGATTGCCTTTGTAGTATCAAGCATAAAGGTAAATTTTGTTTTGTCGATAGAGGTTTCAAACAGGACTTCATTTCCTGTCTGCTTTTTCCATTGCAGCATTCTGTCAAATCCGTAACCTGCGCTTTCACAAAGTTTTGCCAAACGGAAAAATTTTGCCAAAACCGGATTTCTCGGCAAAGTTTCGTCTGTTTTCATCAGTTCTTCAACAGAGCGGGGCAATTTTCCCGGATTTTCAAATTCAATACGGTTGGTGAAAACGCGAATACGCGGTTTCATCGGACTGAAATGGTCGGAATGAATGAGCAGATTTACCAATGCTTCACGCAAAGCATCTATTTCTTTGGTGTCTTCGTGTCCGATTCCCATTTCACCGATTGTAAGCGGGTTGTTGGCGTAAATTCGCAGGCGTTGAAACAGCACAAAATAGTATTCCCAAAGATTTTCCTGTTCTTCTATTCTGAACGTGTAACGCGGCTCGGCATCGGCGTAGTTTGTAGCGGGAATTTCTAAATAATCAACTCTGAAATCTGAAAAATGGTCGGTTATCGCAGCATTTGTACCCAAAAACAACAGTCCGCCATAAGTCAGTTTTCCGTCGGTTACGATTTTCAACCGTTGATTAAATTCGTCATCGTCCATCGTGTTGTAATGCAAATTTGGATTAAATCCTTTCAGATATTCACGGAAACGCTTGTATGAGGCTTTGTTAAGCGAATCAACCGACGTGCCTTCAACTGCCTTTTCCGACATTGAGCCGAAGGCTTGGTCGCGATAAAGGGCGTTGATTTCAAACTCGCTCGCTTGTTGGTCGCCGCTGCCTGTGCGAATAAAAGTGTTTTGTACACCGTTGAAATACACCGGTTTAATATCGGAAGACGGGATATAAAACGCCAAAACATTTTTACCGTCAATCTTATATCTCTTTGCCTGTGGCGACAATTTGATATTGAATTTTGTCTTGGAACGCAACGTTGTAAGCATATCGTTTTCCAATTTTTCAACGTCATCAACACCGACAATGTCAAACGTTTGCTTTTTTTGCGACACGCCGAACACAATCCAACCTCCCGAAGTGTTTGAAAATGCAGAAACTGTTTCCCAAACGTCTTTTGGAACATCTGTACGGGCTGTTTTGACTTCAAAATTGTCCCATTCAATATCTTGCAAATGTTCCAACAATTTCTGTTTGGTCATTGACTTGTGGCTTTCTATGTTTTGAGATTCGGGCATAAAATTTTTATTATTTTATTTTGCCCATTTTCTAATTGCCTCAACAATACTTTCGGTATTCCAACGAACTAATTCTTTAGCACGAGAACTCACGACAGTTGATATTCTTTCTTGACCTCGCGGAATAACACCAACTATTGGAACTTTTAATTCTACTGCTTTGTCTAACTCCCACTGCATCCATTCACTATGAGAAGCATAAACTCCAGCAATTCCTAAAACAATATCAGAATTTGAAATTTTTTGTTTTAGTCGTTGTCTAATATAGTAGGCATTGTCCGAGTTTATAGGAACATCTGGTGTCGCCTCTTCAAATTGAACATTAAAATATCCTCTATTTTCTAACAGATTTCTAAGATTTTTTAAATCTTCAATGTGTTGCCACGAGTGGCTGATAAATACTGAATAAGTTCTTGCCATAATTTTAACCTCCTATTTTTTTGAATTGATAATATCTTGTTTTGAGTTCTCAAAAGTTGCAATTTCCCATTCTTTTGGATTTTGACCTTTGAAATTAGTTTCGTATTCCGTTGCTTTATCTGTATTGTCAATAGCCAAATAGCAATTTGATAAAGTCGCATATTTCCATTTTAGTTCTTCGGGTTCTGCTTCTTCTAACGATTTGAGGACAATATCAATAATTTCTTGCCTTGTGTTTTTTGCCTCAACTTTGCAGTAAATCTTATTATCTCCTTCTTCCAAAAGAGTTTTTTGTTCTAAACAATGTGCATAATTTTCTCCTGTATAATAATCTTTGTACAAATTCCAACCTTTTTTATAACATTCAATTGCTGTGTTCAAATAGCCATATCCTCTATCATTGAGTTCTTTCCAAAGATTTTTATTGATTGCACCTGTAATTCCGAGTGTTTCTGTATCTGTTTGGTTGTTAATTTGTCCTATGATTGTTAAAGCATCTGTAAGTGCTTGTAATTTATCAGGTTGTTCACTTTTATATGTACAAAGTGCCTCTTGTTGAATATAATAGATTTCATTTTCTGCTTTATCCTTAAGTTTTTTCCAAATTTCTGCGGCTTCTGTAAATTTGTTTTCACTCATAAATCCTTTCGCTTTTTCTGTTAAAGCAAAAATATTATCTTCTCTATTTTTTAACTCGCCAATTATTTCGTTCAAATCTTCTTCTGATACAATCGGTTGCTTGATATTAGGAATAAATGTGTATAGCGGGCTATCTGTTATTGGATTTTCTGTTGTCGCTGTAATTAAATCCTTTAATTCTTTAACACTTTTTTTTGCCTCTGTATCAGATATTTCATTCCCTAAATGATTGTAAGACAAAATCCTATTGTGATTTATATCAAAAGGAAGTTTACTTTTGTCTTCTCTGATTATGATTGTAGAGTATGGTTTTAAGGCGTGGCGAGTTCCCAATTCATAAATAGCATTAAGATTAAATGTTGATATATCTGCAATTACCAACTCAGCACTATAAAGAAGGGCATACATACTTCGGTCAATAATACCTGAATCCAAAATTTCATCTGCACGGACACAATTATAGTTGCAGGCTTCAACAGCAGGTTTTATTATTTTTTTATATGTTTTGTCCAAATCAATAGTCCTATTGGTTTCAGGGTCTTTTTTCTCGCCAAACCCCATAATCACAAAACACATTTTTTTCTTATTTGTACTCATATTCTTTTTTATTTAGGTCTAACTGTAACTTTTTTTGAAATATGGTGCTGTCTCTTATCAAATGTTTGGTCAATATATTTTTCAGCACTTTCAGCATCTTTTTTGAAGTCGTCCCATTTTACTAAAACGCAATACCTGTCATCGTCTGACCAAGCACATTTTCCGTCTGCCAATGGTTTAATATAATAATTGCAGGAAAATTCTTTAATTACAGTTTCATCGCCAATATCAACATAATTATGGTTGCCACCGCATTTACTGCAAGCATAACTTCCTCTGTATATTTTGTCGTACATATCAGGCAAAACAATTCCTAAAATACCATTTCGAGAATTTGCTTTACCATCAAATAACGAGGCTTGTAATTCTCGTTTGATATAAACTTGTTCTTCTTCACCTTCGTTTTCAGAACTGTGTGTGCCAATTAGGAAAATGGTAACAGTAGAATCCGACAGATAATCTTCGCGGATTTTTCGCATAATATAATCTTCATCGTCAGAATCAATTGCTTCGTTCAACGATTTGTCAATCATATCTACTCCCAAATTATTTTGAATGTAGTTTTTGTATGATTTATCCTCTCTTTTGTGTGATATAAAAACTCTATGTGCCATATTTGTGTTATTTTTTTATGTTTTCTTTTACAATTTTCAACACTTTATCTGACAATTCTTTCTCATCTGCCAATACTGCTGTAACTTGGTCTGCAAGCCAAAGAGTTAAAAGTTCTTTCCTGTCTGCTTGCAAAAGTTCGGCAATAATAGCAATATGTTCTTTACGGGCACGGCGTTCGCCTCGCTCAATTTTACAATACGAAGCCGTATCAATATCCAACGCTGCCGCCAATTTTCGCTGTGGAATTGGGCGGTCTTCGCGTAATTGCTTTATTCTATCATTGAACATCATAACTTATAATTTGAGTGTCTTGTGATTCTTCGGCAAAGGTACAACTTTATTTCAACATTTTTCTGTTTTCCACGTCCTGCAAAACCTGCATTTGCTGAATGGCAATTTGATTGATTTTTGCGAGTTCGCGCTTTGCCGACCAGCCGAGCTGCTTGTTTTCTTCTTCTTTGAGGCGTTGAAATTCCATTAAAAGATAGAGTTTGAACTCGATAGAAATCCAGGAGGCAAATTCCAAAGCAATATCACGGTGGGCATAAGTACCGCCCTAACGTCCTGATTTTGAAATAAGACCAATTGCATTTGTGCTTTCAATCCACCGTTTGGGAGTCATCACAAAACTGTTCATTCCTGCCTCTTTTCTAAACCCGTCGAATTCGACGGGTTTAAAATTCGGATTGTGCAGTGTTTCCCAAATTCCCAACAATTCAATCGTATTGCGGTTTCGCAGCTAATTTTTTACTACATCGTCCGAATGTTCGGGATTTTTGTAACGGGCAAGGTCGGTAATGCAGATATAATCGGCATCGTTGATTGTTACGATTGTCAGTTCCGTATCTTTTACGCTTATTTTTGCCATATCTTGAATTATTTGTTTATTCTATTTTTCGCAAGATTCAACACTTCATTTGCCAACTCTTTCTCATCGTCCACCACCGCCATAACTTGCTCTACAAGCCAAAGATTGAACATCATAACTTATAATTTGAATGTCTTGCGATTCTTCGGCAAAGGTACTACTTTTCTCTGAACCTCCTGATACTTTTGTCTAAACCAATCCAAAATATTTATTCCATTGAGGGTTAAGCGCAATTTGTTCGGGTTGTCCTGCTCTTTTTCGATTTTTAGGTTTATGTTTTCTGCCGTAAATTTTTGATTGTGTTCGGGCGAAAAGAAAGAAAAGGATTTAGCCGTCAGGCTTTTGTCCGAAAATAGCATTTTAATGTATTCAATGCCAATCCCTATTTTCTTGCATAATTCCGCCATCCGCAAATTTTCTTTCATCATCGGGAACAAATCGTGTATGAGGTTTAATTCTTCCTGTGCTTTGTTTGGCTCGTAGTAAGAGCCGTAATTCCATTGGCAAATGCTTACGCCAATGAGCAACTTTCGTTCCTTGTTGTGTTTGTCAAGCAGTTCCAAAAGCGTTTGCTGTTTGATTTCTCCACCCAAAAACACGTTTCGCACCTTTTCGGCTGTAACGTAATTGTCTCGTTCCTGCAACTCGCGATAAACCTTGTAAATTGCCGCTTTGGTGTTATCAATAAGCGAATTTGTTTTCGTCGCTTCCGTTGTCCGTCCGCTTGCCTTGCTTGCTTTCACGTCCCAAAACTTCGGATTCACGTCGCATTTCATTCCGAAACGCACTTCTTTCCCATCAACGGTAATCCTGCAAAAAAGCGGAATCAGTCCGTTGGTTTTCTGCTTGTCCCTTTTCAGGTAAAAGAGAACTTTAAATGTACTTCTACTCATAAAAACTCATTTTTCAAATTACAAAATTACTGTATTTACTTTTAAATGAGTTTCATACAACATAGACAATATCAGACAGTTGTCGGCCAATTTCGGACAATTTGCACCTGTTTTTGTCTTCCCCTTTTTAAGGGGTACGAATTGGGTTACAAACTTTGTCCGGAAACGTCTTTTTTATGTCTTTTCCCCAAGTCAGAAATAAAATGAATATTCGCTTATCTTACTGTTATTTAGAACTTTGTCCTATTTCTGTCCAATTCTGTCTGTGTATCAATTTTTTGCATAGAAATTTGGTAGGTTTTATGTTCGTTTTGTCCCTATTTTGTGTGTTGCCAAAGTTGCTGGGAGCTACCGAAGGTTTAGTTCAGCGAGGCGGTTTGGCGCAATGGCGTGTGTAGCCCGCACAAACGGCAGTGCGATTTTTGAAATTTCGTTCCCGCACGAGCCTCAGTGAACCGCCACCTGCGCTAAGCCACCGAACGGTATATAATTGTTATTTTTATTCGTTGCCAAACTTGCTGAAAAATAATATATTTTGGCAACAAATAAAATTATCTTTTGCCATATTGAATATTTTCTGTGCCAAAATCGTGGTTGGAAGCATTTGAACAATTGATTGCATTGTTGCAAAATTCTACGAAAAAGCGAAAGGTTGTTTTTATTGACGAAATTTCTTGGCTTGATACTCACAAATCGGGATTTCTAACCGCATTAGAGCATTTTTGGAATGGTTGGGCTTGTTCAAAACGCGATACAATGCTGATTGTCTGCGGTTCGGCAACTTCGTGGATTGTTAAAAATCTTATCAACAATCACGGCGGATTGTACGACAGAATTACTGCCACAATTGAACTTTTACCTTTTACCTTACACGAAACTGAATTGTTTTTGAAATCAAAAAATATCAATTGGACACACTACCAAATTGCTGAAATTTATATGATTATGGGTGGAATACCTTTTTATTTAGATAAATTAAAGCAAGGCAAAAGTGTGTCGCAAAATATTGACAATGTGCTTTTTAGAAAAAATGCAGAATTAAAAAAAGAGTATCAAAATTTATTTGTTTCGCTGTTTGACCACGCAGAAAATTACGAAAAAATTGTTGAAATTTTAAGTTCAAACCACAATGGTTTAACCCGCAAAGAGATACTTGAAAAGGCAAAAATGAAAAGTGGAAACAAAATCACAACAATTCTTAACAACTTGAAATACAGTGGTTTTATTCGTTCTTATTCGCAACCGACGAAAAAAACAGAAGTTATCTATCAACTGATTGATTCTTTCACGCTGTTTTATTATTATTTTATGCACAAAAATAATTTTAGAGATGAAAAATTTTGGACAGCAATACATTTGCTTATACTGACCACTTTCGGAGTGAAGCAAAATAAATATTATGACATTGTTCAAAACGAAGTTACACTCGATGATTTGTTTGCAAAAAGTGCATAAATTTTACCCTACTCCATAGCATATTTGGCTCAAAAAAGTTATATCTTTGCACCGATAAATTTAATTAAACGGCTCAAATATGTATAATTGGCAATTTGAAAAATGGGCGGAATTCGTTTATAACGAAGATATTATAAGCAATAATGCGTTGAAATTTGCAGAACTCAACATTTTAATCCAAAACCTTGCAGGACGAAGCACAAACTATATTCTAAATATATGAATATCAATTATTTATTTCCAACAAACGGTTTGGCATAAGTGGTGGTGCATGCCCGCAGAAATATTTGTGCAAATTTTCAACTCCATTTCCCGCTCGAACCTTTGTGCCCCCGCTTCATAAAGCCGCCGACACGGAATACAAATAATACGCAATAAAAAAATTTCTTCTAATATTCAGACAGTAAAAATGTTGAGATTTTTTTTCAAAAATGTAATCTAAAATAATTTTACTAATTTTGCGTTTGTAAAATTGCAACTTATGTGATATGGAAAAAGGCATTCAGAAAGACGGAACCCAATATAATTATCTGATTGAGCAAATCGGAGATTTGTTGTTGCAAGGACGCAAGCAAGCGGTTTATGCAGTGAACAATCTTTTAGTACAAACTTATTGGCAAGTAGGAAAATATATTGTCGAGTACGAACAAAGAGGAATGGAAAAATCTGAATACGGCTCAAAATTATTAGACAGATTGTCGAAAGACCTTACTGTTTTGTATGGCAGAGGTTTTGGTCGCTCCAATCTTGTGTATATCAGAAAATTATATCTTGCTTATCAAATTAGTGGGACAAAGACCGTACCGCCAGACGTTAGCGGTAATGCGCGGGCGACACAGCAGTACAGCGAACACCAAGAAAAGACAGGAAATTAGAGAATGTCGCATTTATACAATTTTTGAGAGAGCAGACACCGTAATTTTGCACCGAATTTTTAATTTAAAAACGAAAAGAAAATGGACAAATTAATTGCTTGGGTAGAAATCCCGACTGCCGACTTCGAGAGAGCGGTAAAGTTTTACAATTCGGTGTTCAAAATGGAATTAACCGTGATTGATTGTGGCGACAGCGACGAAAAAATGGCTTGTTTTCCAACGGACGAAGGTGCAGTCGTTCATTCGCCATACGCCAAACCGTCTGAAAATGGCGCAATTGTCAGTTTCACGGTTCCCGACAGTATTGAGGCGACAATTTCACGTGTGGAACAGGGAAATGGTAAAGTCATTATTCCAAAAACGAAAATCGAAGCAGAAAACAAAGGTTATTTTGCTTTGTGTACTGATTGCGAGGGTAATAAAATCGGACTTTACGAGTAATCAATTTTGGGGACTGCGGACAATTTCGCAGTCCTTTTATTCAAATTTTGCTTATGCCTATTCATTTCGCAACACCCTCGAAATCATTAGCACCCTATATCAAACGATATTGGGCAATTGAAAATGGTTTGGATAAAGGCGAAATTTGTGTACAGCGGATTACCCCGACAGGTTTAACCGAATTAATGTTGTATTTCACGCCACGACCGAAAATTTTAACCGACAACAAGTATTTGTCGGACAATGTTACGTTACACGGGTACCAAAACGGTTTTTACGATATGGAATTGTCAGGAGAATTGTCCGTTTTTTCCATTGTTTTTCAACCGCAAGGCTTAATGCAGTTTTTCCATTTTCCGTTGAGTGAGATTTGCAACCGAAATATTTCTCTGAAAGATATAAACGGACAAGCAGGGCGAGATTTGGAAGAAAAAATGAACATAGCGACTACTTTTCAGCAAAGAGTGAGCATTGTTGAAACTTATCTTTTTGAGTTGCTGAAAAATAATTTTAACGATTTTGAGTTCCGCAGAATAAGTCATATCGCAGAATTGATAAAGCGAACTTACGGAAATATCAATGTCGCTCAAATGGCTTCAGAAGCCTGTTTAAGTCGCAAACAATTTGAGCGGGTTTTTGCCGAATATATCGGAATTAGTCCGAAACAATACTTAAAAATCATTCGTTTTCAATTCGCCATATTCCAAAAACAGCGAAATATCAATCTGAATATGACAGAGTTATCGTACGAAAGCGGATATTTCGACCAATCGCATTTTATTAACGACTTCAAGTTGTTGAGTGGCTTGACACCGAAACAATATTTTGCTGAAAATGAGGCATGTTCAGATTTTTTTGAATAATTTTGTGCCTAATAAATGCACTACCGCTAACAGGGCTGCAATGCGGGACAGTGCGATGGGTAATTGACAGCAAAAAGAAAACAAAATGGAAATTGTAAAAACAACATTTGACAAAATTAAAGATTATCGAGTGGAATACCTGAACTCGTTACCTGAATTTCAAGAGTTATTCATAGAGATAATGATAAACAACTCTGACTTTTACTTACTCAAAGCAGACAACGAAAATGTTGGCTATGCGATTAAAAATAACGACAGCGTTTTGATAGAATTTTATGTTGTAAATAAATATGTTTCAAGTAACAATGACTTTTTTCGACAATTTCTAAAAGAATTATCAATTTATGAAGTTTATTGCAAATCATTTGACTTTCTTTTGCTCAATAATTGTCTGTTAAATTCTTTTCCATATAGAGTGATTGGCGTGTTGTTTCGCGACTATGTTGAGCCACTTGTTAGAACGGATACAGAAATAACAATGCTAAAGTCTGATTTTTCGTCTGTGGACTTTTTGCTCAATCAAGATAATTCGATAAAAGAACTTTTTGAGACTGAACAGCAGTTAAAAGAATATATTACAACCGACAATGTTTTTGAGTTTTACCGAAACAATGAATTTGTTGGTTGTGGAATGGTATTGCGAACAAATCCCGACTGGACTTTTTGTGATTTGGGCGTTTGGGTTCATCCACTGAAACGAGGAAATGGAATTGGCTCACAAATTATTTTGAAATTGAGAGAGTTTGCCATAAAACACGGAATGGAGCCAAGTTGTGGTTGTTCAATAGAAAACATTGCTTCACAAAAAACTATTGAGAAAAGTGGATTTGTGAGTAAATACAAATTGATAGAATTTACAACAAAAAAATTGGCAGGAATTTGGTAGATTTTATGTTCCTTTTATTCCTTTTGTCCCTTTTCAATTTGGCGGTATCTATTATTTTTTATACCTTTACCGCCAATTTGAAAACAAATTATTATGAATAAAATTGTCGGCAGAAAGAAGGAAACAGAACTGTTGCAGCGAATAGTAGAATCAAACGAACCGGAATTTGTTGCGGTTTATGGGCGGCGCAGAGTTGGCAAAACGTTCTTAATCAAGGAGTTTTTCAATAACAATTTTACTTTTTATTTTTCGGGAAGTGAAAATGCAAGCCTGAAGATGCAATTGGAAAATTTCCAAATCGCTTTTCAAAATTATTTTAATATGACAATACCTGCACCGAAAAATTGGACCATTGCATTTGAATGCTTACGAAAAGGTATTAGCAGCTCAAGAAAACGGGGAAGAAAAGTGATTTTTATTGATGAAATGCCTTGGATTGCAACAATGGGTTCAAATTTTATTCAAGCATTTGAGTATTGGTGGAATACTTATGCTTCGTCAAATCCGGATATTTTGCTGATTATTTGCGGCTCTTCAACTTCCTGGATGCTTAATAAAATTATTAAAAATCGGGGTGGTTTGCATAACCGGGTTACTCGACAGATTTCGGTTCAACCATTTACACTGAAAGAATGTGAGGAATTTGCAACAAAACAAAAAATGCTGATAGACACGAATCAAATACTTGATTACTATATGATTTTAGGCGGAGTTCCCTATTATTGGAAACATTTGGATAAATCAAAAGGATTGCCGCAAAATATTGATAATCTTTTTTTTAACAATGATGCGGTCTTGAAAGATGAATTTGCCGAAATTTTCAATTCGCTGTTTAAACATTCCGAAAAATACGTTACGCTTGTAATTACACTTGGCCGGAAGCGTATGGGACTTACAAGGGAAGAAATTGTAGATTTATCTAATATATCTGACGGCGGCTCCATTACAAGAATGTTGGAAGAGTTGGAACAATGTGGGTTTATTCGTTCTTATTACGGTTTCGGAAAAAAAAACCGCGACAGAATTTTTCAGTTAATAGATTTATTTTCATTGTTTTATCTTAACTTTATTCACGACGGGAAAAAGAATGACGAACACTATTGGACGAATAATTTCAATACTTCAAAACACAATACCTGGCGGGGTTATGCTTTTGAACAAACGTGTTTGTGGCATATACCGCAGATAAAACACAAATTGGGTATTTCCGGTGTATCAACCAATTATTCTTCGTGGAGAAGTATGGAAAATTCCGCACAAATAGACCTTGTAATTGACCGGAACGACCATATAATCAATCTCTGCGAAACGAAATATTCCAAAGACGAATACGCCATTACAAAGGAATACAACGACGTTCTTCGCAAAAGATACGCTCTGTTTACAGACGAAACAAAAACTCGTAAGACTGTTCATTCAACAATGATTACAACTTTTGGAGTGAAGCATAATATGTACCGGGGAAATGTCCAAAGCGAAGTGATATTAGACGATTTGTTTGCATTTTAATTTGGCGGTATCTATATATTTTAGATGACTTACCGCCAAATTGAAATGATGCTGAAAAGGTGTTTTAGACTAAAAAAAAGCTTCTGTAGATTTTATTTTTGGTGCATCAAAATATTTTTGAGCCATTTTTATTCATCTGTGTGTAAAAATTCATGTACCTTTACATCCGAAATTTATTAGTCAAAAGCAATAAATAATTAAATAACAATGATTTATATTATTTGATTTTATATGAGACAAATCTTATTTATTTTTTTTGTACTCTTACCTTTTGTGGTTGCATCTGCTCAAAAAAAACAAGCACAAAGCAATCATTCATTTTTTCATATAGACATATTTGATTACAAATACTACTTCTGTGATGAATGCAATTTTCCGAAATCCACTCATAATTTAACACTCAATTTATTAGGAGGGACGTCCAAAAACCAATATGGATTGGTTGTCGGTACATTACTCAATGTAATTGATAATAATGCATACGGTATTCAGATTGCCGGACTTTACAATTATGTCGGAAATCAAGGAAAAGGCTTAGCTGTTACGGGATTTATAAATAATTATAAATCTCATACAGGCGTTCAAATAGCGGGGTTTAATACAGCAGAAAAAATGAGAGGTGTTCAGATAGGATTCGTGAATAGTTCTATTGATATGCAAGGCATCCAAATAGGATTTATGAATAATTACGAAGGCTTGCAAACACTCAAAGGACTTCAGATTGGAGTTTTAAATGAAGGAAAAAGTCGATTTCAAATCGGTCTTTGCAATATATCCGAAAACAACCAATATCCATTGGGGTTGGTAAATATTGTCAAAAATGGAGAAATGAATGTCGGATTAGCTTCCGATGAAATTGGAAATGTGACTGCACAATTTCTTTCGGGTGGTCAATATTTGTACGGAATAGTTGGACTTGGTTTTAATACTAAATCATCAGACCACTTAATCCTTCAAGGCGGAATCGGAGCACATCTGAATTTTTCATCCAAATTCAGAATTAACATGGAAGTTTCAACCAAATTTTTGACAAGAACCTTTATTTATGTCGGAAACGACGATGCCGAATATGAAAAAAGGAAAAAAGAATTTGACTTTAAAGCGCTCACGGGATATTCATTTGGCATTTTCCCATCTTTTAATTTTGTCAAAAAAATTGAATTATTTGGGGGCCCAACATTGAATTATCTGCATACAAACACGTTGGATAATAAAAGTTTATTTTCTTCAAAATATATTTGGAAAGACTTCAATTCAACTTCATTAAGACAACTTTATATCGGATATTCTGTCGGATTAAGATATGTTCTGAAAAATTAATTGTTATTTTTTTATGAAACTTCCTGCAATATAATATATTTCATTATATTTGTCGCAACAATTGATGGGAGATGCCGGGAGCTACCGAAGGTTTAGTTCAACAAGCGGTTTTTCTTACTACTGTTTCCCTGTTTCTTACTTCATTATTTGCCAATAACCACCAAAAGCAGCACCTTCTCTGGTTATTATACCCTGCTGTTTAAGTTTTTCAATGTGTTTTTGCAACGCGGAAATATTGATTTCCAAAATTTCTTCCATTTTTTTGAATGAAATTTTAGGATTTTCTTTTATTAAATTCAGAATTTTTATTTGTGTTTCGGACAATGATATACCACCTGTCATACCACCTGTCATACCACCTGTCATACCACCTGTTTGCGCAAATTTAGTATTATTATCCAATGTGTTTTCTGCTAATAATTTCAATTCTCTCAATCGAGCCATTTCTATTTCGCCGACAGGCTGTTTTTTCTGTACTTTGTCCAATGCAATTACGTCTTCCAAAGACAATTCAGGGTGATTGTAAAGTATATTTGTATAATTTTCATCTATCAACTCGCCATATACGGTTACTTTGGTATGGGTTTCGTCCGAAATATCATAATCCGGCAACGGAAAAAGGCGTTCCCTTTGAATGGTAAAAATCTTTTTGATACCGTTCCCAACTGTTTCAATCATATTCAGATTAACCATTGCTGCCGCCAAAAAGGGGTTGCGGTAATAATCCTGCGGCGAATTTTTCCTGATAACTTCTTCGACAGAATCGGGCATAAATCCACCTGCATTTTGAAAGATAAGTTTGTCATTATACTCCAAAATGATAATGCGGCTACTTTTCCTGTAATCAGAGTGCGCCACGCAATTTTGAAGCAACTCGCGAATAACCCATTTGTCGTAATGAGTTACTTCTTTGGGAAACAGCGTATTATCATCAATCATATAACTGTATCGCAAATTGCGGATACAGTCAAGAGCTTTACTGACTGTGAGTATAAACGGCGTGTAAAAATGCTCAAAACCGCCGGGCGCATCTTTCAATACCCACGTTATTTGCGATATTGCAGGCGATATTAACGCGCTTGCCTCATCTTTGCCAAGCAACAGTATAGTGGTATTTGTGATTTGTCCGTTCAGCGTTACTTTGGCTTTATTCAGAAAAGTTATATCGTCCCAACTGTCCACTTCTTTTTCCAAAGACGGATTACGCAGTTTGTACTGCTCCCGCGCTTTGAGAATAGCCTCTTTATCCAAGTCGGCTATTGTTGCATCGGGTACGATTTCCCGCGACCAATCCCTGTTTGCCGCCTGATTCCGTATCCTGTCTATTTTTTCTATATTCAATGCAATAAGGCTTTCATTGAGGCGACCATAGTAAAATCCCTCAAACGAAACAGGAATACCGTGCGGTGCAGCGGGAATTTGGAACATTACCACGCGACCTTCAGGTTTTTGCAACTCATAAATATCCATAAATGAAATGCTTTGCGTGGTCTTGTCGCCGATTTCCTTTTTCAGGCTGTCCAAATCTTTACGTCCGGTACGGTAACGGCTGCCAATAATCTCATGCCTGTTATTCACTCCGAAAATCAGCCATGCACAAGAATGCCCTTTCAGGTTGGCTTCGTTGCTCAACGCCGAAAAGTATTTGCCGATTTTGTCGAAATCGTAACTGTTCTTTGCTTCCTTAAACTCGACAATCTCGGTTTCCGCAGGGAGCAAAAGTGCATCTGTCAGTATTTTATCTAATTCCTGTTCCGTCATCTTTCTCTGTTTTTCCTGCCCGCAAAAATACTCAAATATTCCCAAGTACACAAACGATTAGCTACTTTGAACCGCCGTCCATACGAATTAATTTATCCGACAATGCTTTTGTAAAACTCGCAAGTTCAACGCGGATATGGGCGAGTGAATTGATATTTAATGAGTTGATAAAAAGACAAACCCAGACAACACCTTTGCCGTTTTAGAATTACAACAAAAGAAAAAAACGGTTTACTATTATTTTGTGTTTTTCAACATATTTTATTTTTGTGTTTCGTAATATTGTTTTTACTACCTTTGCAAAATTCAGCATAGCACAGCACAGGTTGAGAAATGATTATAATAAAATAAAAATAAAATGTCAAAAGCATCAAAAGACGAAATTCAGCAGTTAAAATTGCAGGCTGAAAAAATCCGGAAACGGGTTATTCAGATTATATATTCCTCAAAATCAGGGCATACCGGCGGTTCTCTTTCTTCCGTGGATATTGAAACAGTATTGTATTTTCATGTTATGAATATTGACCCCGCCCATCCTGCAACTCCCGACCGAGACCGGTTTATCTTGAGCAAGGGACACAGCGTGGAAGCCTTGTATGCAACCTTGGAAGCCAAAGGATTTATTGACAGCCGGCTGTTGGACACCTACGGACACTACAATACGATATTAGCCGGACATCCGACCAGGAAAGTTCCCGGCATCGAACTCAACAGCGGTGCGTTGGGACACGGACTTTCTGCCGGTGTCGGTATGGCTATGGCGGCTAAAATGGACAAAAAATCCTACAAAACCTACGTCTTGATGGGCGACGGCGAGCAGGGCGAAGGTTCTATCTACGAAGCGGCTATGGCTGCCTCCCACTATAAATTGGACAACCTGGTGGCGATTATCGACCGCAATTATCTGCAAATCAGCGGCAATACGGAAAATGTGATGTCGCTCGACCCCATGCAGGAACGTTGGGAAGCCTTTGGCTGGCAAGTGGTGGAAATAGACGGAAATGACATAGAGCAATTAACGGATACGTTCGACAAGTTATCTTTAGATACTAATGGGAAGCCTAAATTGATTATCGCCCGCACCACGAAAGGGAAAGGCGTTTCGTATATGGAAAACGTGGCGAAATGGCATCACGGCGTTCCTACCGAAGAACAATATCAACAAGCAATTAACGAAATTGACGAACGTATCAATCAATACTCATAATATGCAAACAACAAATAAAAATACGATTCCCTGCCGGAAAATGTTTACCGACACATTGTTGGAACTGGCAAAAAAAGACCGCGACATCATAGTCGTAACCAGCGATGCCAGAGGCTCCGTTACCTTGGATGGCTTTGCCAACGAGCTGCCCGAACAATTTGTCGAAGTCGGCATTGCCGAACAAAATGCGATAGGAATTGGCGCCGGATTGGTTTCCGCAGGCAAAAAAGCTTTCGTTTGCGGACCCGCCTGCTTTTATGTGGCTCGCAGTCTCGAACAAATCAAAGTGGATGTCGCCTATTCCGCCAATCCGGTAAAAATACTCGGTGTGAGTGGCGGTGTCAGTTATGGGGCTTTGGGCGCTACGCATCACAGTTTGCACGATATTGCCGTCCTCCGCACTTTCCCCGGTATGCACATCGTTTTGCCTTGCGATATTCAGGAGACGCAAGCATTGGTAAAAGCCTTGGTCGATTATCCGTATCCGGTTTATATTCGTGTGGGACGAAATGCCGTTCCGAATGTGTATGAAGGCGAATTATCCGGTTTTCAAATTGGGAAAGCGCGTATTTTATTGGAAGGAAATGATTTGACAATTATCGGTACAGGCGAAACGGTCTATCATTGTTTGGAGGCAGGAAAACGTTTGCACGCAGCCGGTATTCACGCTCGTGTAATAGATATGCACACACTCAAGCCGTTTGACAAAGAAATTGTGGAACGCGCCGCAAAAGAAACCGGAAAAATCATTACGGTGGAAGAACACAGCATTTTTGGCGGATTGGGAAGCGCCGTGGCGGAAATTGTTGCTCAAACACATCCTGTTCCTTTGCGCATACTCGGTATTCCCGATGAAAACGTCATCTGTGGAACGCCCTTAGAGATATTTAAACATTACGGCATGGATGCCGACGGCATTTATAATACAGCGATTTTATGAAATACACACTTGCCATAGACCAGAGTACATCAGCGACCAAGGCGATGCTGTTTGATGCAAACGCCGCTTTGGTGGCGCGTGTATCGCTGGCGCACGAACAGTTTTATCCTCGTCCCGGCTGGGTAGAACACGACCCGGTGGAAATTTTGGAAAACACCTGCAAAGCCGTTAGCAATCTATTGGAAGAAAGCAAAATAACACCTTCCGATATTGTTTCTTTGGCGTTGACCAATCAACGGGAAACGGTAGTGATGTGGGATAAATCAACCGGAAAACCGGTCTATAATGCCATCGTTTGGCAATGCAATCGCGGAGCCGCTATTTGCGAAGAGATCATTGCGCAAGGCAAAGCAGCGTTGGTCAAAGAAAAAACAGGATTGATTATCAATCCCTATTTTTCCGCCAGCGGCGTGAAATGGATAATCGACAATATTGTAGGGACGCACGATGTAAAGACGCGGCGCGCCACGTCTCTACCGGATGATAATCTGTTAATTGGAACAATAGACACGTGGTTAATCTGGAATTTCACCGGCGGCGCAGTGCATGCCACCGATTACACCAATGCCTCGCGCACACTGTTGTTCAATATCCACACCTTGGATTGGGACGACGAATTATTGGAATTATTTTCGGTCAACCGTTCCATGTTGCCCGAAGTGTATCCTTGCGACCATATTTTCGGAACCACTACGCTCAACGGTTTATTGCCGGAAATCCCGATTGCTGGCGTGCTGGGCGATTCGCACGGTGCGTTAGTCGGACAAATGTGTTTTGCGCCGGGTATGGGAAAAGCCACTTACGGCACCGGCTCTTCCTTGATGATAAATATCGGCGAGGAGGTCTTGGAGGCTCCCGAAGGTTTGGTAACATCTGTGGCTTTTTCGGCTTTGGACAAAACGTATTATGCGTTTGAAGGCAACATTCATTGCACAGGTGCAACAATTCAATGGCTGAAAAACAATTTGCAATTCATCACTTCCGCACAGGAAAGTGAAGTCTTGGCAACCGCTGTGGAAGATAACGGCGGTGTATATTTTGTACCCGCTTTTGCCGGATTGGGTGCGCCCTGGTGGAACAATGAGGCCAAAGCATTAATCTGCGGAATGACCGGCGGAACAACGAAAGCCCACATCGTTCGTGCAGCATTGGAATCCATCGCCTACCAAATCAAAGACTTGATGGACTTGGTTCGGAATGCCGGTGGGACGCTTCAAGAATTGCGTGTTGATGGCGGTCCGGTTAAAAATAATTTCCTGATGCAATTTCAAGCCGATATGTTGCAAGCCCCCATCAATCGAAGTCCGATAGAAGAGGCATCGGTTTTGGGTGCGGTATTGATGAACAGCATCGCCCTGAAAACGCGACACAGTTGGGACGAACTCGCTCAATTGCGGAAAGAAGAAAACCGGATTTATCCGCAAATGGATACACAAAAAACAAAAAGTCTGCATCAAGCGTGGATAGCAGCAGTAAAACGAACAATCATTTAAATTTAAATATCATGGCTTACAAAAAAAAATTAACATTCGGTCTTATCGTAGGAACGCGTAATATTTGCAATGCAAAATTAGGATTAGACGCGCGCGAAGTATTATTGAAAAAAATGGAAAAATTGGGTTACGGCTACGTGATTATTCCGGTTTCCGAAACATCCAGCGGCAGTATTGACGATTACAAAGATGCGCAAAAATGCGCCAAACTGTTTAGCGATAATCGTGACATCATTGATGGAATCATTGTGGTTTTACCCAATTTTAGTAATGAAGTGGGCATTGTCAATGCGATTAACGGAGCAAAATTGAATGTGCCGGTACTCATTCAAGCCATGGACGACGACAACGACAAAGTGGATGTGTATAGTCGCCGCGATTCTTTTTGCGGAAAAATATCGGTCTGCAACAATCTGTATCAATACGGCATTCCGTTTACCGATACCACTTATCACACCTATCCTTTGGATAGCGAATTGTTTGAAAAAGACGTGGATAATTTTTCGGCTATCTGTCGAGTAGTCAATGGATTGAGCCATGCGCGTATCGGCGCCATCGGCGCGCGCCCGGCAGGATTTCAAACCGTTCGGGCAAGTGAAAAAATCTTGCAGGCAACCGGAATTACCGTCGTTCCTGTGGATTTGTCCGAAATCTTGGGTGCGGCAAACAAAATCGACGGCAATGCTGCCGAACTCAAAGCCAAAGTAGCGGAAATTCAAGCGTATGGAACTATTGCCTCTACGGCCAAAGCCGATAAAGTAATCCGTCAGGCAAAATTTGGATTGGCGTTGGAAAATTGGATAGCCGAAAACGAATTGGATGCCAGTGCGGTACAATGTTGGGAGTCCTTGCAGAAAAATTATGGTTGCTCGTCTTGTGTCTCTATGAGTATGATGAGCGAAAAACTCATCCCGAGTGCCTGTGAAGTGGATATTGCAGGAGCCGTTTCGATGTATGCCTTGCTATTGGCATCCGGAAATGCACCGGCGTTGTTGGATTGGAACAATAATTTTGCCGCAGAACGCAACAAATGTGTGTGTACCCATTGCGGAAATTTCCCCAAAAGTTTCATGAAAACCACGCCCACTATCGGCTCATTAGACCTGTTGGGAACAGTTTTAGGACAAGAAGATACGTTCGGAGCAGTAAAAGGACCGGTGGCTGCGGGCGATTTCACTTTCTTCAGAATATCCACAGACGACACTCTGGGAGGCATCAAATCGTATTTGGGCGAAGGAACGTTTACCAACGACCCCTACGCAATGGATGGCGGAATTGCAGTAGCACAAGTAGATAATCTGCAAAAACTGCTGAAATTTATTTGCAAAAACGGATTTGAACACCATGTGGCGATGAGTAGAGGCAATGTTGCTGCTATTTTGGAAGAGGCTGTGGAAAATTATCTTGGATGGGAACTTTATAAACACGAATAAAGTATGTTTTTAAACATACTTTGCTTTTGTTGATTATAAATACTTTTTCATATCTTTGCGCAATCAGCACAGTGCAGGACAGAACAGTACAGAACAGTAAATTCAATATATATTTGTATAAATTTTAATAATTAATAGCATGAAAAAAGTTACTTTTTTAGTTTTGAGTTTGGTAGCGTTTGCTCTGACGGCTAATGCTCAAGTGAATTGGGGGTCATTAAATGCTGACCAAAAAGCAATTGGCGGTCTTGTTCAGGACACGCTGGATCACGGTCAACATTGGTATGAGTGGGAAACCGGCAATGGAGGATACTTTAAGGACAATTTCTACAAATTCCCCATCATGAAAGCGGTATGGAATTTTAACTCCTCGCGCGACAATACTTCTCTTACCGGTGCAGATGCTGAACATCTTGGTTCGCTTCAGAAAGCTACTACCCAGAATCGAGGATTGCGGGTGGATGGATATGACGGAAATCGCAAAGTAGGTATCGCTGCCAACGGACAAGTCGGAAAATTGGATAATTACGGAGGTGCCGGTAATCCTGTTATTTTTTCCAATGTAGATGATTTGAGATCTTTCTTGAGTTCACCGCTTCTCCTTGCCGGAGAGACATACGGACCCAATGCTGATGGCAATGGCGTGGATTCTTTGGCTGCTGTTGTATTGGCACTTGACAAAATTGGCGGTCCCAATAGCAATCGTGCTTTGGCTGCTTATCCGGGTAAATATAAGAAAACGGCTATCCGTTTTGTACCTAACTTAGCCAGCGACTCGCTGAAAGCGGATATAACATTTTCGCTTATTCCTCTTGCTCCGGGCAATAGCGGTAACACTACTAATTATAAAGTGGTGGTATCTTTTATTCCTAATCCACTTCCTGACGGTGTTACCATCCCGCACAGTAATGGCGATTTTGTAGATTCTATCGGTTATGGCTCGGATGGAGTTTCGGTAAAAAATGGTGTTCGTCGTTGGGAATTTCCGATGATCTCGGCAACAGCAAACAGCACTCTTGCAGACTCTGTCACATTCAGTCTATTACAGAAAACCGGTTTGTTGTTAACTGATTTTAGCCGCAAAAGACTTACTATTGCTGTCGTTGGCGAATCTACCGGGGATATTGTTGCCGGAAAATACGATCCGATTGTGGGAATAGACAACATCACGCTTGTAGATAATATTAATGCATATAATCCGTACAATCCTGCTAATAGTCGTCCTTGGGTAAACGGCTATCCGTATGGAGTTGCAAGTGTTTCACTTCCGGAAACATCCACGATTGCCATAGACGGCACAGAACAACTTACGGCTACTCTTACATCTACATTCCCAACCGCAGAAACAATACTGCCATCTACAATGTCATACGCAGATTTGGCAATACATGCGGACAGTATTGCAAACAAAAATGTATCGTGGGAAAGTAGCAAACCTGCTGTTGCATCAGTAGTTGACGGTTTAGTTACGGGACTTACCAACGGTGTAGCAAACATCACCGTAACTACGGAAGATGGTGGTAAAACGGCAGTTACTGTGGTAACTGTTGGTACAGGTGGTGCCGGTATTCCTGATGTGGCAAATTCTACCACAAAAGTAATCGGACAAAAAGGTCAAATTAAAATATCCGAAGCACAAGCTCCTGTTGCAGTATATAGTATTACCGGTCAAAAAGTAGCGATTGTCGTTCAACGTGATCAAGTAGTTCCTGTTCCTGCCGGCGTTTATTTGGTGGCAGAACAAGGTCAACCAACGGTTAAAGTGCTTGTACAATAATATAAATTTGTAATTAATAAGACTTTTTGTGTCTCTAATGCAAAAAGTCTTATTTTTTGAATAATATATTTATCTTAAAAATTATATATACACATGAAAAAACATCAGTTAAAAAAAGCAAGTATCGTGCTGTTGAGTGCACTAATGCTTACTGTCGTTTCCTGTATTGATGGATACAAAGACGATATAACTTGGTCGCCCGGGGTTGAAAACGCTACTTTAGAGTCGCCTGCGGCTGATAAAGTAACTATTACTCCCAGTGCAGATGGTTCGACATTGACAATTAGTTGGCCAGTGGTACCCGGAGCGGGTGGTTATCAATTCTCTCTCTACATTATGGATGATCCTGAAAATCCGGTACTCGTTGGTGAAGGAAATCAAATCGTGGATGGCACTTCCGTGAAACGGGAAATGCAGGAAGATACCTACTACCGGGTCGTAATTAAAACCTTGGGTAATCCCAAATACAACAATCAGGAAGCGGCTGCAGCTACAGATATTGCCTGGAACAATATGTTACCTGTTACTGCGACTATTCCGAGTGGAACAAATTTGACGGAATATTTCACGACAAATCCTATTCCCGCAAGCACAACGGAATTGTGTTATGTATTGGAACCCGATGGAACCTACACCATGACCGGTAATATTTTACAAGGACTGACCGCCGTGACCATTCGCGGTGATAAAGTAAAACATCCGAAGGTGATCATGACTAATGGTTCTTTCATTAATGACGGCGCCGGATTCAATTTAAAATTCATTGATATAGACTATTCCACTTTTGCCGGCGCTGCAAGCAATGCGATTATTCTTATGAATGAAAATTTAAACCCTTCTGTAACATTGTCGGAAGGTGGATATCTTGTTATTCCTACTACTTCGCCTATTGCTATACAATCGTGCAAAATTACAGGCTTAAAATATTATCTGTTTTTTGACAATAACAAAAAATATGCAATAGGGACTTTCCTTATCAAGGATTGTATCATCGGACAAAATACCAATTCTTTCGGCAATGCAACAATACGGTTCCAATCGGGTATGGTAAAAGACTTGACGATTACTAAAAGTACATGGTATAATGAAGTAACCGCTCATAGCAGTAACCGTATTTGTCAAATATCAACAGGGAATGCGACCAGCGTAAGACCTGCTGCGGAAACATGGGCAAGCGGAAATTTAACAATTACCAACTCTACATTTTGGCAGGTTTCAAAAGGCGCCCAGTCTTATAATTCGAATGGAGCTTTCGGAACGGCTACAGACATTATAACCATTCAAAACTGTATAATAATGGATTCCGGTGAAGGAGGAAAAGCAGCCGGTGACAACGGCTTTATCAGACGTTTCCGCAGAGGAAATAACACTGCGATTTTCAAAGGCGGTAATAATTCCTATTGGTTTGATGGTCAATTCCCATTGGGTGAAGTGAATAGCGAAGGGCAGACTACCGGTAGGGACAATAGCGGTGTATATACTTCAACAGATCCGCAACTGACCTATTTGGGTAACGGAGACTTTCAACTGCTTGGCGCCGAACAAATTGCGAAGCGTATCGGTGACCCGCGCTGGTTGCCTGCCAATTGAGATAATAATGTGATGCAATAAAACATTAATACAGAACAAATGAAAAATATTAAAAATATAGTATGCTTGTTGTTATTGGTATGCGCGGCATTACCGGCAATGGCGCAGCAAGCGCGGACAATCAAAGGGGTGGTGCTGGACGAACAGTCTGAGGCTATCATTGGTGCGAGCATTTCCGTACCCGGCACAAAATTAGGCGTCGCTACGGATGTAAACGGTAGATTTACTTTAAGTAATGTGCCTGCCGATCAAAAAACGATACAAATATCCTATTTGGGATATGAAACGCAAACCGTGGATATTAACGGAAAATCGGAAGTGAATGTAAAATTGGTTTCGACGGATTCGGAATTGGATGAAGTCGTAATCGTAGGGTACGGCGTTCAAAAGAAAGCGCACTTGACCGGATCTATCGCAACGGTGGCTCTTTCGGAAATTCTTGACCTTTCCGTTACCAGCTTGGCTTCTGCTTTAAGCGGTTTAATGCCCGGTGTAAGCGTAGGTAGTTCGAGTAACCGTCCGGGTGAACCCTCTCGAATAACTATCCGTGGCAATACGACTCCTGTATATGTAATTGATGATATTGTTTCTGACGAAACTTCATTCAATAACTTGGATGCCAGTATGATTGAAAATATATCTGTTCTAAAAGATGCAGCGGCAGCTATCTACGGAGCCAGTTCGGCAGTAGGGGTAGTACTGGTAAAGACGAAACGCGGACAGATTGGCAAACCCAAAATTTCCTACAACGGACAATTTGGTTACACCGACGAATTTTATCGTTCAAAAATGTTGGATTCCTATAATTTAGGAGTGATATGGAATGGTGTGCGTGCAGCAGACCTTACGGATATTGAAAATACGGATCCTAAAAAAGACTTTTTCCAAGCGGATGAATTGGCTGCCATGAAGAATTTGAATATAGATTTACTGGAAAAATACTGGAGCTCGGCGCTAACACAGAAACATAGTGTGAATGTGAGTGGCGGCAATGAAAGCGCTACTTATTTTGCCGGTATATCTTATGTTACGCAAGACGGGAACTTGGGTAACATTGACTACGACCGATGGAACTATAATGCAGGGGTTGATGCAAAAATCAGCAAATATATGAAAGCCTCATTGAAAGTGTCCGGAGATTACGGAAGCAAACAAAAGGCGTACAACAAAGTAGGTGGCGAAAGTGACGAAAAGGACTATTTGACCTTGTTGACACGTCCTCGTTACATGCCGGAAACGGTAACTAACCCACTGACAGGAAGGGAATTGCCGATCGGTATGTATGGTATTACCAATGGAGCGGGCGACCAAACACAGAACTACAACTACTCGTTAGTAGAAAATTTGGGCAATTTCACAAAAAATATGCCGCAGAACATGACGATCAATGGCGCTTTAGAGTATGAATTTGGATGGAGCCAATTCTTAAAAGGCTTGAAATTCAAGTTTAACTATTCGAAAAGTATTGGTACCACGAAAGATAATCAATATGGATCCGATTACATTCTCTACAGGTTCCCGGATGGAAATCGTGGCGGTAGCGGTAGTCACTTATTTGTGGATACGGAAGGTTATCCGATGAATTTTGATGTGATGACTACGGTTCCTGTCTCTAACGGAGGTTTCTTGAGACGCAACATGAGTCGTTCCGACAGCTATCAAATGAACTTTTACGCCACCTACGCCCGCAAATTCGGTTTGCATGATGTAAGCGCTTTGTTTACGATAGAAAAAGGGGAAAGCGAATCAGAATATGTGTGGGGTATGGTCATGCAACCTTATTCCTTTACCAATCATCAGTCTAATGGCGCTTCAGGTGACCAAACCACGGAATTTAAGCGTTCGGAAGCAGGAAAGTTGTCTTACGTAGGTCGTTTGAATTATAATTATGCCGGAAAGTATTTGGCTGAATATTTAGTTCGTTCGGATGCATCTACCAAATTTGCTCCTGAAAACTATTGGGGTGTATTCCACTCTTTCTCGGCAGGTTGGATACTTTCGGAAGAAAATTGGTTTAAGGCGGATTTTATTGATTTCTTTAAAATTCGCGGTTCTTTTGGTCTCTTAGGTCGCGATAATATCTCTGCTTGGGCTTGGTTGATGACTTATGGCAACGAAGCGGTGAAAGGACCTATCTTTGGGAATAATCCGGATCAAAATGCCGGAGCGCACTTCCAAATGCCGGGTACAGTGCCTAACCGGAATGCACATTGGGACCAGAGTTATAAAAGCAATTTGGGATTGGATCTCAATTTCCTGAGAAGCCGCTTGTCTGTAAATGTGGACGGATATTACGAATGGAATCGTGACGAATTTTTATCAGTAGGAAATGCTCCCAATTATCCGACGACTATCGGTGCACCACCCTCGGCTTACAACTACGGAGCAACAAATCGATTCGGAGTGGAACTTTCCTTGGGTTGGCATGATAAAATTGGTAAAGATTTTAAATACCACATCAAACTCAATACCGGTTTGACTGACAATAAATTGATAACCTACCCATGGCAAGCCGCAGCTACTCGCGCATTGGATGCATCTCAACCCAATGAACGCACAGACCGCGGGTTGTGGGGTTACGAATGTATCGGTATGTTCCGCAGTAATCAAGAAATTGCCGAATATTTCGCAGCGAATAATCTCACTACTTATCTGGGAAAAACGCAGGATAAGGTTTATCCGGGTATGTTGATCTACAACAATGTGAGAGGATCGCAAAAAGAAGATGGTAGTTTCTACGCACCTAACGATCCCAATGATCCGAAAGGTAATTTAATAGATGGAAATGACCGAATACAAATCTCGAAACGCACCGGTAATCCTTACGGATTTACCATCAATTTGGGAGCTGAATATAAAAGTTTTTCTTTGAGCGCTCAATTGGGTGCAAGTTGGGGTAGTTATACCATGATGCCGAGCGCAGCCATTAGCACAAGCACTACTACCTTGCAATATGTCAGTTTGCCTTCGTTCTGGGCAGGTAATATGTTTGTATATCAAGATGTTTTGGATGACCAACAGCGAGTGGTGGCTCCTCAAAATCTGGATGCAAAATATCCGAACTTGCGTTTTGGCGATAACAGCATTGCTTCTACTTTCTGGAAAGTAAGCAATACGAACATAGCTTTGCGTAATATTACAGTAGCTTATGCCTTGCCGAAAACGTGGGTAAAATTTGCCGGTGTAGAAAGTTGCCGGTTGAATCTAACGGGGCAGAATATGTTGAGTTTCTACAATCCTTATCCGGATAAATTCACGAATCCGATGGTATCCTATAATACCTATCCGACTTTGCGGAAATTTACCTTGGGTTTAAGTGTTACATTCTAAAATAATAACAACGATGAAAAAAATAAATAAATTAGTTTTCGGTGTTGCCTGTTTAGCAAGCGCTTTCCTATGGACGGGATGCAGCGACGAATTTTTGAAAGAGAAGACCAATTACGATAATCTTTCTCCGGATATATACAACGATTATACCGGGGCAAAGATGAGGGTAGAGGATATCTATCTCAAAATGTTGCCGAGTCCGAGAGCGGGACTTAATTTTATAATGACGAGTACCGGAAAAAGTGATATTCAGTCGCAATCGACGGAAGAATTTAGCGGACTTTCCAACTATGTGAATCCGAGTGTTATAATTACTACGTCAAGCAATCTGAACGACTACTTCCATGTAGCCAAGTCAGTAAGCGGATCTCCTTGGGGGTTAATTCGTAATTGCAACGACATCATTGAAGGTATTTCCGGTAGTACGCTGGAGGAAGACCAGAAACGTGAATTATTAGGTCAAGTCTATTTTTTCCGTGCTTGGCAGTATTTTTTGATGGTAAGAACTTACGGAGGTGTGCCTATCGTAGATCATGTGCAAGTAACCGACGTAAGTCAAGTGGACGGAGCGATAGTGCCACGTGAGACTACCAAAAACTGTATAGATTTTATTTGTCAAGATTTAGAAACAGCTGCTTCTATGTTACCTCCCAATTGGGGTTCTGCTGATTTCGGCCGCATTACTCAAGGCGCCGCTTTAGCTTTGGCAGGACGTGCCCGTTTGCTTTATGCCAGCCCATTGTTCAATCGTGCCGACAATAAAGATCGTTGGCAAGCAGCTTACGAAATCCATAAAGAAGCGATCAGCACTTTGACGGCAGGTGGTTTCGGTTTGGATAATCTGGATGCTCCGGGTCTGAATGGCGCCGGTTGGGCAAGAATGTTTGAAACTTACAACAGCAAAGAAGCGGTATTTGTAACGCTCTTCAACAAAGTGCATGATGATAACGCTGCATTTGAAATTTACCGGAACAACAATTGGGAACAAAGTGTACGTCCTACCAATGCCCGTGGCGGCGGTGGCGTAAGCACGACTGCTATGATGGCGGATTTATTCCCGATGGCAGACGGTAAGAAACCGGGCGAAAGTACATTCGCTTACGATCAATTGAAATTCTTCCAAAATCGTGATCCGCGTTTCTATCGCACCTTTGCTTTCCCCGGAGAATATTGGCGATTTGATGCAGCCAACGATCCGAAAATTAACCCGGAAGACGTTGTTTCATATCCTTACACAGGAGGCGATTACGTATTGTGGAATTATGCTTGGTATAAAGATGCCGCTAGGCAAGGCGATGAAACGTTGAGTGGTTACGGAGCGGATGGATTAGGTCTTAACTATAGAGGATTACAGATTCGCAAACGCTGTAACGATTTTGATATGACTCCGGAACCTGTTACCTTGTATCGTTGGGCGAATGAAGGAAACCGTCAGGGTGCATTTGGTGAAAGTGCATTGCCTTTCATGGAAATCCGTTATGCCGAAGTATTGCTCAACTTTGCCGAAGCGGCTTGTGGTGCAGGTCATCCTGCCGAAGCGATTCAAGTGTTGAAAGATATTCGCAAACGCGCCGGTTACACCAATGAATCAGACAACTACGGTTTAGATGTAGCTGCGTTGACCAGCGACCGCGGCAAATTGTTCGGCGCTATTCTTTATGAACGCCAAATCGAATTGGCTTTTGAAGGCAAACGTTTCGATGATATGCGTCGTTGGTTGCTTTGGGATGGCGGAGCTAACTTTAGTCAAGTAAATGGTGCGCCCTCTTCTTGGACATTGAGCGGTTATAGCGGTAATACTTGTACCTATTTAGGCGTACAACCTTTCAATGGCAAACGCCGTGATAACTTTGAACTTGCTGCGAAAGCTTTTGCTGACGAAGCAGCAGGCAAAGACCCTATCGCCATCCGTCCGGCAGCGTTGGATTTGAAAAAGGATTTAAGTACCCAGTTTGCTCCGTTGGCAAGTTTCTACGATGCTAACTTGATTCGCAAAACCCGCAGGGGTGATGAAGTCGGCAAAGTGGTAACATTCAAACCGCAATATTACTTTATAGGTTTTACCAGCGGCGCTCAAACCAATAATATCACTTTGCTCCAAACCATAGGTTGGGACGATGTAGCACACGGAAATATCAACGGTACATTCGATCCTTTGGCCGAATAATTTTTGTGAGTGATGAAAAAGACAATTTTTAATCTTATCGTTTTAGTTTGTATATCCGCACTGAGTGCGGGTATGCAGGCTCAAACGAAAGCTTTCCCGACAGCAGAAGGCTTTGGACAGAATGCGACCGGTGGTCGCGGCGGAAAAGTGGTGGAAGTGACCAACTTGTTAGACGATCCGACTATTAAGCCGGAGGGAAGTTTGCGTTGGGCTTTGGAGCAATATCCGGGACAACCCATTACCATCGTTTTTCGCGTGAACGGAGCACGGAGTAATGACATCAATGTGTTGATAGATTATGTAAACAATGTTACCTATAACTGGGGTAAAACAAATTCCTGTTATGGTTCTGATATTGAGAAAGTAAGCAATCATACCAATTTTGTGGATAATTATTACAAACCGGGTCCTGCTTATGATGGTTCAAAACGGTCTTATTTCACTCATGTTACACGTTCAACCAATCAAACAGCCGGGGCTGTTGCCAAATGGTATATGAGCGGAAATTCTTTGGTAGGCGAAGTCATTCCATTGACTATTGTGACTTCTATTGATACGGTCAAAAACAATCGGTTAGCAATCTACAAAACAGATAATCAACTGAAAATTTCTGCCGGAAATGAGACTGTTGTAAGTGTCAAAATTTACAATGCTGTGGCAAAAAATGGAACAGGCAATTTTACGACCCTGCAAGCAGTCATAGATGCTGGTTCCATGGTCTCATAAAAAACAAATTAATCACATGAAACAGACATATTTAGTAACCGCCAAAGAGAATGAAAATTTTCAAATTGGCACATTCTCACATTTTCACATGAAAAAAATTTATCGAATCATCAGCATAAGTCTGCTGTTGTTCGTTTTTCTATGTACAGAAGTGAATGCTCAAACACAGAATAGGGATTATATCTCTCTACAGCCCGAATCCGGCCAGATTCCCCCGCATCCGTCACGATTGCCTGAAGGTGACATCCCTGCATTTCCCGGCGCATGGGGCGCCGGTATGTTCACCAAGGGCGGACGCGGCGGCAAAGTCATCGCCGTCACGAATCTTAACGATAGCGGTCCGGGTAGTTTGCGTGCAGCGCTTGAAATGGAAGGACCGCGTATCGTCGTGTTCCACGTTGCAGGTACCATCAAGATCAATAAGGATCTCAATATCAATCATCCCGACATCACTATTGCGGGTCAGTCGGCGCCCGGCGATGGTATTTGTGTCGCGGGTACGCTTAACATTAACACATACAATGTCATCATCCGGCATTTACGTGTGCGACGTGGCATTCCTGTCGGCGGACAAGGCGACGACAATATCGGAGGCAATCCTTTCCATCATATCATTATCGACCATTGTTCGACCAGTTGGGGCATGGACGAAAACATTTCAATCTATCGACACATGAGGCCCTCACTCGACGGACGTACCCAAATCAAAGACGCCGCCGAAAACATTACTATCCAGTGGACGATCTCCAGCGAAGCGCTTGACGCCCGCGGTCACGCCTTCGGCGGCACTTGGGGAGGAAAACCTTCTACATTCCATCACAATCTTTTCGCCTGCAACACTGCACGAAATCCATCCATCGGCATGTCAGGCGCATTTGATTACCGCAACAATGTCATCTTCAATTGGCGCCATCGCACGATGGATGGTGGAGATGAAACCTCCCTTGTCAATGTCATTAACAATTACTACAAGCCGGGTCCCGCCACCAACGAAAACATGCGCGCCGTATTTGCTCGTATCGAATCGCGCAGCATGTATTCGCCCGGCAATGCATGGGCTGAGGGTGATTGGTACCCTAAGGCTCCTAATCGTCCCGGTAAATGGTATGTTGCCGGTAACGTCATGTATGACAACGAAGAGGTCACCAACAATAATTGGGTAGGTATGCGCGGCCCTGAGCAACTTGCTCGTGTAAACACACCGTTCGAAGGCTGGCCTGTCGCACCACATGAAACCGCCGTAGCCGCCTTCGAATCCGTACTTGCAAAAGTTGGCGCTACGCTACCCAAGCGCGATGCTGTAGATGCACGTGTTACGGAAATGGTGCGATCCGGAAAGACAATCACCGGGACCGGCATCATTAAGGATATTTCAGAAGTCGGCGGTTATCCTATCTTGACTTTCGACCCTGCCAAACTCCTTGTTGATAATGACGATGACGGTATGCCCGACGCATGGGAAATCAAATACAACCTTGATCCCAAAAATCCGACAGATGGCGCTCTTGATTCCGATGGCGACGGCTATACGAACGTTGAGGAATACCTCAACAGTACCAATCCGGGTGAAAAAATTAACTACCGTAATCTTGGAAATAACATTGATACCATCAGTTGACAATTTAGTAATTCCATCATTAAAAATTTGTATAAAAAATGATAAAAAGATTTTATTTATTAGTAATTTTTCTGTTTACAACAGGACTATGTGTTTTTGGGCAGTATCCCAAAATCACATCCGAAGTAGCCGCACAATCCGGCGAACTCTTGAAGAAAGCGCAAATCGCTTCCGATGCAGCTTGGGCAAAAGCGTTACCTGTCATAGAAAAAGAAGCTACCGAAGGACGTCCTTATATTCCTTGGGCAGCCCGTCCTACCGATTTGCCGCAGGCAAAAATTCCGGCATTTCCCGGAGCGCAAGGCGGTGGTGCGTATAGTTTCGGCGGCCGCGGAGGAAAAGTGATTGTTGTGAATAATTTGAACGACAGCGGTCCCGGTTCTTTCCGCGATGCTTGCGAACAGGGCGGAGCGCGTATTATTGTATTTAATGTGGCCGGTATCATCCGGTTGACCAGTCCGGTCATTATACGTGCGCCCTACCTTACTATTGCAGGACAAACCGCTCCCGGTGACGGGATTTGCATTGCCGGCGAAACCGTTTGGTGCAATACGCACGATGTGGTCATCCGCCACGTCCGTTTCCGTCGCGGGGAAACCTGGGTAGGACGTCGCGATGACTCGTTTGGCGGCAACCCTGTGGGAAATATCATGATCGACCACGTTTCGGCCAGTTGGGGCTTGGATGAAAACATCTCATTCTACCGCCACATGTACGATCCTGGAGACGGTTCCAAAGAATTGAAATTAGGGACTGTAAACGTAACCATTCAAAATTCGATCTCTTCGCAAGCATTGGATACTTATAACCATTCATTCGGAAGCACGTTGGGCGGAGAAAACTGTACGTTCATGCGCAACCTTTGGGCGAATAACGCCGGAAGAAATCCTTCCATCGGATGGAACGGCGTTTTCAACTTCGTTAATAATGTCGTTTTCAATTGGGTGCATCGTTCTGCCGACGGCGGAGATTATACGGCGCTCTATAATTTTATCAATAACTACTACAAACCGGGACCGCTAACTCCGAAAAAATCCTCGGTAGGGCATCGCATTGTGAAGCCGGAATCGGGAAGAAGTAAATTAGGTTACTACGTTTTTGGCCGGGTTTATGCCAACGGAAATATAGTAGAAGGTTATCCCGAAGTAACTGCCGACAACTGGAACGGCGGCGTTCAGGTTCAGGAAAAACCAAACACCGATGGTTACACGGAAAAAATGAAATGGAACGAGCCGTTCCCGATTGATAATCCGTTTCCTATCCTGTCGGCTCAGGATGCCTACAAGTTTGTATTAGACAATGTAGGGGCTAATTTTCCTAAAAGGGATATTGTCGATGAACGGATCGTCAAACAGGTTCGTACCGGAGAAGTTTATTATGATAAAAGCATTGAAAAAGAAGAATTTTATCAATTCGAACACCGTCGTTTGCCCAAAGATTCTTATAAACAAGGAATCATCACCGACATCAAACAAGTAGGCGGTTATCCCGAATACAAAGGAACACCCTACAAAGACAGCGATAACGACGGGATACCCGACGCATGGGAAAAGAAATACGGATTAAATCCGAACGACCCGACCGATGCGGTAAAAGATCTGAATGGCGATGGTTATACGAACATCGAAAAATACATTAACGGTATCGACCCTACAAAGAAAGTGGATTGGACGAAACCGGAAAATAATCACGATACATTGCAGGCTAAAAAAAGTCTTTTATAAAAAGGTGACATAAGAAAGAATCACATATTTTTCCAATCTAAATGAGTAATTATTATGAAAATTGTAAATTTAACATTAATGGCGTTGCTATTGATTGCTACAATAGCAATACCTATTGACGCATCAGCGCAACAAACCCGGATCATTTCAGGTGTTGTGCTTGATGAAAATTCCGAACCCGTAATCGGCGCCAACGTTGCTATTCCGGGTACTTCTATTGGAACGACTACAAATGTTGATGGAAAATTCAACTTGAGTGTGCCGGCTGACAAACATAATTTGCAGATTACCTATTTGGGGCATTACCCCCAAACGATATCTATTGTAAATCAGACGGTATTGACCGTTTCCTTGGTTCTGAAGAGCCAAGAACTGGATGAAGTAGTGGTTGTAGGATATGGATCTCAACAAAAGAAACACTTAACGGGAGCTATCACAACGGTTAGTCCGGAACAATTTGAAACACTCCCCTATGGTAATTTGGGAGCCATACTTCAAGGTGAAGTTGTCGGATTGAATGTGAGTGGAGGACAAAGTCGACCTCAAAGTCAAGCTTCTTTGACCATTCGTAATCCGTTTACTCTGTCGAAAGACGGAGGGACACTTTCTCCTGTCTATGTTGTTGATGATATTATTGTTTCTGAATCTACTTTCAATCTTATAGATGTAAACGAGGTAGAACAGATATCTATCGTGAAAGACGGCGCTGCTGCCGTTTATGGAGCAAGAGGCTCTCAGGGAGCCATATTGGTTAGGACGAAAAGAGGTAAAGAAGGAGCAGCACGCATTTCATACTCCGGTCAATTCGGGTATAATGATGAGGTAGCACGTCCTAAAGTGATGGACGCTTATAACTATGGGCTTTTCTGGAACCGTTTTGCCGGCGCCAGTGGAAACAGCCCGATTAGTAATCCCAAGACCGGTCTTTTTCAAGCAGACGAATTGGAAGCCATGAAAGAAATGAATTATGATTGGTTGGATAGAGCATGGAAAGCCGCTAATAGTATGAAACACAATGTCACGTTGAGTGGAGGGCTTAAAAATGCCACTTTCTTCGGTAGTTTATCCTATTTTACGCAAACAGGTAATTTAGGTCGCTTGGATTATGACAAATGGAATTACCGGGTGGGAGCAGACGTGAAAATGGGTTCGCATTTCAAAGTTTCGTTTCAGGCTTCCGGAGATTATGAAAAGACCATAAAAACCTTTAACAAAGTAGGTGGCGAAAATGATGAAAACGATTATAATACTTTATTGTTTACGCCACGGTATATACCCTCTCATATTGGCGATACTGATATTCCGTTACTCCGTTATGGCGTTTCTAATAGTCAAAGGAACGCTATACAACAATACAATTTCTTTGAATTAGAAAAACGGGGCGACATTGTGGACACTCAACCGCAATCCATGCGTATTAACGGATCAGTCGAATACGATTTTGATTGGAGTAAAATATTCAAGGGATTGAAAGTGAAAGTGAATTATTCCAAAAGTATTACTAACAATGAATCCAATCAGTTTGGTTCAAAATACACGGGATATTATTTCGGAACAAGGGGAGGTTCAGGAAACCACTTGTACATAGGTGAGAATTTATTAGATGCATCCAATCTCAAAACGGTTCAGGTGAATAATGGCAACCGTCTTATGCGAGATATGACAAGAGGTGATGATTATCAGTTAAATTTCACAGTCAATTATGCCCGTACTTTTGGTTTGCATAATGTAAGCGGTTTATTTTCTATCGAAAGAAGGGAGTCTAATACTTCAACTTCCCGTTTCTTAAGGGAAGACCCGTTGGATTATACTCTTTTCAATGGAGAATCGAATACGGCAACAGGTACAATAGACGGTAATACCGGGCGTACGCAGTCCGGTGATATGTCATATATCGGACGTTTGAATTATTCATACGGCGACAAGTATTTGTTTGAATTTCTGGTTCGTTCGGATGCTTCTACCAAATTTTCCCCGGATAACTATTGGAGTCTTTTCCCTTCCGTATCGGCAGGTTGGGTGATATCGGAAGAATCGTGGTTTAAGGACAATGAAAGTCTTAGTTGGTTGAATTATTTGAAAATAAGAGGATCTTATGGGCTTTTGGGAAAAGACAATACAAAAGCTTGGTTATGGCGGCAACGTTATACTTATCAAGCCAATAAAGGCGCTGTCTTTGGAACCAATGCAAGTGCAAATGTAGGTTGGGGATTAAAAATGGAAGCTGCTCCGAATTATAACGCACATTGGGATAAAGCCTATAAACATAATTTGGGTATCGACGCTCATTTCCTTAAAGACCGTTTGTCTGTTGGCATTGATGGTTATTTAGACAAAAACAAAGAAATGCTGGTTCAACGGGAAGCTTCTGTTCCCGTAACGGTAGGAGGCGCTATGGCTGCTGAAAACTACGATGAAATAAATGCCTACGGAGTGGAATTATCCTTGGGGTGGAGAAGCAAAATTGATCAATTTAAATACAATATCAGCATCAACACCAGTTATTCAGCATCAGATTATATCAAAAAAGACTGGCCCGCAATATTAGCTTACAACAGCGTTTATCCCGGCGGTCCGCAAGATATGGGATCATGGGGATACGATTATATGGGTATGTTCCGTACACAGGAAGACATTGATAACTATTTTACCCAATATAATATCACCAAATATATGAGTCTGAATAAAGACCAAGTTAAACCGGGTATGTTGATGTACAGGGATATAAGAGGGCCACAACTGGCAGATGGAACGTATGAAGGACCTGATGGTATTATCGACGGAAAAGATCAGATTCAGTTATCGAAAAGATCCAGCAATCCTTATGGTTTCAACTTGAGAATAGGTGGAGAATGGAAAGGATTGTCCTTTAGCGCTTCTTTCGGCGCTTCGTGGGGAGCATTTTCCACCCTTCCCGGCTCAGCGCGCTCAGTGTCAAGCTCCAATTTGGAATAAAGATAGGCCCGCCAAAAATAGACTTCTCCTTTTAATGTTTTCTTTTCC
>BNTV01000003.1 GCA_025996865.1 Bacteroidia bacterium
ATCCGGAAGATTACTTGGATAAAGACTCTCTCTTTTATGCCGTCAATAGATGCTTGGCAAACTTGGGAACAAACTTAAATATCAAATATGCTAAATTTAATGAAAACTAATTTTTATCACATACTTACTATCTTGTACTTTCGTTCATCATTAGTTAACCCCTCTAATTTTGTTGTTGGAATTGGAGAATGCAATTTACCAAAATCTTTATTTTTACACAATGTAGCAACAGTGGTACATCCACTACCTGTACGCCCGGTTAAGCCAATGACAATAAAATTTTGCCTCAGATTATATATTTGAGAAATAATATCAATGCTATTCTGTTGTTCCATTCGCTTTTTTTATTTGTTTCAATCGTTTTGCAAAAGTACAGATTTTTAATTTAGTTTTCACTTAAAATGGTTCTTATTTTATTTGGAAATTTAGTATCCCGCAGATGTTCAAGATATTACTAAGATTACCAGCAAATCAAAGATTTTTGATAACAGTTATTCCAAAAATTGGCGAAATGAAGAACAAATAAATGATAGGATAATCTTCCATTATTTCCTTCTCGTCCGCCAAACCGCCATCGGATGCTCCTCAATTCTCCCCAAAATCTCCGCATCCTCAAAAAGCAATTCCGGTTGATAATTCCCTTGATTGAATTGCTCTAAAAACAGAATATAAAAAGAGGCTATCCATTCGGACAACCTCTTTTTATTTATAATGAAATCATTACTTTATCTTCTGTACTTTTTTGTAGCCGTAAACAGCCAAATCACCCAATTCTTCTTCGATACGAAGCAGTTGGTTGTATTTAGCCATACGGTCGGAGCGGCTTAACGAACCGGTTTTGATTTGTCCGGAATTAGTAGCCACAGCAATATCGGCAATTGTAGCATCTTCGGTTTCGCCCGAACGGTGCGATGTAACGGATGTATATCCTGCACGATGCGCCATTTCGATAGCATCCAACGTTTCACTCAAAGAACCGATTTGGTTTACCTTAATCAAAATAGAGTTAGCGCAACCAAGCTCAATACCTTTTTTCAAAAATTCTACGTTGGTAACAAACAAATCGTCACCTACCAATTGGCATTGGTCACCGATTTTTTCGGTTAATAATTTCCAACCTTCCCAGTCGTTTTCGCTCATGCCGTCTTCGATGGAATCAATCGGATATTTGGTGATCAGTTCTTTCAAATATTCAGCTTGTTCGGCAGAAGTACGTTTTTTACCTTGCTGACCTTCAAATTTGGCGTAATCGTAAATGCCGTTTTTGTAAAATTCCGAAGAAGCGCAGTCAAGACCAATCGTTACGTCTTTGCCCGGCTCGTAACCTGCATTTTTGACAGCCGTCAAAATACTTTCAAGGGCTTCTTCCGTGCCGCCTGCAAGGTTAGGTGCAAAACCACCTTCGTCGCCGACAGCAGTACTTAAACCTTTGTCGTGCAATACTTTTTTCAATGCATGGAACACTTCTGCCCCGCAACGCAAACCTTCTTTAAATGAAGGAGCGCCAATCGGACGAATCATAAATTCCTGGAATGCAATCGGAGCGTCGGAGTGTGAACCGCCATTGATGATATTCATCATCGGAACCGGCAATGTGTATGTGTTGGTTCCACCGATATAGCGATACAAAGGAATATCCAGATAGCCGGCAGCTGCCTTAGCCACTGCAAGCGATACGCCCAAAATAGCATTGGCTCCTAATTTGGACTTTGTTTTCGTACCATCCAAAGCCAACATTTTCCTGTCAATTGCCCGTTGTTCCAAAGCGCTCATTCCCAACAAAGCGGGAGCAATTACCTCATTGATGTTTTTTACGGCATTCAAAACACCTTTGCCTCCGTAACGTTTTTTGTCGCCGTCGCGCAATTCGAGCGCTTCGTTTTCGCCGGTGGATGCTCCGGAAGGAACAGCTGCCCGTCCGATAAATCCCGATGCCAAAGTGACATCTACTTCAATGGTTGGATTGCCTCTCGAATCCAAAATTTCTCTGCCTACAATTTTTACAATTTCCATATAACAAGACTTTTATAATATGTTAATAAATATTTACTCTTTCTCGACTTGTATCAATAACTTAAACTCATCCATATCCAATTCCGTGCCTTCGCTGATGCCGGCCAAGGCAACACTATTTGCAAGCACTTGATTGGCAATATATTGCTTAAATTCCTCAACCGCTTCATTCACATGCGGATCGGACTGAATCGTCACGCGGATTTTGTCCGTAATTTCATAACCGTTGGATTTGCGGATATTCTGTATCCGGTTGACCAATTCGCGGGCAATTCCTTCTTTTTTCAATTCCTTTGTGACGGTAATATCCAGAGCGACAGTCAGCTTTCCTTCATTAGCAACCAACCAGCCCGGAATGTCTTCCGAAAAAATTTCTACATCATCCGTGGTGATTTTAGCCGTTTGCCCGGCTACCGGAATACTCAGATTGCCCGATTTTTCCAAGGCAATGATATCTTGTTGCGGCAAAGCAGCAATAACAGCGGCCAAGTCCTTCATAATCTTACCGTAACGCGGACCTAATTTCTTGAAATCCGGTTTAATCCGCTTCACTAAAATTTCCGCAGCATTATCCACATACTTGATGGTTTTCACGTTTACTTCGTTCAGTATCAATGCTTTTACTGCTTCAACCGCTTCTTTCTGATGTTCGTCCAAAACAGGAATCATCAACATCGACAACGGTTGGCGGACTTTGATATTTACTTTCCGGCGCAAAGCCAAAACCATGGACGAAATTTGCTGCGCAATTTGCATTTTTTCTTCCAAGTCTTTGTCTATCAATGTTTCATTGGCGACAGGAAAATCCGAAAGATGAACGGATACCCCTAAATCCCCTAAAGGAGACTTTTGCCGCAGCTCATTATTCAAAGCCGCAGAACCTACTCCCCCTTTAGGGGGCAGGGGGGTCAAATCCAAATACAGTTTATCCGCATAAAAAGGCGCAATCGGCGCCATCAACTGAGCGACCGTTTTCAGACAGGCATACAAAGTCTGATAAGCCGAAAGTTTATCCGTATCCATTTTCCCACCCCAGAAACGTTTGCGGTTCAGGCGGACATACCAGTTACTCAGGTTGTCATTGACAAAATCGTTGATTGCCCGACCGGCTTTTGTCGGCTCGTAAGTTTCATAATATTCATCAACTTCCTTGATCAACGAATTCAAGAGCGAGAGAATCCACCGGTCGATTTCAGGCCGTTTTTCCCAAGGGACATCCGCTTCGCCGGAGTCGAAATCGTCCACATTGGCATATAGAGCAAAGAAAGAATAGGTATTGTAAAGCGTTCCGAAAAATTTCCGGCGCACTTCTTCGATTCCGTCGGAGTCGAATTTCAAATTGTCCCAAGGGCTGGCATTCGTAATCATGTACCAACGCAAAGGATCGGAGCCGTAATTGGCAATTGCGGCAAAAGGATCGACTGCGTTGCCCAAACGTTTGGACATCTTATTTCCGTTTTTATCCAAAACCAAACCATTGGAAACCACCGCTTTAAACGAAACACTGTCGAATACCATCGCAGCAATCGCATGCAAGGTGAAGAACCATCCGCGCGTCTGGTCAACGCCTTCGGCAATAAAATCGGCCGGAAAAACTTTTCCGGAATCGAACGCTTCTTTATTTTCAAACGGATAATGAATTTGTGCATAAGGCATTGCACCGGAATCAAACCACACGTCAATCAAATCCATTTCGCGTTTCATCGGTTTGCCGGAAGGCGAAACGAATATAATCTTGTCCACAAAAGGACGGTGTAAATCTATTTTATCCGTCGCATAATTTTCGTCGGAATAATCGCCCGGAACTACATTTTTGAAAGGATTTTCTTCCATGAATCCTGCGGCAACCGATTTCTCGATTTCTTCCAATAATTCCTTTACCGAACCGATACAGATTTCTTCCGTTCCGTCGTCTGTACGCCAAATCGGCAGGGGCGTTCCCCAATACCTTGAACGCGACAGATTCCAATCCTGAAGGTTCTCCAACCATTTACCAAAGCGGCCGGTTCCCGTAGATTGCGGCTTCCAGTTGATTGTTTCATTCAATGCAATCATTTCATTCCGGCAGGCAGTAGTCCGGATAAACCAGCTATCCATAGGATAATACAAGACCGGTTTGTCGGTACGCCAACAATGCGGATAAGTGTGAGTATATTTTTCGATTTTGAATACCCGGTTTTGCTGTTTCAGCATGACACACAAGTCGATATCCAAAGTCGATTCTTCCGCTAAAACATCAAGGTATTCGTTTTTTACATACCTTCCGGCGTATTCGGAATACAGGGGTACATTAACCAATTTTTTCAAGAAATCAAGATCCAAATCGGCGATATTGAAATATTTTCCGGTCAAATCGACCATCGGCCGACGGCTTCCGTCTTTATCAATCATCATCAACGGTGGAACTCCGTGCTGCTTGGCGACACGGTCGTCGTCCGCACCGAAAGTCGGGGCCATGTGAACGATGCCCGTACCGTCATCGGTGGTAACAAAATCGCCGGTAATGACGCGGAAAGCGCCCGGCCCGGGATTTACCCAGGGAATCAGTTGTTCGTATTCCATGCCTGCTAACTCAAGGCCTTTCCAAGAACCGGTTATTTGATAAGGTATCTCTTTATCGCCCGGTTGATAGGACGATAATTCCAAATCTTTCGCTTTCGGATTGAAATAAGCGCCTAACAAATCTTCCGCCAGAACAGCGGTCATCGGCTTACCGGAATAAGGATTGAAAGTCTTGACAGCTACATAATTAATATTCGGTCCTACGCAAAGCGCCGTATTTGAAGGCAAAGTCCAGGGCGTAGTCGTCCAAGCCAAAAAGAAAGCTTCCCCGAAATCCGACATCTGCGGCAACGGATTTTTTATTTTGAACTGAGCGGTACAAGTTGTATCTTTTACGTCCCGATAGCAACCCGGCTGATTCAGTTCGTGCGTGCTTAAAGCCGTTCCGGCAGCAGGGGAATACGGTTGAATCGTGTATCCTTTATATAATAATTCTTTGTTGTACAATTGTTTAAGTAGCCACCAAAGCGTTTCGATATACCGGTTGTCGTAGGTGATATAGGGGTGATTCATATCCACCCAATAACCCATTTGGCGGGTTAAGTCTTCCCATTCCTTGGTATATTTCATCACGGCTTTTCGGCAAGCGGCATTGTATTCTTCGACGGAAATATTCTTACCGATATCCGTTTTGGTGATGCCCAACTCTTTTTCAACGCCCAATTCTACCGGAAGTCCATGCGTATCCCATCCGGCTTTCCGATTTACCAAAAAGCCTTTCATGGTTTTGTAACGACAAAATATATCCTTGATACTGCGGGCGATAACGTGATGTATGCCCGGCATTCCATTGGCGGAAGGAGGGCCTTCGTAAAAGACAAAAGAAGAAGCGTCTTCGCGGATGTCCAAACTTTTTTGGAATATTTTATTTTCTTCCCAAAACGCTAATACTTCGCGGTTTATTTCTGCTAAGTCTAATTTATTGTATTCAGCAAATTTCTTACTCATAACCTTTTTCTAAAAACAGGTGCAAAGGTAAGCATTTTTATTTTAAAAATTTAAAATATTTTTCCCACTTATCTGTTTATATGTTTTTAATAAAAAATAATCGAAAGCGTTCTGTATTTGCAATATACAATATTTACTGTCGCTTTTATTGCGGGTTAAAATTTAATTCATTGATAATCAACAAGAAGTAATCTTTCTTTTTTGAAATTCAATTTTTTATTTCTACCTTTGCCCCACTTTTACAATAAGGAAAGGTGCTCGAGTGGTTGAAGAGGCACGCCTGGAAAGCGTGTATTCCCCTAAAGGGAATCGCAGGTTCGAATCCTGTTCTTTCCGCAACGACAATGGAAAGATGCCGGAGTGGTCGATCGGGCCGCACTCGAAATGCGGTGTACGGGTAACTGTACCGGGGGTTCGAATCCCTCTCTTTCCGCTCTTAACTTCTTGCATGTTAATAAACTACAAACAAAAATATTGGTATCCAACAATAGCCGTTTCATAATGCCAGATTAAAAATATCTTCATTAGGATTATAAATAATTTTCCCCTTGAAAATGCCGGCTAAATCCCTGTACGGCTTTTTATTATTTACGGATGCTTTTTGTTGTTTATCCGGTTTTACAGCTTGTTTTTTTGTCTTTGTTTCCATATTGCTTTTTGTTTTTCTACAAAGTTATTGTTTTTCTTGGTAAAAACAATATATAAATCTTTATTTCTTTACCCAAACATGCGTAATTTCCCCAAACACATATTTACGATAATTGTTTACATCTTTGTAAGCTTCACGTAGATAGTTTTTTGCATCTTGCGTGTAAAAATCATCAAGATTTGGGGTCGTAATTTGCGTTAATTTACATTCAATAATCAGTTGAGCTTCTTTGAAAGACATATCGCCCGAAGGAGTTTGAACACTTGTCAATACAACTTCCTTCATTTTCTCGCTGTCTCTTCCCGATTTTCCTCCCAGAAAGAGTACTTGTTCCCTGTATTCATCCGGGAAGTACGACATCGTATAGGTTTGCTCTTTTTCGATTAATTCAAGCGTATAACGGTCTGCTTTAAGAAGGCACCAAGTAGTGGGTTTCTTAAAAAGAAGTCCCATACCTCCCCCACTGGCTGTCATGGAATTAGATTGATTTTCCTTGCCCGCAGTAATAACCGGAAAAACTTTTCCTACCAACGTAAATACATTGAAATCGTTACACATCTCTTCAGGAGAAATTTGCTTAAATAGTTGATTAAAATTGGCTGATACCGAATGTTGTTTCATCTTGTTTACATTAATACTGATTTAATGATGCAAAATTAGTGAATATTTTGGAGATAAAATAACCGTTTTTGACATAAAAATAGTTGCAAAAGTTTTTTTCAATTTATTCTATAATTCCCCATAAGTTCCACACAAAGCATAGTTATGGGGAAATATAGAACGAATTGTCTTTATTTTTTTACCGTATAAGTATAAACCACTTTCCCTTTGTGATTCTCCATATAATAATCAATCCGGTCGGTAGTAATAGACATCACTGAGAATCCCGGATCAGGATTGCAGAAAACCGTACCTTCAATGGGTTTTACTTTCCGCGATTTGGATGCCGAAGAATTGACGATGTAATTTACTTTTGATCCTTTCGGCTTGATATGCTGAAAGTTATGGATATGTCCACAAATATAGAAAGCTACTCCATTGTTTTCCAGCAGGGAAGCCAACCGGTTTTGCATGTCGATGCGTTCCGAATCTACTTTTTCCGTATCGGCATAAACGGGATGATGCCCAATGACGATTTTCCAATCCGCATCCGACGATTCGAGCGTTTGCTTAATCCAAGCCAGCTGAGCGTTTAAATCCTGCGAACCGGCTTCGGGATATTCTTCCGGATTATTACGGTATTTGTCAATTATCGGTGAAGTATCAACAAAAACAAAAAGACATTCCTTGCCGCTATCGCCAATCGGTTGTTTTACCGTGAAATACCTTGCCGGAGCATTCCAACGCTTACTTTTCTGCGAATAATCGAGGATTGCCTGCACGTTGCCATGGTATTCGTGATTGCCCGAAATCACATACCAAGGGATAGTGTAAAGCGAAGGCGCCGTGTAAATATTTTCGATTTTCAGATTCCATTCTTCGTCGTCTATGTTTTTTACTCCGTCGTCATGAATCGGGTCGCCGGCAACCGCCATAAAAGCAATTTTGTTTTGCGCTGCAACTTCACCCAGCAATCCGGCGATGTTCTTTTGTTCGGAAACACCGCGCCTTCCCATGTCGTTGGCAACGATAACGTTGAGGTTGGTATCGGGAAGTTTCAGCAATGAAGAATGAAACTTTTGCTCCGAACATGCCAACAACAGCAGTAAAAATAATATACTTGTTATCTTTTTCATGTGACTAATTTGTTTTTTCTAAAAACGCTTGCGGGATTCAGGGAAAAAATTAATTAGTACCAAAAGCTCCAAAATGAGCCGCCGGAGCCGGCGTTTTGTATTCCGTACCACCTACGTTCAAACCGGTAGTCCCGAAATAAGGCGCGAAATCACCGGTGAAATTGCCGTAGGCGTTGCTTAATACCGGCGAACCACTCTGTACATGGAAATTCCAATTATTATCAAACGTATAACTGTTCAGGGGAACGGTGTTGAAACCATAATTAACAAATTTCGGATCTTTGGCCGGGTCGCCTGCCGATGCGCTGATAATACTGTGTTCATCTACTTTCGGCGTATTGTTACGTCCGTCGTGCCAGTAATTGCTGTTGTTGGATGTATAACCGGCGTAAGCAGTTTGTGTATTTCCTTGCATATCCTGAGTTAAAGCGCTTTGTTGCGAACCTGAAGCATAGAAATTGTAATCAATTTTCGACGCTTGGTCTGCCCCGTCGGATGGACTTGGCGTATCCCATTTTGGAGTCATTGCCATAAACTTGCAATTCACTATCAAATTGTTGAAAACACTTACTTTGGCGCCTTTTTCCACGTAAACCGAACCGCCCTTCACTCCGTCGCGTCGCCAGCCGGCATTGATTATCGTATTATTATACGCTTTTATCAAAGCTTGGAAACGACCGGCTGCATCGTTCTGTCCGGAAGAAGAAAGTTTGAAACCGTTGGTATTCGGTGCGAAAATCAAATTGAATGCTGCATCTACTTTACATCCTGCTTTCATGTTGATAGCTTCCGCACCGGTTTCGCCGATAGCATAGAATGTATTGTTGGCAATAATAGCGCTTCCACCCATAAAATAGGTAGCATCGGAACGTCCGTAACGGAACGTACTGTTGGTGATAACATATTTACCGATGGGATTATTCGTCGTAATATGTGGAGTGATGTCGCCGCCGGCGGTATAAATACCTGCTAATACGGAAGGCGAAGTAGCGATACAATCGCTGCCGGTATATTCGATAATTACGTGATCAAACAACATTTCAGGACATTTGGCTGTAGCTACGATACCGCCCCAAAGACCTCCGAAAGTATTGGCAGCCGTGCGTTTGCCGGAAGCAACCGAGAACAGGACAGGATTGGTAGCCGTTCCTTTGCAATACAATTTTCCGTCCACCATAAATTCGATACCCGTATGATTGGCGCCTACACCATTGTCGTCAAAGATAATCTGTACGCCTTCTTCGATGGTCAACGTTTGTCCTTCGGGTACGATAATGTGGCCGGTGATGTTTACGGTTGTATTTTTATTCCATGTTCCCGATACGTTGCCGGATACATTGTTGAGGCTTTCCCACGAAACGGTAACAGTGCAAGCTGCCTTGATAGACGGATCGTTTGCCGCTATGGCGTTAATGGTAGCGTTTCCCACGCCAACAGCCGTAACGATTCCTTCATTACTGATGGTAGCTACATTTTCGGCCGATGACGACCAAGTCAGATTTTTGTTGGTTGCATTGTCCGGAAAAAGGGTAGCAGTAAGTGTTTCCGTTTGTTCCGGTTTCAATGTTACGGATGTTTTCGACAATGTAATTCCTTGCAATTCCACCTCGTTGTCTTTCTCTTCACATGCGGTAAAAACGCTCAATAAAGCGATTACCGATAACATTAATACTAATTTTGCTTTCATTTTCTACTTATTATTTGTGTTAAAATTTGTATCTTACTCCAATGGAGAAATTTCGTCCGTAATATTCTTTTCGTTCAACAATCCCGCCTTTGTAACGTTCTAATCCGGTGTTATTGCGGTTGATATCCTTCTCTTTAATGTATTGCAACATCGGCGTATCCAGCAGATTCGTCGCTTTTGCAAAAATGGCCAGTCCGCATTTGAAGCGTTTTTCGAGCGAAGCGTCCAAACGAACGTATCCGGCTTGCCAGCTGTCTTCGTCAAGATAACGGGATACGATGCAAAGACGGTCGCCCGTGTAGGAAAAAGCCAGTTGCCCGTCCCATTCACGTTTTGTATCTTTTACAAGCAAGGATACATTGACTACATGCTCTGCTTGCCCAAACAGGGGACGTATTTGATCAACGTATTCGGTGATGTAATTTGTTTCGCCATTGGGATCGGGATTCGGAAGTACTTGCATTTTCGTCGTCGTAATATTGGAATTGGTAAACGTATAATTGGCTTTGACGCCGAACCAATTGAAATATTTCATGATATCCGCTTCAAAACCGTAATTATCGGCGTCTCCGAAATTCATCGGCATATAGTAGGTATCTTGTCCGAAACCGCTCATCATTCCAAATTCGATGGGATTTTTGATTTTTTTATAAAATAAACCCAACATGAATTGTTCGGAAGGACGGGGAAAATATTCGTAACGCAAATCGAAATTATCGGCGACCGTATGTTTCAAATCGGGATTACCGCGTTCTTTGTAATCTTCGTAAATCAGGCTGTAAGGAACGATTTCAAAAAAACTCGGACGGTTGATGGCTTTCACATACGAGAGACGCAAGTTGGCGTCCCTGTGGACTTTGTATTTAATGTGAAAACTCGGTAGATAATCGGTATATTCCTGATTTCCTTCGTTTTTGGCGCCGTCAACCGGAAATTTCAGGTAATAACCCTGGTTGGTATATTCGGCACGCAAACCGGCGGTGAATTGCCATTGGCTGAAAACCAGATTGCCGGATAAATAGCCGGCGCTCACTTTTTCGGTAGCGTCGTAATTAAGCGGATCGCTCAGATTTCCATGTGCATTCACTTCAAAACGCACTTCATCGAAGTTGTTCCAATGCACGCCCTTGATCAATTCCCGCGGATTGGGCAGCGATTCGTCGTAGGGCTTGAACAAGTATTCGTTGTAATAACTGTCGCGTACTTTGTTGCGATACATTCCACCGGTCGCCCAGTCGAATTTTGCCCGGCCGATATTCATAGTATAGTGGAGATTCGCATAACCGGCTTTGTCCTTGTCGGAGTTGTGTTCCCAACGGCGAGTGGCGCCTGTATTCATATCAATCGTAATAATTTGATTCACCACCTTTTCGTTGATTTGCACATTATCGGGTGTTTCGTTGGACGCTTTCCCGTAAATCAGCGACCAATCGAAACGAAGTTTTTCACCGGTAAAATCATGAATGCCTTTGAGTGTCGAATTGAAAATCGCCTGGTGATTCCAACGAAGCCGCATGGTTTGTCCGTTCAGGTCTCGGGCATCCCTGACCTGTGCGTTGCGGAAATCCATAAAGGCATTGTACCACATTAATTTGTGGTATTTCGACAAGTGGTAGTCCAATTTGGCATGAAGACCCGAACGAGTCTGCTGATTGGAAAAATCACGTTTGGTGATTTGTTGCTTTCCATCCGTTGTCATCGCGCTACTGTACATGTCGCTCGTATTTCCCCGGTATTCATTGGAATAACTACCGGCGAGCATAATCCCCAGACGATTGTGGAAAACGCGGTTGCCCCAGGTAATTCCTCCTGTCAGATTGGGATTAACGTTACCACTGTTCAGGTGAAGATTTTTAGTCGTAAAATCTTTTGTTTTAATCGGATAATTCAAACCATATTTTTCGTTGGGCGACATCGGATTTATCGTCGAATAATCAAAAGATTGATAATCACGTGAAAGAGACTGACTATTACTGCCGGTCGAAAGATGAACTGTAAATTGCCGGCACGAAGGAGCATCTTTCATTACCATGTTGACGGCGCCTCCGATACCGTCACCTTCCATATCGGCGGTCAGCGATTTGGTGACTTCAAGTCTATCAAGTAATTCCGATGGGAAAATATCAAGTGGAACGAAACGGTTTTTATTGTCCGGACTGGGGATTTTTATTCCGTTAACGAGCGTGTAATTGAACCGTTTATCCATACCGCGTAAAAGCGCATATTGCCCGTCGCCGGTGTTGCTGCGTTCCATTACGATTCCCGACATCCGCTGGATAACATTGGCCACAGTCAAATCGGGCGATAATTCAATCGCTTTGGCGCTCATCACATTTACCACATTGATGGCGTTTTTTTCGATGCTTCGCGCACTGATTTCGGTATTCCGGACATCGTTTCCGTAAACAGTTACTTCGCTTATCTGCATCGTTTTATGTTCGAGGGAAACAGCTATGGGATTAGCGGCGCCACCGCTGACGGTTACCGTTTTTTCGTTATATCCCAAGTAGTTGCAAACCAATTGAACCGGAAAATGAGAAATATTGGCGAGGGTAAAGCTACCGTCCAAACCGGCGGATGTTCCCTGTCGCGGATTGTCTTTCAGATAAATGGTAGCTCCGATTAGTTCCTCTCCGGTTTCAGAGTCTTTAACAACTCCCTTAATAGATTGAGCATCGGTAATTTGTGTAAACAGTAATCTGATAATCAATAATACAAAAAATCTTTGCATGTCCTATTAATTTTTTCGTAAAGATCGAATAGAATTATTACTTTTCAGTTACGATAGTATTAAAAAGAAATGACATCTGTGTGTTATATAAAAAATTTCATATAAATTTGTACCCGTTAATTCAATAATCCCTAAAAATTCATTATTTATGAAACGTTCATTATTTATTTCTTTGTTATCCACAGTTATATTAATTGTGTCCTGCACAAAAAAAGAAACGCATTTCCTGAAAAATGAAAATTACCGCAACCAGGTCCTCGCCCAGTTTGAGAAACGCAAAACGGAAGCGGCCAAACGAAGCAAAGCCTTGTTTTCCGTGCTGGAAAAGGAAGAACTTACTTTAGAACAAAAAGAAGCGCTCGAATTTTTATACGCTTATATGCCTCTGTGTGACCTGGCCGATTATGACGGCGAATTTTTCCTGCAACAAGTCGATGCTGCATTCAAGGCTCGGGATTATTTCGCTTGGGGAAAAACCGTTCCCGATGATATTTTCAGGCATTTTGTCCTTGTGTATCGCGTCAATAACGAATATTTGGATACGGCTCGCAGCGCCTTTTTTGAAGAACTCAAAGACCGGATTAAAAATCTTTCCATGGCCGATGCCGTACTCGAAGTTAATCATTGGTGCCACGAAAAGGTCTGTTATAGAGGAACTGACGGCCGGACTTCCGCACCTTTGGCTTTAGTGCGGACTTCCTGGGGACGTTGCGGCGAAGAATCGACTTTTACGGCGGCGGCGCTCCGGGCGGTAGGCATTCCTGCCCGGCAATGTTATACGCCCCGCTGGGTGCATACCGACGATAATCACGCTTGGGTCGAAGCCTGGGTGGACGGTAAATGGCATTATATAGGCGCTTGCGAACCCGAACCGGAATTGGACGTCGCCTGGTTCACCGGCCCCGCCAAACGTGCGATGATGGTGCATACCAATGTCTTCGGATTATATACCGGCCCGGAAGAAAAAAATCTGGAAACCCCTTTATATTCAAAAATCAATCTTTTGGGAAATTACGCCGAAACCCGTCCGGTGAAAGTGCAAGTCGTGGACGAAAACAACCAACCGGTTGAAGGAGCGAAAGTTGAATTCATGGTTTACAATTATGCCGAATTTTATCCGATTTCGACCAATACGACGGACAAGGAAGGTAAAACCTCAATTATCTCAGGGAAAGGCGATTTGATGATTTGGGCAAGTCTGAAAGATCAATACGGTTACACGAAATCAAACGTTCAGGACGAAATGACCGTTGTAAAATTAGACCGCAAGCCCGGAGCGGAATACGAAGAACAAATCGTGATGAATGTTCCGGGCGAACAACCGGTGAAAAAACTTTCTCCCGAAGCCATTGCAAAAAATACGGTTCGCCTGACTTACGAGGACTCTGTCAGAACAGCTTACATGAATACTTTTATCCAACAGGAGCAAGCCGGCCAATGGGCGGAAAGTGAAAAATTAGATAAAACCGATGTTTGGAAATACCTGAATGCGGCTCAAGGCAACTGGCAGGAAATCAAGAATTTCATTGCCAACGAAAAAAATAACCCCCAATTATTTCCATTTTTAGCCACTTTGTCGAAAAAAGATCTTCGGGATACGCCGGCCGAATATTTAAGCAATCATCTGCAAACCGGAAAAACTTTGGAAATCAAAGACGGAACGACTAAAAATCAAATCGTTTCCTATATTCTTTCCCCGCGCATCGAATCGGAATTGATTCGTCCGTGGAGAATTTTTCTGCAAACGCAAAGAAGTAGCGAAGACAGAGCGGAAGTTCGCAAAAATATCAGCTATCTCATTGATTACATCAGCCGTAATGTAAAAATAAACGACGACGAAAATTATTACAATTGCCGGATTACACCGCAAGGCGTGTATGAATTAGGAATCGCCGACGTTCGTTCGCGCAACATTTTTTTCGTCGCAGCTTGCCGCAGTTTGGGGATTCCCGCCCGGATCGAACCGGCAACCGGCAAACCGCAATATTCTGAAAACGGAACGTGGATCGATGCCGCTTTTGAAAAAGAATCGTCCGCCACAGCCAATCTTCCCAAAGGGAAAATCACGCTCAAAAACGGAGCAGGCAATGTTATAAAACCGGGCTATTACTCGCATTACACCTTGGCTTATTTCAAAGATGGCGAATTCCGGACTTTGGATCTGGAAGGAAATCCGGTTGCCGCCAATTTTCCTTATACCTTGGATTTGGACGAAGGTTACTACCGTTTGATGATTGGAAGCCGCGCCAATGACGGTTCGGTTACCGTTTCCACGAAACATTTCGAATTAAAAGGAAATACGACTCAAACACTTGAAATCAAGATGCCGCAGATAGAAAACAAATTGATGGTGAAAGGAATCGTTGATATGAACTCGGTTGTCGTACTGAACGACCAATCCAAAGCGAGCTTAAAAGAATTATCGAAGGGAAAAGGTTTAATGCTTTGCTTTGTCGATCCGGGGAAAGAGCCTTCAAAACACATTCTGCAAGATCTTCCCGCTGTTCAGGAAGCCCTTGAAACTTGGGGCGGAGGTGTTTTATTCGTGGTTCCCGGCGACAAATTCAGCAAAGGATTCGATGCCTCCGTATTCAAGAATTTGCCCAAACAAACGCAATGGATTGTTGACGACGCACTTTTGAAAGCAGCTGCCGGCGCCTTGCAACTCGATTTGGGAGACAATTTTCCGTTGACTTTGTATCTTTCCGATAATGGAGGAATTTTGTTTTCTTCGGTCGGCTACCGGATTGGGACAGGGGAAGAGGTTTTGAAAATTATTCGGTTGGAGGAAGGGATGAAATAGACACCTCCTGTTTGGCTACCGGGTTAAATTACCGTCCCAACTCAAACGCAAACTTGACCCCAACCGCCTCATACTCCAAATGCCGAAACGAAACAAACACTCCGGCATTCCCAATAAAATTACCGACTCCATATCCAACCTCTGTATAAAAAGGACGGGCTGGAGTACATAACTGGCTGGCATAGAGTCGTTCTTTCAAAATATCCTTACTCACGCCACGAAACCATCGCAAAACCGTGGATGGAAATTCGTACATAAAATGCGCCTGGATATAGGAATCGGACGCATCATACCATTCGCCGGCCAACAAATGGAATACGCCGCCAATGGGATCTTCCCAGGATTGTGGAAAATTGTGCCGCTGAAAGTTATTGAAATTGGCGAAATAAACCGACCGGGTATTGACAAACCTCCCCATCCCGGCGTAATATTGAAAAGAACTCATCAAACCTGTCGGAATCTTTTGTTGAATATCCGCTTCTATTTTCGAATAATTGCTGTTACTTCTCAAAAATTTGTTCACGCCCCAAACATATTCTATCGAAAAAGTGGGAAATTTTGAACCGAGATACTCCTTCCGTTTCCCATTGAAACGGTAATATTGACCGGGAGTCCACTCCAATCCGATCATCGGCGCAAAAGCTTTGTAATTATCATCCACCAAGCCCAAAACTTCTTCGGTTATACCGAGACTTGACCGCAATACATTTTTTTTATCGCTTTCTTTTTTGATGGGAATATACCAGTCGTAATAAATACCTCCCCGGAAAAGCAATCCGTTACAGATCTCATATTTTCCTTCCAAACTCATTTTGAGATGGCGGAAATAATCCAGGTTCAAATCTTCGAACCGGATAGAATCCGGTATTTCTTCCGTAATCAAATCAATAAATTTGGAATTATAGGTCTGGTTCCGGTTTCCGAAATTGAAGTTGATTTCCCCGAACCGGCGAGGCTGATACAACCAATATACCGGCGTATTGAAATAAACCTGTTTCCGTTGAAACAAAAGTCCCAAGTTGGGTTTGAACTGTATTTCCCGTCCCGTTTCATACCGTCTGAAAAAACGGAATTGCTGCCAATAAACCAATCCGTTCCATTTTGAGTAACCCAATTTGAAAGGGTTCAACAGACCGGAATAACTCATCTTGGAATCATTATAATCAAAGCGCCGGGGCGTAATGATACCTTTGGGAATATCCAATAGTTTTGTCCAAAAATTGGAAGTAGAATCTTTGGAGAAACCCGGATTCACGGAACTCGCCAGATACGCTTCTTCTTTGGACGTAAGTGAAATTTTACGGTTTTCCGTCCAATACGTTTCGTCCTTGACAAAAGGTAATGAATCGTTAGACTCTGTAAAATAATCGCTTAAATCGTACTTGACGAGTTCCGGTTTTTGCTCCAAATACTTCCTTTTGAGGGAAGTATAGTCGAATTTTACGGAATAATGACTGTCGGTTACATTTCCCAATAATTGAGTTTTGAAATAAATATCTGTTTTCAAAGGCATTAGAAAAGCGTTACCACTCAAACCAAACTCCGTCGAAATTTCAAACTTCGAAAATTCCCATTTCCCTTTGATGTCATACCGGTAAATCATCCACTGCCCGTCCACAACGGAAAAAACACCTGAAACCAATTGCAAACTCCTTATTTTTGGCGTCGCTTTTATCTGATGTATAAGGCGGTTTAAAGTATCCGTTTGCGAGATATATTCGTAACGATAATATTTGGATGCGCCTTTTGTCCATGGAAGAAGTATTTGTCCGTCAACGATTTTCGAATTGTAAGTATTGTTATTCAGAAATTGAATCACCCGCTCCTGAATATCAACTATATTAATTTTAGCCCCATTAACCGCAACAACCTGATGTGAAAAATAGTCCGGCTGTTTAAAATGAACTCTGAGAATTGTTTCGACAAAAGTGTTTTTCCCCTTCCTGTCCAAGTACAAAAAATCGGGAGCATAACGGTAAAGAATATTTTTCTTCTTCACATCACTGTTTCCTTTAATATAGATGTCTGCGTCGAATTCATCCATATATTTTCCATAATACTCTTGATACTGAAACACTTTCAACAGGATGCTGTCGGTCCTGTTGTCCGCTTCTTTCGCTTCCGCGTGAAAAATGGGGAGAATACAGATACAGAGATATAAAAAATAACTCTTATACAAATACTTATATGAATAAACCTTAATCACGCCATACCTATAATAAATTGAGCCTAAAAATAGTTATTTTTTCACTAATTTAGTGTCGAAAAAACAGAAAAAATAGAAATTTATATTAAATCTAAAAAAAATTACTTATTTTTGTGCTACAAAACAATGTTCTAAAACACAAATGTATAAGAGAGATGATGAATTCTTAGACTTTTCGAGCAGCCTGACGGATGTTTGGCGCTTGTTAAGCGAACAAGAACGCGAGTTGTTGCGGCAAAATGCGTATATTCAGCATTTTAAAAAAAACCATAAAATCTACTCCGAAGGAGATGTGCCGAAAGATTTGATGTGTCTGCTGAAAGGAAAAGTAAAAATCTACAAAGAAGGCATCGGCGGACGCAGCCAGATTATCCGCATCATCAAACCCGTCCAGTATTTTGCTTACCGCGCCTATTTTGCCAAAGAAAACTACTTAACCGACGCCGCCGCTTTTGAACCCTCAACCGTTTGCATGGTTCCCATGACAGTGGTGAACAGTATTCTCAAAGAAAATTTCAATTTGTGCAAGTTTTTCATCCGGCAATTATCCGTTGATTTGGGCATCGCGGAAGAACGCACGGTGAATCTCACCCAAAAACACATTCGCGGACGCTTGGCCGAATCTTTGATTTTCCTGATTGACAGTTATGGATTGGAAGAAGATAACACCATTAATATCTACCTCGCGCGCGAAGACCTCGCCAACCTCTCCAACATGACTACATCAAATGCCATCCGCACGCTATCCACCTTCGTTTCCGAAAAAATAATCGCTTTGGACGGTCGGAAAATCAAAGTGCTTGACGAAGATAAATTGAGAAAAATTAGCAAATTAGGATGAATAATACTTAATTTATTAAAAAAATTTACTACTTTTGCTCCTGCAAACCGGTTTCTAATTAAATTAGGAACAAAATACGTTAAACTATTAAAAAAAATTATTATGGTAAGATTTCAAAAAAAATTTGCCTTATTTGCTCGTACATACATATTATACATAAGTATGTGCATCGGCGGAATTGTAATTCCGACTCAAGTTTATGCTGAGCAAAAAACGGATGCCCAACAGCAACAAAAAGCGCTGAAAGGTAATGTTGCAGATGAAGCAGGTCCTATTATCGGGGCAAATGTTTCTGTTGTTGGAAAAACCATCGGAACCGTCACCGACGAAAATGGTAATTTTACACTTTCCAACCTCGCAAACGGGGATGTAATCCGAATCACGTATCTTGGTTATTTCTCAAAAGACATTGTTTATTCCGGACAAGCGTCTGTGAATGTAACATTGACGGAGGACGCGAAAGTCTTGGACGAAGTAGTCATTACCGCTTTAGGTATCAAACGTGATAATCGAGCGCTGGGTTATGCTGTAAGTTCAATTAGGGGTGAAGATATGATTAAAGCGGGTGTAACCTCTAACCCGTTGGCTACCCTTTACGGTAAGGCTGCCGGTGTCGGCATACAAGCCACTGCTGCCGGTCCCATGGGAGGTATGAAAATCAACATTCGCGGCGCACAAGGTTTGGAAAGTACCTCAGGTACTCGTCCCTTATTTGTGGTGGACGGCGTCCCTATCTATGATACGGAATCAAGTATGGCATCCCGGGACTACAATCCCTTAAATTCTTTTGACTTCGGTTCGGCTGTAAATGATATTAATGTGGAAGACATTGCATCAATGGAAATTCTGAAAGGTGCGAAAGCTGCCGTTTTGTATGGTAGCCTCGGAGCCAACGGGGTAGTTTTGATTGCCACCAAAAATGGAGCTGGAACAAGAGGCTTGGGAGTTCAGGTATCATACGGACAAGAATGGCACGAACCTTATTCGCTGATTAATTTCCAAAATGAATATGGTTCGGGAGAAAATGAATATTCATACAATTACGAAGACGATGCGCAAACGATTCGCAGAACGGTAAGCAGCCGGTTCAATTTCGGTCCTAAATTCGACGGCTCGAATATCAAATTTTTTGACGGTTCGAACCGCCAATATTTGCCGTATGAGAATAATTATTTGGATATGTTTGATACAGGCACATCCAGAAATGTATCGGCATCTATTCAAGGTGGAAATGAAAAAAGCAATATGCGTTTGGCTTTTACCAATTACGATTATGACGGAATAACACCCAATCAAAGTCAAATGAAAAATACATTAAGTTTCAATGGACAGATGGAAGTATCCAAATTTGCTAAATTCGAGTTTGTTCAAAATCTCTACAATATTAAATCTCAGAATCGTATGTCCAATATTCAGCATCTTATTGCTTTTGGAACATTCAACCGGGACTATGATATCAAAACAGCCATGACTGCTTATAAAGATGAGAACGGATGGATGCGGACCATAGACGAGTTGGGACACTTGGACGGAAAAAGTTGGGGATGGCCCGATGCCTTTTTAGATCCCAATCATATCAATGACGGATTTTTCAATATGATGTGGAACATGAACGAAAACCGCAATACGGATAAACGCATGCACTCCATTACGTCCGCTAAAGCGACTTTAACGTTTTTACCGTTCCTTAGCCTGACTTTGCAAGGAGGTCTTGACTATACCGATACGGATTATTCTACCAAAAATATGTCGTATCGCCAGAATGAAACAACCGGTTCTTATGAAGGGGGATTATTCAGTTTCGAAAGAGAGCGCAATACCATACAAGGTTACGAAGCGTTCCTCTCATTTAACAAATCGTTCATAGATGATAAACTGAATGTTTTTGCCTTTGGAGGTCCGGCGTATAGAAAAGTTTCTTATACGGATATGAATGTGGGAACCAGAGGAAACAGCAAGTTTCCAGGCTTTTGGTCCCTGTCGAATGCCGATACATGGCCATCAAGCTACGATAGATATGTTTCGGGGTTTACACAGGAAAATGAATCATTGTACAGCGTATTGGGACAAGGAACCATTTCATGGGGTATGGAATATATTTTTGAAATTCAAGCGCGTAACGACTGGGCTTCAACGCTTCCGAAAGCAAATCGCTCTTATTTCTATCCGGGAGCCTCATTTACATGGAATTTTACGGAGACTTTTGAAATTCCTCAAATCAATTACGGTAAACTTTTCTTGTCATGGGCTGACGTAGGTCGCCCGGCAAACCGGTATTATGCGTTGAGAACGTACACTATAGAAACTTTGCCTCCACCGAATACAAACATCAATGATGTTACCGGACCAACAGATTTATTTTCGGGAGACTTGAAACCCGAAAAAAAACGGGAATTTGAAATTGGAACAAGCCTTCGTATGCTTAAAAATAATCGGCTTGAACTCAATATGTCTTATTATAATGCTACATGGTATAATCAGATTATGGGAGTTCCTCTTTCATCGACAACCGGTTCAACAAATATACGCATTAACGCCGGTGAAATTAATAATCAGGGACTTGAACTTTTTATTAACGGTGCACTCGTAACAACCGACCCTTTCCGTTGGGAAATGACGCTTACAGCTGCCAAACAATGGGACAACATCAAAAAGTTGTACCCCGGTATTACTCAAAAGCAGGAATCTGCGGGAAACTTGCTTCGCAGAAAAACGGAAGGAGAACGCATGAATACCTTGTGGATTCAGGATTATGCACGTAACGAAGAGGGAACCAGGATTGTAGGAGACAACGGTCTGTATTATTTATCCAACGACCCCAAAGATGAAATTTGTCTCGGAAGTACAAATACCGATATATACGGAGGTCTCACAACCAACTTCTATTTACAGGGAAAATGGGGTATGTTAAATTTAATGGGAGCGCTTGACTATAAATTCGGTGGTATGATTCTTTCATACTCAAACTTCTATTTGCAAGGAAACGGTCTAACAGAAGAAACTTTGGCATACCGTGATACCGAACACGGCGGTTTGACATGGACGGATTCTCAAGGTCGCGAACGCCATGACGGACTTATTCTTCCGGGAGTGAAAGCCGATGGAACACCTAACGATAAAATAATTTCCGCATACACTTATTACTCAACCTTCATTCATGATATGGGCACGGGTTGGCAACCGGATATGATAAAGGAAAACAATTATATCAAGTTTCGTGAATTGGCTTTGACATACACATTTCCTCAGCGTTTTTCAAAACAGTTGAAATTGCAGAAATTGGCGGTAGGTCTTACGGCAAGGAATCTTTTTTATTTTTATAAAAGTATTAAAAACATTGATTCCGAATCTATGCTTGGAACAGGAAACGATAGCTGGAGAGAAAATACGAATTTTCCATCACTTCGTTCTTATGGATTTAAATTAAATGTTAGTTTTTAACTTATTAAATTGATTTGTTATGAGAAAGTTATTATATTTATTATTATTAATACCGTTCCTGATGCCTTCATGTAATGAGCAATTGGACAGAGATTGGAAAAATCCGAATGTTTACCAGCCAAAACCGGATGAAGTTGTTTCCGGATTATTTATTCACTTGCAGAAGAACCGTTTTTGGTTGAAAGATTACGGCGAATGGTACTGGTATCTTAGCAGTTGGGATCAAGGCATATTTCAGATTTCACAGGTATGCACTTATGTACCGTACTCAGGCGCTTACTGTGAATTTTGGGCAGACGACCACTATGGTGATGCCGAAAATTTTGTGAGCGACGCGAATGGTAACATACCCGCAAAGTTTGAACGTTTTTATACGGAAATGAATAATTACGGCTTAATTCGTGATGAAATTGCAACTTTAGGAGAAGCGGATTATGACAATAACGTTATTTATCTTAAACTTGCCACGATTCTAAAAGACGTGATTGCGTTACAAACGGTAGATTTGTTCAACAGTATTCCTTATTTCGACGCATTCAAGGGTAGTGAAGCAATCTTTTTTACGCCTTACGATGACCCGATGGAAATATACAAGTCAGTTATTGAGGAATACCGGACGATTGCAGGCGAATTACCCGGAGTTTATGGGAAAATGTCTGATTTGTCTAAAAGTACTTTTGCAAGACAAGATATATTTTTTAACGGGGATGTGGAGAAATGGGTGAAATATATAAATGCCGAAATACTGAAATCTTGTGTTCGTATTTCAGGCGTTGCTGCTGATTATATAAAACCAATATTGTCGGAAGCGATCAAAAACCTTCCTGCGACGGATTTTACTTTTCCTTCTCCCCAAGTCAATGAAAACAGAATCGGTGTATCTGCCGGAGGTATAATACAACGTGGTTTATATGAACAATACTACCAGTTAAGTATTCCCGACATTATCATGACCCGTATTAATCGCGGTAAAGACATCTACGAAACTGAGATAGACGACCCGCGTTTGCCGGTACTGGCAATAGGTTATGCGGAAACCGGAAAAGCGGATAGCGTCGAATATTATGGTGTTTCGGGAAATTGGGAACGCAACAAATATCTCAGGACACTTCCGGTTGATACAGTACTCCCAATAGATAGTTGCAGAAGAAATGTTTATCCGCAAGGAATAACAGCTCAAAGCAATGCGATCAGACCAACTCTTCCGATGGACAACATGGTTAAAGCATGCAGATGGTCTTATTACAATCCAATTACTTTTGTACTTGCGGAAACTCCGCTTGATATCTTTTCACTTGCCGAAATAGATTTGCTGCTTGCCGAAGTTGCTTTGAAAGGATTAACCCCGACGGGAAAAACTCCCGGTCAGCACATTAACGACGCGGTTGTTCATTCTACGGATTTTTGGTATATGATGAATTCCTCAGTAAATTATGCAGGCACCATGTCGGACGAAACCCGGAAAATACTGACGCCTGCAAAACCGTCCGCCGGCATTATCAATGCCTATGCAAGTACGATCCAAAGAGAATTTGAAACTGCCCCCGGAGTAGAAGACAAAATGGAAATCTTGATGCAACAAAAATATATTCATTTGAATATTTTTGAAGCATTTGAATGTTTTACGGAATTGCGCCGTACCCGGCATCCGAAATTGGAACCCATTACGTGTTATGGTTCGAGTACCAAGTTAGACAATCAAACAATGATGATTGAACGTTTCAAATTGCCGACTTCCGAAAGGACAAACAATTTCGAAGAATATTCTAAAGTAATGAAAGATGACTTGTGGGGTAAACCTGTCTTCTGGGTTCCGCAGGATAAAATCAGTGAACTATATTTCTTGCCGCAAGCGATAAAAGCGCCGCTGCCGTGATTTTTCTAATCGTAAAAAAGGGACTTGTTAAAGTCCCTTTTTTATTGGTTGTGTGTCGTGCAGGATGATTAGCTGCCCCTTAATCTTGACAAGGGTAATCTATCTTTTCAGAAAGTATATCAACCTATTTTTCAAGTTATGAAATTCAATAATTATTTGGTCAACATTATTAAGATGCTCGTAAAAATCAGTTTCGTTCAATATGGAATATTCACTTTCTTCAATATCCATTTTCAAGAGGATTTTTTCTGTCGTGATATTGTTTTTTATTGGTAGCCTCAGGCTACTGCTTAGTTAGGTTCGCTCTCTAACGAGAGCAAATTTTAACACGAATTAAGATGCGTTTGCCCTGTGTCGTACCGGCAGTAAGCACCTTGTTGGGATAATAGCGAAAACGGGCATATTGATGATTTGTACGGGCACCGTCATGACTGGGGTAACCCGAAATCTCGCTGCACTGAAAATAGGTATCGGTGGAGTAATCCCCGATATAATAGTCGTTATAGGGAGTGTTTAGCCACGAAGCCGGACAACTACTGACAGCGGTTGATTGTCCCTGTGCGCGGATAAATACTTTGCCGTTGGGCGAACTGTTTTTCCATTTGATTCGTACATGCGCCACTTCATCAGGGCTGCATTATAGGCGGGACCTCCAATGTCGAAAACGTTTTGCCCATCGATATAAACATAAGCATTTTCTATCCATTCATTAAGCCCGTCACCCCAATCGTCCTGAACCATTACGGTAAATTCCAAGCAATTTTCGTCGGCGTTCCATTTAACGTCGTGGAGCGGATTGGCGGGGGAAAAACCCGCGCCGGAAATGGCGGCGAACGCGTTTGATGCAAAAAAGAGGAGAAGGAGAAAAACTCCCACCCCGGCAACGCGCTTACACCACTCCCCCCGGGGGCTTGTTTGTCTTTCTTTTTGGAGAGCCTGTCCCGGTTTTCCGGGAGGTTGGCAGAGGTTTTCTGCAAAGGGGGCTTCCAGTGTGCGGCACCCGCCGGTTTTTGAACTAAGTAAATGTTGGTTCATTTGTGTTATATATTTAAAGTTTAAAATTGATTCGATGTGAAACGGGAATCTGTTTCAAAATGGATGTCGCCCAACTGTTTTTTCAGTTCCACACCGGGTGTGAAAACGATTCTCACGCCGGAAATTTTACCTGCGTTGAAATCTTTTTCGTTCTCCACGCCCTCGCTGCCGAAGGATACGCGCAGCGTACCCAGTTCGCCGAGGCTGACGCTCTTTCCCATCAGGAGATACTTGGGGAGTATGTCCAGCAGGTTTTCGATGACACTCGACACGTCGCCGCGCGAAAGCGCCGAGATACTCACTATTTCCTTGGCCAAATCCGTTTTTGTGATTTTTCCGTCATTCACGGGCGAAGCATACCACTTCACCACCGTTCTGTCTTGCGGGTTTGCCCGCTGAGTCATTTTGTACTTCATAATTGTTGTAATTTATAATATATAATAATGTATAACATAATGTTGTTTCTACCCGTTGCCCGTTGTAGAGACGCGATGTAGAGACGCGATTAATCGCGTCTTTACGTGGTGCGGTTGCCGTTGCCGTATGAAAATTTATTTTCTACCGTACATAAATCAAATTCTCTGCGCATGAAATTTTATTTTTTTACGCAAGGAAATTTTTCCGCGTATGGGAATGTTTCCATTCGACGGCAAAGGTACTGCCGAAGTATCCAAAGGGAGGCGACAATTCGGCACAAAAAGGCGACATTTTGTTCCAGAAGGTGTGTCTAAACAGGAATTTTTTTGATTTTGGGGGTAGAGACGGATAATTATCCGTCTCTACCCGCGAACGGATGGGGTTATCAGTCTCCTCCTAAATCTGTAATGATGTCCTGAATTTGTTTTTTGACGGATGCTTCGTCGATTATTTCAAGGTTGCGGATGATTGCGTCCTGTTCTACCCACTGTTTCTCGAAATTATCGTAATTGTGAAGTTTGTTTGCCAGATATTCGACTTTGGCAATGCAGTCTCGGATGTGTCCAAGTCTGAACAAGTTTCCATCATTCATTGCTGTATATTGTTTAAAACTGTAAAGAATGTCGATGTCGCTGTTCTCTGTCTCCTCATTGCGGGCGACAGAACCGAATATCCCTATCCTGACAGAATTGTAGGGCATCATTGAATCAATGATAATGTCTATCTGTTTTTGCGACAACATTTTTGTTCTTCTTTATTATGTCGCAAAGATATGATATTCCTTTCAGTTAAACAAATCCTTAACAGGATTTTTGCCGCCTGTAATTGGCCGGGGAAAAACCGGTGCAGGAACGGAACTGTCGTATGAAATAGCTTTCGTAAGAATATCCTGCGCGGGTGGCAAGCGTGTCGCTGTGCATTCCGGTTAGGTCGGCGGTGGCGGTGGGGTCGGCGGGTAGAGACGCGATTAATCGCGTCTCTACAATGGGCGTTTCGTCGGCCATTGCGCGTTCGATGGCGTGGAACTGATGCGCGTAATTGACAAACCGGAAAGCGAAATAGACATAAAAAATATCGAATACGACGGCAAACAGCAATGCGACGAGGGTGGACATGAACAGGGAGGAAAGCAGCGCCATGACGCCGATGGCGAGCGCGGCGAAAAATGAAAAGGCGACCCAGTGCAACCGTCCGGCTTCCATGTCGGAAAAGTAATTGTCCATCCGCAGTTTAAATTGCCGGTAACTCCTGAGAAACAGGAAGGTGTATCGCACCAGCAGCAGAACATAAGTTACTTCACGGAAAATATACCGCCATCCGGGGAAGCGGACTTACAGCAGCGTAAGCATCTTTTTGATTCCCATAGGGAATACATATCAATAGAAAACTTGCCCAACACGATTGGACAGACCTGCCCAACTCTCCGATACCGATTTGGGCAAGTCTTTTTTAGTAAAAAAGTTATTGATATATAATTGAAAATTTAGAAACTTTATATAATTTTGCCAAATGAATCTTATGAAACAAATAAATCTTATAAAAATGGAAACAAAGAATTTTTTCAGTAAACTAACAGTATTGTATTACATATTGCCATTGATATTCACGGCCTGTTCTAACGCCGTTGACATTGACCAAAACGAAGATGCGGGACAATCCGGCTTGCCGTCATTCAACAGAATTGACGGCGGACGTCTGGTGGCTCTTGCCACTTGCAGATTGTTCGATGCCCAAAAGTCCACAACCAAAAGTTCGGCTCTGAACGCCGAGACCGTGAAAAATCTGCCTCAAACGAGAGCCTCCGAAGCCAGTGCGGAATCTTTTCGCATAAAATATGGTTTTGACTGTGTTGAAATCCTTGGCGGCATCCGCTATACGGTTAAAAATGCAGATATTCCGCTCATAAACGACGTGTGCGGGACGGGTGAAACAGACGTCATTCTAACCTCATTCGTAACGTATATTTATTCGGATAACGACGGCCTGCAACCTGTCGTCGATGACGCTTTAATCGTTTTCCGGAGCGAACAGGGAATCTATGCGTGTATGCTCAATAGCGGCGGCGAATATGCCGTTTACAGTTCGCACAAACGTTTTGAGCAAAGCGCCATAGTAAAAGATTTCACTCCTCCCGTGTACGAATTTTACCTGAAAAACGAAAAAGGGACAAGCCTGTTGAGCGGCTCTATCATTATCGCCGAAGACGGTTCTTCTCAAAAAAAGACGAATCTGACATGGTTTCCGTTGCAAGAACAGGAATCAATCTCGGAAAACAGCCTGTTCAGTATAGACGAATTAACCTCCGCATCGCAAATAGAGCAACCGTGTACGATAACCGAAACGGGTGGAAAATACTTTTTAGTGAATAGCGATTCCAACTTGAAGAAAATCTGTTTTGACGAATACACCGAAATGTACAATGGCATTGCTGCAGGCGACAAGGTTACCGTAACGTTCGATAAACTGTACGAAAAATATAATCCCCAAGTAGTATTTGCAAATAAAGTAATGAAAAAGCTTTAAATAGAGGGTACAGGACTATATTTCCAATTCAGCCTCTCTGCTTCCTTTTCGATTAGCTTTCACATAATCGCTAATCTTTCCTTTTGTCTTCATAATTTGCTTTTCCATGTTCTACATCTGAAAAATTTTTGTAAATTTGTGATTCCTAAGAGAGACCTTGGGTGCGAAAGGTTCAAGGATTGCAACAATTGAACGGTTATATTCATAGAATCAATATAATTTTAAATTAATGTCATGAAAGAATTAAAAATGTACATTGACGGCAAGTTCGTCGAAAACAAATCCGGTAAATGGATTAATGTGTTAAACCCTTCTACGGAAGAAGTTACTTCGCTGATGCCCGACGGCACAGTGGAAGAAGTGCAAACTGCTATTGAGGCTGCCGAAAAAGCCCAAGTCGCGTGGGAACGTGTCCCTGCTGTGGAACGGGCAAGTTATTTGATTAAAATTGCTGCCGGCATTCGCAAAAGAGAAAAAGAATTGACGGACATTATTGTCCGCGAAGGTGGAAAAACTCAAGGCTTGGCGAATGTGGAAGTATTGTTCACCGCCGATTACCTGGAGTATATGGCCGGTTGGGCGCGTCGTTACGAAGGCGAAATTATTCCCAGCGACCGTCCCAATGAAAACATCTTCCTGTTTAAAAAGCCGATTGGCGTGACCACCGGTATTCTGCCTTGGAATTTTCCGTTCTTCTTGATTGCCCGCAAAGCCGCTCCTGCTTTGGTAACAGGAAACACGATTGTGATCAAACCCAGTCAGATTACACCGGAGAATGCGTATGTGTTTGCACAAATCGTGGATGAAGCAGGTGTGCCCCAAGGCGTATTCAACATCGTGAACGGTCGCGGTTCCGTTATCGGACAAGAATTGGCGAGCAATCCGAAAGTGGGTATGGTCAGCCTTACCGGTAGTGTGGGTGCAGGAGTGGAAACGATGAAAGCCGCATCTGCCAATGTCATTAAAGTATCTTTGGAATTGGGCGGCAAAGCGCCTGCAATCGTATTGCCCGATGCCGACCTTGATTTGGCGGTTAAATCTATTATTGCTTCGCGGGTCATCAACACGGGACAGGTTTGTAATTGTTGCGAACGGGTGTATGTACATTCGAGCATCAAAGCAAAATTTGTGGAAAAAGTCGTTGCCGGAATGCAAGCAACCAAAGTGGGCAACCCCAACGAAGTCGTCGATTTGGATATGGGACCTCTTGTGGAAGCCAATGCTTTGAAATCAGTGGAAGAAAAAGTAGCAAAAGCTATACAGCAAGGCGCCAAACTGCTTTGCGGCGGCAAGCGCATCGGCACCAAAGGCTATTTCTTTGAACCTACTGTCTTGGACAACTGTACGCAAAAAATGGACATCATTCAAGAAGAAACATTCGGACCGGTATTGCCGATAGTGGAATTTACCGATCTGAACGATGCCATTGCCTGGGCGAATGATTGCGAATACGGCTTGACATCTTCTATTTATACCCAAAATTTGGATGCTGCTTTTAAACTGATTCGCTCCTTGAAATTCGGAGAAACCTACGTAAATCGCGAAAATTTTGAAGCGATGCAAGGCTTCCACGCCGGATACCGTAAATCGGGTATTGGCGGCGCCGACGGCAAACATGGTTTGGAAGAATATCTTCAAACGCAAATGGTTTATTTGGAAACCAAAGGATAAGCGCCAAATTATTTATATGATGAAAGTAGGATTATTTATCCCCTGTTACGTCAATGCCATTTATCCCGAAGTGGGCGTTGCAACGTATAAACTCTTGTGTTCGTTGGGGATAGAAACCGATTATCCCATCAATCAAACCTGCTGCGGTCAGCCGATGGCCAATGCAGGTTTTGAAAGGGATACCGTTTCGCTCGCTGAGCATTTCGACGAAATTTTTGCACAATATGACTATGTGGTGGCGCCGTCGGCAAGTTGCGTAGCTTTTGTAAAGGAAAATTATCCGCGACTTTTGAAACCTTCCGAACATCTTTGTCTAACGAGCGGGAAGATTTACGACATCTGCGAATTTCTGCACGATATTCTCAAGGTGGCTCAATTGCCGGGGAAATTTCCACATAAAGTAAGTGTGCATAACAGTTGCCACGGCGTGCGTGAACTGCATCTTTCATCGGCAAGCGAGTTAACTGTTCCGCGCTATTCCAAGTTGAAAAACCTCTTGTCGCTGGTGGAAGGCATCGAAGTGTTTGAACCGCAAAAAGTGGATGAATGTTGCGGTTTCGGCGGAATGTTTTCCATTGAAGAGCCTGCCGTTTCGGTGTGCATGGGACAAGATAAATTGAAAAATCATATTGCCACCGGAGCCGAATACATTACCGGAGCCGACAGTTCTTGCCTGATGCACTTGCAGGGAATTGTACAGAGAGAGAAGTTGCCCATTCAATTTATTCATATCGTTCAAATTTTAGCAGCAGGATTATGAGTACAAAACACGCAAAAGCCGCCGAACGTTTTATTCGGAATAAAACACAGGAACAATGGCACAATGAAACCCTTTGGATGGTGCGCGAGAAAAGGGACAAACTTGCGATGAATATTCCGGAATGGGAAGAATTGCGGGAATTGTCAAGCCAAATCAAACTGCATACCCTTTCTCATCTGGATGAATATCTTGTGCGGTTTGTGGAACAGGCAGAGGCAAATGGTGTCATAGTGCATTGGGCGAAAGATGCCAAAGAGCATAATGAAATCGTGCACGAAATTTTGAGCAAGCGGCAAGTGAAGAAACTGGTGAAAAGCAAATCCATGCTCACAGAAGAATGTCATCTGAATAAGTATCTGATAGAACGCAGCATCGACGTGATAGAAAGCGACCTCGGCGAACGCATTCTGCAACTGAAAAACGAGTTGCCAAGCCATATCGTGCTCCCTGCAATTCATCTCACAAGGCAAGAAGTAGGCAAATTATTTGAAGAAAAATTGCAGACGGAGAAAGATAATAGCGACCCAACCTACCTCACACACGCGGCACGAAAACATTTGCGCAACGAATTTCTAACAGCCGATGCCGCCATGACCGGAGCCAATTTCGGCGTAGCAGCAACGGGCGATGTAGTGGTTTGCACCAATGAAGGCAATGCCGATATGGGAACTTCTTTCCCTAAGTTGCATATTGTGTCGATGGGAATAGAGAAATTAGTGCCGGACTATCAGGCATTGAGCGTATATATCCGGTTATTAGCACGTTCCGCTACCGGTCAGCCGTCCACGACTTACACCTCGCATTATCGCAAACCGCGCAAGGGCTGTGAAATGCACATCGTGTTGGTGGACAACGGTCGCAGTACGTCTTTGGGCAATGAGGAACACAATCGGACCTTGAAATGTATCCGGTGTGGTGCGTGTATGAACACCTGTCCGGTGTATCGCCGGAGCGGCGGATATTCTTACACCTATTTTATTCCGGGTCCCATCGGAATCAATCTCGGAATGTTGCGGTCGCCCAAGGAATATTCCGATAATGTATCGGCCTGTTCGCTGTGCTATTCGTGCAACAATGTATGTCCGGCAAAAATAGATTTGGCAGACCAGATATACCGTTGGCGGCAACAATTGGATTCCTTCGGCAAAGCAGACCCCACCAAGAAAGTGATGTCGTTTGGCTTGAAGCTTCTTTTTGACCGTCCAAAATTATACAATACCGGATTGAAATTTGCTCCTGTCATCAATCATCTTCCGAGATTTTTGTTGTATAATCATTTAAATGGTTGGGGGATAGGACGTGAGTTGCCCACATTTGCCAAAGAATCATTTACGCAATGGTGGAAAAAAATGTCTGAATCAGGATTTACAAGATTTTAGGATTAACAGGATAGAATAATCTTGTTAATCTTTTAATCCGGCAAATCCTGATTCAGACAATTAATTTTAATTCAAATGAACAGTAAAAACGAAATATTAAACAATATACGGCAGAACATCAAGGCAACTTACGATTTGCCTGAAATAGCGATCGTTGGGATTCAGTATTCCGACAAAGTATCGCAATTCACGGAAACGATACAAAATGTTGGAGGCAAAGTTGTTGAGTTGAGGCAAGGTCAAGACATCAATTCTGTCATACAATCGCTCTATCCGGAAGCCAAAACAATAGCATCCAATGTGTCCGGAATAACGATTGCCAACAGCAATCCGGATACGGTAGAAACACCTTACGAATTGAATGGCACAGATTTAGCTATCATTCGTGGCGAACTCGGCATAGCAGAAAACGGATGTATTTGGATTCCGCAAAATGTGAAAGAAAAAGCGGTTTATTTCGTTTCGGAGCATTTGGTGATTTTGCTTGACAAAAATAAGGTGGTCAATAATATGCACGAGGCTTATCGGGAAATCCAATTCAGCGAGTATGGCTTTGGAGTGTTTATTTCCGGTCCTTCCAAGACTGCGGATATAGAACAAGCCCTTGTGATTGGGGCGCATGGGGCGAAAGGTGTAACGGTTGTTTTGAAAGAGAATGAAAAATAGCACATATCTTCTTTTAAGTTTCTTTGTTTTTCTTCTAACTGCGGAAGCATATTCTCAGATAAAGGAAGGACAAACCATTGATAATGATACTTTTTTGTTTGAAACCAATCGTGCTGCTTCCATCTATATTGATACAAATGAAAAACAAGTAGTTCATACGGCAGTATCGCTTTTGCAGCAAGATGTTTCGAATGTTTTCAATGCTTCGCTGCAAACAGCCGGTCATTTTTCCGATAAAATTCAGATACTTGCCGGAACTATCGGACAGAATCCGGAAATTACCCGTCTGATTAATGAACAATTAATTGATGTTTTGGCAATGGAAGGAAAATGGGAATCTTTTTCTATCATTCCGTTAGAAAACTGTTTGGTTATTGTCGGCAGTGACTCTCGCGGTACGGCTTACGGATTGCTCGAACTCTCTCGCTTGATAGGCGTTTCCCCTTGGCATTATTTTGCCGATGTACATCCGGATAAAGCAGATTTTTTTCGCTTTCCGCAAACCGAAATCCGACAATCGCCTTCGGTACGTTATCGAGGAATTTTTTTGAATGACGAAGATTGGGGTTTGATGCCATGGGCAACGAAAACCCTCGCTTCCGGCCTCCCCCTTGAGGGAGGATTGAGGGGGGCTGCCATCGGTCCCGAAGCCTACGAAAAAATATTTGAACTGTTGCTCCGCCTCCGTGCCAATACGATTTGGCCTGCCATGCACGAATGTACCGTTCCTTTTTATCTGGTAAAAGGAAATAAGGAGATGGCGGATAAATACGGCATAGTAGTAGGGACGTCTCATTGCGAACCGATGATGCGCTGTTCGGCAAGCGAATGGGACATTGCAGGACAAGGCGAATATAATTATGTGACGAATAAAGAAAATGTGCAGGCTTATTGGATTGAAAGACTAAAAGACTTAAAAGGCGCGGAAAATATCTATACCATAGGTATGCGCGGCAAGCACGACGGCATGATGCAGGGCGTAAAAACCCTTGAAGAACATAAATTTCAGTTGCAGAAAATTATCAACGACCAACAGGAATTGTTGAGCAAGCAGGTAAATCCGAATCGGGAACTTGTTCCGCAGGTTTTTATCCCCTACAAAGAGGTGTTGGATGTGTATGATGCCGGATTGGAAGTTCCGGATTATACTACTTTGGTTTGGTGTGATGATAATTACGGGTACATTCGCCGTTTATCCGATGAGAAAGAACGACTTCGTTCCGGTGGTTCGGGTGTCTATTACCATGTGTCGTATTGGGGACGGCCGCACGACTATCTGTGGTTGGCATCCACTTCGCCGGCATTGGTTTATACCGAAATGCAACGGGCGTATCAACATGGTGCAGACCGTTTGTGGATATTGAATGTGGGCGACATTAAACCGGCGGAATACCTGATGGAATTTTTCTTGGATATGGCATGGAATGGGTGCGAAAATATTCCGGTATTCAACCATTTAAACTCGTGGGCAACTCGTGAATTTGGCGCACAAAACGCCCCTGCCGTAACCCGCATTATGAAAGAATATTACCGTTTGGCAAATTTCCGCAAGCCGGAACATACCGGCTATAACCGGGTGGAAGAATCCGGTTATCCGCGAGGATTGACTCCTGTGCAGGATTCCGAACTCAACCCTGCAACCCACGAACCGCAAGACCGAATTGAAAGTTATCTGTCGCTGGAATCGCAGGTCAACCGCTTGAAACCGGCTATTCCCGATAACAAAAGAAGCGCCTTTTTTCAGTTGGTAGAATATCCCGTCAAAGGAGCTTCGTTAATCAATCAAAAATGGCTGTATGCACAGTTAGGCGATGCTGATAAAAGTCTCGCCGCTTATCGTGAAATCGAGCGAATTACCGATGATTACAACCAAATGGAAAACGGGAAATGGAATCGCATCATGGATTTTCATCCGCGTAACCTGCCTGTTTTCGATGCACCTGACACATCCGTCATTGCGAGAGCAACGCCCGAAACAATCCGGCAACATTTTACGTTGACACAAAATGCCTGTCAATCAATCAATATCGCGAATACCGGCAAAATCATCGAAGGTTTGGGACATAGCTTTTCTGCTGTACAATTGAAACAAAACGATTCCCTCTCTTTTGTTTTCGATATTCCGGAAGCAGGCGAAGCGCAGATTGAAATAGCAAGCCTTCCAAACCACGATGTGGACGGACAAGGTATGAAAATCGCCTTATCGGTCGATGGAAAAGAATTGACTACACTGGATTACAGCGTTACGGGGCGCAGTGAACCCTGGAAACAAAATGTGTTGAGAGGGCAGGCGCTTTCCGTTGTCAAATACAATTTTCAAAAAGCGGGTAAAGTCATTATTACCGTAAAAGCGCTTACTTCCTACATTATATTGGATCAAATCATGATTAGTAAAATTAATCCTGTCAACTAATTGCAAAAATTAATCCGTTGAGCAGATCATTTTTCTTATTTTTTTAGCACGCAGATAACGCAGATTATCATGATTTTCGCAGATAGTGTCGGCAAAAGAAATCCTAACTCAGGAAAAACGCCGTCAGCTGTTTTCTGCTTTTTTCACTTTCAATTCATCGGGAGAATCCTTTGTAAATAAATTGATTGCTTCGTTACTTTTTGTAAACAAATTGGAAATCCGTTCAATATCCACCGTTACGTCCGGCAGAAATTTGGGCGTATTCATATATTGTAAAATACTTGATCGTAATTGGCGAGCGACAATGCGATTTTCCAAATCCGTTTGCAAATCCAAACTCGTCATCACCAGTTTACCTTTGCCTGCTTTCGCTTCAAACAAAGAACCGATTTTTCGGCTAAGAAACCAAGTATGAATATGTTGAATCAGCGGTTGAAAACCTTGTGGAAATTCCGTAAACTGCATGACTTGTGCGCCATTGACTAATTCCGCCCATTGCAGATTGCTGTGAAATTGGGTAGGAAAATCGCCAAATACCGGATGATGCGGGTTAACTAACAAGCCGGTCGTGTGTGGTGGTCGCATTTTGAACCAGGAAGTATTCCAAAATATCGGCAAGAGTTGTTGTTTTACATCGCTTCCGTATTTTATTTTTCCGGCGGCCAACAGCAATACATTTCCGCCTTGTTCTAATGTTTGGATGGCTTTATTATCCAAGGTATCCGTAATCAACACATTTCCTTTATCAAGCGATACCTTTTCGGGATAAACCCAAAAATCCCAATCGTTAACAAAAGAAGTGCCGGCAATGCTCATTTCCAAATTCAATTGAGAGGCTTTGGCGATTTGAGACAGCGAAGTATGGACAGTTCCTATCCCGAAACAGTTTCCTATGGGAATATTGGTTGGTGTGAAAACGCCTTTGTCAATCGTTAATCCTTGTTCGTCTGTAATTTTCCATTCCAACTGTGCTTGGTGCAAGGAACGAGGTCCAAAATGAGCCACTTCCACTTGCGCTTTGAAAGGCTCATTATTTTTGAAAACAAACTTCTCCATGCGTGTCAATGGGACAGTTTCGTTGCAAAACCGGCGGAATTGTTCCGCATTAATATAGGGTTTTGCTTCCCAAAATACGTCCAAAATACCTACCAATGCAGTTCCCTGTCCGGAATAATCATTCAAGGCAAGCAGTTGAAAGCCTGCATAATCGGGCGTTCGCAAGGTCTTTTCTATTTCGTGCTTATAACAGAGTGCTTGCAGTTTGCCGGATGCCATCACAAAATCATCAGCCAAATTTTCCATGTCGTTTTCTTTCAGCAAATCGCGGAAAATTTCAAAGTTTTTGGCTTTATAAACGCCTGTATATTTGCTTATTTCATTGAAATTGGGAAATACACACCACTGCCCTGTTTCGTGGGAAACGTAAGGTTGTTTTACCGTATCAATTCTTGTCCGGTAATCCGAAAGCGTTTCGGGATTCGTATTCCAGTTCAATCCGCGTGCGCCTGCTTTTACATGGTATTGACTGCGAGGTTGCCAAGCCCAACTGTTTCCGACCGATGCGCCGGTATAAACTCTTCGAGAATCGGTTTTTTCCCAATATTCGACAAAATCGCTTACCCAAGGCACCCAGTTTCCGGCAGGCTCGTTTCCGCAAGCCAACATACAGAAAGAAGCGTAATTGCCATAAAACTTATTCATCGCTTGGGTTTCCTGTAATAAAAAAGTATCTATCGCCATTCCACGCCCCAAACCCACTCCGTGATTGGGCCAGCTCGGCCCTTCGGGTTGCAGATACATTCCGGTAAGGTCGGCGGCGATAAAAGCGGCTTCGGGAGGACAAAACGAATGAAAGCGTATATGATTTAAGCCGTGTTCGCGACAGGTATTGAACACTTTTTTCCACGAATCGACGTCCATGGGGGCATAACCAGTCAAGGGAAAATCGCAATTTTCAACTGTTCCCCGCAACATAATCTTTCGTCCGTTGACATAAAACCATTTTCCGGCAATTTTGATTTCTCGCATACCAAATTGCACCGTTTTTGTTGTAGAGACGCGATTAATCGCGTCTTTACGACCGTTGCCAACGTACACAGTCGTTTTCAATTTATACAACGCCGGGTCAAATTCATCCCACGTCAACATCCCATCGCCCATATTGAGTGTCGTTTCCAAGTCATATAGCCCCATGTTTGCCGTAAAAGGAATAGTTTTTTCAGGCACTTGATGTTGTTGGTCCGAATTGAAACTTTTTGCCGAAAGGCTAATTTTGCCTTGAATGGCTTTCTCTGTTTTATTATCAAAAGAAATAACCACACGGGCGGTTTTCGTATGTATGTCGGGATAGACTTGAATGTTTTCAATAGAAAGCAAAGGCGTTGCCGTCAGATTTATTTTCCCGACAATGCCGTTCCAGTTTCCTTGGGTTTGGTCGGTAACACTGTGCGAATCTATCCCCGGATTATATTTTGCTTGAATCGTATTATCAATCCGAATCGTAATCGTATGCTGTTTGCCTGCTTGCAGAAGCGCCGTCAAGTCATAGACATGAGGAACACACAAACTGTATTGTTCTTCTCCGGCTTGTTGGGAATCGACCCACACGGTAGTTTCAATATGCGGACGTTCCAAAAATAATTGGATGTCTTTGCCGTTCCAATTTTTGGGAATAGCGACCGTGGTTTGATACCATGCTGCACCGGTATAATGAAAATCAGGCGTCAAAAAGAAAGGGAATTTTATATTGCCCGGCTGTCGGTATTTTTCCATTGCCGGACTGTAATAATAGGTGCTGTCATACATACTCCCCGTCCATTTCGTATCTGCCGTTACCACATCGCCTTTCCTGTTTTCAAGCATGGAGCCGGGAAGTTCGATTTTATCTTCCAATAATTTGGAAAACCATTTTTGAGTGATTCCAACATCGTCTTTATCAATAGCAAAACGCCATGTTCCGGATAAATCCAAGGTTTTCTGTGCGAAAGCAAGCACGGGTAGAAGTAGAAAGAGGAGCAGGATATTTTTCTTCATTTTCGAGATGCTGATTTATGAATACAAAGTAACAACAAAAACATAGAACAACGAATAGAATATTGTTCATATATGCGTAAATATGTACAAAACTACATTTCAAAAATATATATTTTCATATACTCTGATAAAAAAATTGTATATTTGTATTCGTAAAACAAAACGATAAAAGAGATGGAGGTAGCAACGTTAAGCAAAGACACAAACGACAAACTCAGTTTTATCACATTCATTATTCCTGAATTTGCACGTTCATATAAGATGAACAAGCAAGAAGCCTATCGTTTATTTAAAAAATTACGGCGGACTTGATTATCTTTTTGAACATTGGTGGGTACTACATGCCGACAATCCCTTTTGGGCAGTTCGGGATTTATATGAAATCTGTTACAAAAACGGAGGATTGCGATGAAAGTATATCATGGAAGTTATCCTGATAAAAAACGATAAAAAATGGATTATCGCCAACTATCGCGAAAAGCAGATTGAGCATGTCTATATCGGGCAGGAAGTCCGGATAAGGGTCGATGCCATCAACGGAAAAGTATTCAAAAGAAGGATAAGCGCGATTTCGGAAGTAACCGGCTCGAAATTTTCCATGCTGCCGACCGATAACTCCGCCGGAAATTTCGTGAAAATACAACAACGAATCCCGGTTCGCATTGATTTTGAAGATATTCCGGAGGAAGATATGCAAATGTTGCGTGCAGGGATGATGGTGATTACGGAGGCGATAAAATGATATTGCGAAATTTGTTGGAAATGATAAATAATTAAAAATATGGAACTACAAACAGAAAGAATGATACTGCGTCCTTGGCAGGACAGCGATGCTGAAGCCCTTTATGCCATTGCGTCTAATCCGGAGGTTGGATTAAATGCCGGATGGGAACCACATAAAAGCGTAGAACACAGCAGGGAAATGATTCGTACAATATTTTCCGAAAAAGAATTTTATGCCATTGTTTTAAAGGACACAAACGAATTGGTTGGTTGTGTCGGGTTTCTTTTGGGCGATGCGAAACACAGTAAAAAAATGGGTGATAATGATGCCGAAGCCGGTTATTGGATAGGTGTTCCCTACTGGGGGCAAGGACTTATTCCCGAAGCAATGCGTGAACTTATCAGGCACGGATTTGAAGATTTGGCATTAGATGCAATATGGGAGGGATATTACGAAGGCAACATACGGTCAAAACGTGTTGCTGATAAATTGGGATTTATTTATCAATTTACCGAAGCGGAAAATGAAAAAGACAGTCCGCTCCATTTGACCCAAGATATTCATTTTTATTGTATAACTAAACAGGAATAGGCAAAAAGTAAAGAAATATGAATAACTCCATTTTTGAAAATAGGCTGTCGCAATATTCGCTGACAACAAAAGAGGAAAAAGACAATGCAATGCACAAAATGAAACCTCTAACGAGGTTTTGTGTAAAAGACGGTAAATTATCTTCTATTAATATGAAAATCCTGACGGATTATCAACGCTTTTTGCCTGTCAAGGCATTCATGTCAATAGAACGAACAAATAATACAATATACGATTTGCCCGTCAGGGCATTCATATCAATAGAAAAAACGTACAACACAACAACAAATCCCCATAGGGGATTCACAATTTAACACGTTGAAAATATGGCAAATACCTATACGCAAATTTATATTCATTATGTTTTCAAGCCGATTGAATGATGTGAAACCTCTACGAGGTTTTGGTCTGCGGGGATGATTCGTTTTCTATTGATATGAAAATCCTAACGGATTATCAACGCTTTTTGCCCGTCAATGCAATGCGATTTAATTTTATAAAAAAATAAAAAATGATTGTCACTTTTCCCAAACGAAATGCCGTTGACCTGTTCCGCGATTGGGTGCCCAAATGGATGGAACCGGTTGTGGCATTGATAATTCTTCTCCCGGTGTTAGTTATCAATGGTGCCTATTGTATGCCTCATCCAGTGTGTTGGTGGCTGCTTATACCACCGGCGTTCTTCGATTGAGCAGCACCCGTGTCAACGAATTGTATCTCTATGTTCCTGCGGGGCGTTGGAATGGTAACGCTGTTTGTCGCTTTTGCCATCTATGGGGTTTATGGTTTGGAAGAAGCCCGGCAGATAGCTACGAACTCTTTGTATCAACAGGTGCAAATACAAGCCGTTACTGTAAGTATCAAAAATATTGCCGGTTGGATGTTGATTATCGGCATTATCCTGTTGATAGGTATTGTGCTCTATTTCCTTCAATTTAAGCCTGTCCGGTTGATGAAGGTCGGAAAGGATATGTCCGGGTCTTTATAATAGACACGCGGCATATGTGTTTGTGCCGTTACCACAGATATGTAAAAAAAATATATCTTTGTAAATAGATATGAAAATACTTATATTATGAAACAAAATGATTCTAAAACACAGAGTATTAGAACTTTAAAATACATGCTGATAATGTCCATTCTATCGGTTCTATTCTCATGTTATCCAACACTGACAGTCAATATGAAAAATACTAAAAAATATCCTCCTCTTGAAACAAATTCTACTTGGGTTATATACAACAAGCCACAGCAAATACCCATAGAATCAGAGAAATTAGCCGAAATAACCGTTAATTGCATTGAAGGCGTTTCAAAAAATTGTGATTCTATTTCTATTTTTTCTACTGTGGAAATCGAGTCAAAAAAAATAGGAGGAAATGCCCTCTTAATAAAAACACATAAGCAACCCTCACTTTTGAATTCCAATTATCAATTGAACGCTGATATAATGAAGGTTTTTGATTTTTTATCTCCCCCCGATTCTCTTTATACCAAAAGGATACCCAAAAACACCGAAACTTATGGTAAAGGAACATGGGATTTGCGATTATCTCTGCCATACATAAACTACTTTTCTCTCAAACCGGATGGCAAACGAAACATATCAAGTATTGGTTTTTTAGGTGTATTGGCAGGCATTGATTATTATCGTTCAAACACACAATATCTAAGTCTATTTGCAGGTTCCGGAATGGATTTCTTTTTACCTTTTCCTGCAGTTGTTGATTGGAAAGACGGAGAAGAAGATTATTTTTCTTCAGTATATTTTGGAATAACGAACAATCATAGGCACAAATATTTTACATTTGGTTATGGTCTGTCTTATTCACACAATTTATGGAGACATGTATATTATGGTGACCATGACAACGATGGTGATTATGATGATATACCGCCAAATAAAGAATATTCCGACAATACTTTAGGTTTGATGCTTTCAGCTTATTGGTTTCCAAAAAATAATTTTAGCATAGGTATAATCTACAGACCCGATTTTTTGCGATTAAATGCAAATCCCATATTAAAATATGAACATTTGATAAGTGTTGATTTTGCATGGAAGATACGATTAAAAACAACAAGCAGGAAAAAATAATTGAAAGATATGCCCCGAATAACAAAATTGGAGAATAATGCCATACGCCAAAACGCCACTGCTAATTTTGTACAAAATCCCCTATATCTGAATAAAAATCCATTGCCATATCAAACATTTTTTTGTTCCTTTGTTGCTTTAATTCTTAAATCATTCTCATGAAGCGAGATTATGCTTTTTTATTTATCGCAGTTTTATTCATTCTGTCGGGATGTAAAGAAAATCCAAGCGAAACTTCCTGGCCTGAAATTACCCGGGAAGCGAAGCCTTGGACACGCTGGTGGTGGTTGGGCAGCGACGTCGATTCCGTCAATCTTACCTACAATTTGGAAGCATTGAGCCGCGCCGGAATCGGTGGTGTGGAAATTACGCCTCTTTACGGAGTGAAAGGTCGTGAATCTTCTTATATAGATTATCTTTCTCCCCGCTGGATGAATATGCTGGCATTTACGGAATCGGAAGCCCAACGATTGGGCATGAGCGTGGATATGAACAACGGTACGGGATGGCCCTTCGGCGGACCCGAAGTCACAATTGAAGATGCCGCAACCAAAGCGATATTTCAGGAATATACGGTCAAAGGCGGGCAATCCTTGCAAGAACCGATTCTTGTAGAGACGGGGCATGCCCCGTCTCTACTGCCCAACAAATTGATGGCGTATTCATCATCCGGAGAAATATTGGATTTGACGGACAAGGTAGAGACGGGGTGCACCCCGTCTCTACACGGGAAATTGAATTGGAAAGCGCCCCAAGGCAAAGATTACAAACTGACCGCCCTGTTTATCGGAAAAACCTTGCAACAGGTAAAACGGGCTGCACCCGGCGGACAAGGTTATGTCCTCGACCATTTAAACAAAGATGCCGTCAAACGCTATTTTGCTAAATTTGATAAAGCGTTTGCTGAAAACAACACACCCTATCCGCATAGTTTTTTCAACGATTCGTATGAAGTGTATGGCGGCAATTGGACACCGGACTTATTGAAGGAATTTGAACAACGGCGCGGCTATCGCTTGCAGGATTATTTCCCGGAACTACTGGCTGACGGCGCTACGGAGGCTTCCGTTAACATTATTTCGGATTATCGTGAAACGGTGGCTGAGCTGCTGAAAGAGAATTTTACGCAAGTTTGGACGGATTGGGCGCATTCTCATGGAGTTACCAACCGCAATCAAGCGCATGGTTCGCCCGGCAATCTGTTGGATTTATACGCCATCGTCGATATTCCCGAATGTGAATCCTTTGGCATTACCGATTTTGATATTCCCGGCTTACGCAAAGATTCTATTTTCAAACGGAACGACAGCAGTCCCACTATTCTGAAATATGCCTCTTCTGCGGCTCATATCACAGGGAAAAAATATACCTCTTCCGAAACATTGACTTGGTTGACCGAGCATTTTCGCACCTCTTTGTCGCAAGCCAAACCGGAAATAGATTTGATGTTTGCCTCGGGTGTCAATCACGTCTTTTTTCATGGTACTGCTTATTCGCCGAAAGAAGCGGCATGGCCCGGATGGAAATTTTATGCGTCTGTGGATATGTCGCCCACCAATACGATTTGGCGCGATGCACCCGCTTTTTTCGATTATATCGCTCGTACCCAATCATTTTTGCAAAGCGGAACGCCCGATAATGATTTCCTGTTGTATTTTCCCATGTACGATATTTGGCACAATTTGCGCGGCAATTATTATCAGCCGTTTGCCATTCACGATGTCCTCCATCAAATACCGGAATTTACCGGCACGGTGGAACAAATCATGAATGCCGGATTCGATTTGGATTATATTTCCGACCATTTTTTGCAAACGACTATGGTTGCAAACGGCTTGTTAAAGACCGAAGGCGGAACGGTTTACAAAGCTTTAGTCATTCCTCCCGCCAAATACATTCCGGATGCAACGCTTGCCCGAATTGAAAACCTGAAACAACAAGGCGCCACGGTTATCTTTGTAGAGACGGGGCATGCCCCGTCTCTACCTGCAAAATACAATAAAAACAGGGAAATATTTATCTCCGAAAAAGGCGGGAAATTAATACGTCGCAAACATGACACAGGACATATTTATTTCTTTTCGATGCTCAAAAACAATCCGATAGACGGATGGATTGCCTTGGGAACATCGGCTGCAAGTGCGGTCTTGTTCGACCCAATGACCGGCAAAAGCGGCAAAGCCAATCTGCGAAACAACAACGGCGTCACGGAAGTTTATCTGCAACTCCAACCGGGCGAATCCATTATCCTGAAAACATTTACCGATAAAAATGTGCAAGTAGCGGATTGGAATTATTATCAACCGACCGGCAAAAAGTTAGCACTGAATCACGGGTGGAATATGTATTTCATTGATAGCACGCCCCCCGTAGAGACGCAATGCATTGTGTCTCTACCGGAATTGGTTTCGTGGACGGAATTAGGTAACGACACCCTAAAAATCAATATGGGTACAGCCTTGTATGAAATTAAATTCGATTTTAAAAAAGAAACCGACAAAGAATATCGTTTGACTTTAGGCGATGTGCGGGAAAGCGCGGTAGTAAAAATAAACGGTAAAAAAGCAGGTGTTTTGTTTGCCGTTCCGTTTGAAATCAATATTGGCGACTTACTGCAAACCGGCGAAAACACGATTGAAATAGAAGTAACCAATCTTCCCGCCAACCGTATAGCCGATTATGACCGCAGAGGCGTAGAATGGCGTATCTTCCATGAAATCAATTTTGTAAATATTGCTTACAGCAATACGAGATACGATATTTGGGAGCCAATGCCTTCGGGATTATTGGGTCCGGTTACGATTCAAGAATTACGAAAATAAATGGTTTTAATTTTGTTATGTCAAAAAAATCTATTATCTTTGCAATAGAATTCTAAAAATAACAGATGATAACTATTTCGTGAACGGCGAGGGTTTTTATCTGTTTTTTTATTCTATTGCTGTAATGCAATATTGTATCTTTTGGCCACTGCCACGCAATTCGCCAACCGTCAATTTTATTTTTCCAAAGTTTATTTTCTCATATTCCATTATAAATATTTTTGAAAAACGCGATTGATTTTTTGCATTAGTTTTTGGTTCTTCATGAATAACATTACCTTTTTTATCTTTTTTTACGATTGCATTTTCTAATATTTCGGACAAAAACGTAATAGCCATTGTTGATTTATAATTAAAAGAGGCGTGCTGAGCAGTTTCTTCTATTGACAAAAAACGCACAGCAATAAATGTTTGCAACGATTTGTTATATATCTGTTTTTCAGGATTTTCTGCAATCCATTTTCCGTAAAAATCAATGATAAACTGCTTACGTTGCTTTTTATCTTCTTTGGTATTGCCATTGGGTATGGCTTTGATTAATGGTTCCATTTTTAATAAAAAAATAACCCATTGACAATTCTTATAGGTTGCCAACGGGTGTTGTTATCTTTAACGGTTGTAAAGATACAACTAAATTTTCAAATAACAATCAATAAAACATATATTTTCTGTGTAAACACAAAAATTTCCACCCTATTTTGTAAATATTGCTTACAGCAATACGAGATACGATATTTGGGCACCTGTGCCTTCGGGATTATTGGGTCCGGTTACGATTCAAGAATTGTCTAAAATGTGATTTTGCCGGTAAATATTGTTATAGCCGATTATACTCGTCTGCAATAAATTCACTACTTTCTGCCCACAAAAGATTGTTGGTCTGTTGCAGTTTTTTGTAAGTTTCAGAGGCGACAAAATCGGCAAAAACGCTATCGAAGTTTTTGTGTTCGCGCTCTGCCAAAATATTGACAATGTGTTCAATTTTGAACATCATATCCATCGTTATGTCTTCGCCGTTGTAAGTATATTTAGTTTTCATAACGAGTTTTGTTTATCAGTTTCAGACAAGTCAATGCCTTTTCTGTGTGAATAGTAAATTGATCGTTCAACTTGTTGGAACGCAATTTTCGCAAAGCCTCTTTTACCGTGTAAATTCCTTCTACAAACAAAGCTAATGTGCGGTTGGTCTTGTCGTTTGCTACCGCACCACGAATAATGTCAAAATTGTGTTGAGTACCGCCTTGTACACGGTTTTCTTTAATCATTTTCAACCAATCTTCCGATACACCATCAAACTGTTTTATTGTCAATTCTTCATTCATTTCAAACTCAAATTCATATACAAAAACGCCATCACCACCATAGCGCGCAAACAAAACTGCCGCCCAATCTTTTGCTTGACTTTGCAGAGTTGTCAAGTAAAAGCCCTTGCCAAAATCGCGTTTGTCTTTCGATTTCGATAAATCTACTGTTGTAAAATCGCAATTTGAGCCATGATATAATTTTATTTTCCGGCTGATTTTATTGTTCATTTAATTTTCGTTTCAAAATATCGTCTGCAAAATGAAAACATTCATCAAGTGATTGTGTGTGTAGCGCATTGTAATGGTGGCGAATAAGTGTATTTATCCCATATTTGCCAAAAAGATTAAGGGCTACCGCAGTAGATATATTATATTGATTGGCATATTGCTCAACCGCCGCCACAAGCATTAAATTTTCATCTCTTCTTTGTTGCATAAACATTTTATTTTGACAAATCTACGAATGCAAAATTACAATTTTATTTTCAAGCAACAAAATACAAACTCCCACCTGTTTCAAATTCAACTATCCAAAAGTGATATTTTGCCATAACTGTACAAAATTACTATATATTTGTCTGTTTATCCATTGCCTCGCGTTACCAAAATAATTACTTTTGTTAAAATTTAAAATTAAATTACATTATCGGCAATAAAGAGATACCTACGGCAAGTGTTTCGGTATGGACTGAACAATAAAAATGATAAACAGATGAAACGAGTAGCATTCAAAATGAAATTGAAGCCCGGCTTCAAAGCAGAGTATATCAAACGGCATAACGAAATTTGGCCGGAAATAGCCGAACTTATCAAACGTTCGGGCATCAGCGATTATTCCATTTTTTTGGACGAAGAAACAAATATTTTGTTCGGCGTGCAAAAAGTCAGCGGAGAAGTATCGTCGCAAGGTCTCGGCAGCGAAACAATCCAACAAAAATGGTGGGATTACATGAGTGATATTATGGAAGTGAATACCGATAATTCGCCTGTATCTATTCCTTTAGAAGAAGTATTTTATTTGGCATAAGATGAAAAAAATAATCAATTTAGTATTGTTACTCACGGTAAATTGTTGTCTGTCGGCACAAGTCGGAAAACTTCAAATCGGCGATATTCCGGCTTTCAATACGCAGGAATTTAAAGGAAAAGCAAATTATAGCATTGGAAAAGGGAAAATCCAAGTAAGGGTGCAATCTTTACGCGATACGAAAGGCGTGATTGTAGAAATTCTGCCAACTGCCGACACCGAATTAACATGGTCATTCGGCGGAGCGCTCAAAGACGATGTTTTCAGCATAGAAGGCAACGCTTTCACTTTGTATTATGGTGAGAGTATGAAATTACGGACAATTCAAGGCTGCGTACCCCTCGAATCCGAATTGCAAATAGCAATATCCGACAATCCGGAAGTGAAAGGTCGCTTGCTTGTACAATCGGGACAGAAATACTATCTTTGTTTTTATGAGCAAAATGCCAAAGCAGACTACAACTACTTTATGTTGGAAGACTTGTTTAATAAAGGAACTGCGGTTCAGCAGGGGATTGCGGGTCAAGCCCTCAATGACACAAAAAATTATCCGCGTAAATCCACTCAATCCGTGTCATCTGCGTTCCATTCCGTCCGAGATTTCGGCGCGACCGGCGATAGCAAAACCATAGATTCTTATGCTATCAATCAAGCGATTGAGGCAGCAGCGGCTCAAGGTGGCGGAACTGTCTATTTCCCGGCAGGCAATTATTTATCCTATTCCATTCGCCTGAAAAGCCATATTCGCCTGTTTTTAGATGCCGGTGCAAAGATTATCGCCGCTTTTCCTTCCGCCACCGAGGGTTACGATGAGGCTGAACCGAATGAACACAACCGCTTTCAGGATTTCGGACACAGCCATTGGAAAAACAGTCTGCTTTGGGCAATCGGCGAAGAAGATATTACGATTTGCGGTGCAGGAACAATAGACGGCATGGGATTGACCCGTGAAGAAAGCCGTCTTGTCGGCGTTGGTAACAAAGCCATCAGTTTGAAAGAATGTAAAAATATTACCTTGCGCGATATTCGGATGTTGCATTGCGGACATTTTGCCTTGCTCGCAACCGGTGTGGAAAATATGACCATTGATAATCTGCTGATAGATACCAATCGCGATGGCTTGGACATAGATGCTTGCCGGAATGTACGCATTTCCAACTGTACGGTCAATACGCCGTGGGACGATGCCATCGTATTGAAAGCAAGTTATGGCTTGGGTTATTTCAAAGATACCGAGAACGTCACGATTACCAACTGTTTCGTGAGCGGATACGACCAAGGCTCCGTAGCCAATGGCGCTTACCTCAGCACCCAACCGCAAGCGCCCGACCACGGATTTAATTGCGGGCGGATTAAATTCGGCACCGAATCCAGCGGCGGATTCAAAAACATTGCTGTCTCCAATTGCGTCTTTGAACATTGTCGCGGCTTAGCGCTCGAAAGCGTGGACGGGGGTTGTTTAGAAGATATTACCATCTCTAATATCACGATGCGGGACATTGTCAATTCACCGCTATTTCTGCGTTTGGGCGCACGGATGCGCAGTCCGGAAGGAACGCCTGTCGGCAAAATGCGTCGTATTTTGATAGACAATATCAATGTTTTCAACGCCGACTCGCGCTATGCCTCTATCATCAGCGGCATACCCGGACATTTGATTGAAGACGTAACCTTGAGCAATATTCGTATTCATTATCAAGGCGGTTACAGCAAGGAAGATGCCAAAATTGCACCGCCCGAAAACGAGAAAGTCTATCCCGAACCTTGGATGTTCGGAACGATACCGGCTTCGGCGTTTTATATTCGTCATGCCCGTAATATTAAATTCAAGGATATTGATGTGGATTTTGCGAAAGAAGACGGTCGCCCCGCTTTCGTGTTGGATGATGCGGTTGATATTGACATTAAAAATACTAACTTGCCGCTGCCTAACACAGATGTTTTGCCCGATTGGGTAAAAACGGTCGGCGCACAAGCAAAACCTGCAAGCAAAACGCTTGTCAAAGCCAATGATTTCGGTGCGCGTGGCGACGGCATCACATTGAATACCGTTGCCATTCAAAAAGCAATAGATGCCTGTGCCAAAAAGGGTGGGGGACGAGTAGAATTAAATCCGGGCATTTATTTGACCGGTGCGCTTTATCTCAAAAGTAATGTAGAATTGCATATCGGAAAAGAAGTAACGCTTAAAGCGGTTAATCGGGTAGAAGATTTTCCGGACAGGGCTACGCGAGTTGCCGGTATTGAAATGGTATGGCCTGCTGCGATTATCAATGTGCTCAATCAGCAAAATGTAGCCATTACCGGCGAAGGCGTGATAGATGGCGACGGCAAATATCTCTGGGATAAATACTGGGAGATGCGTAAAGATTACGACAAAAAAGGATTGCGCTGGATTGTCGATTACGATTGTAAACGGGTGCGCTCGTTGTTGGTTTCGGAATCAAGTAACGTAACCGTTAGCGATTTGACTTTCCTGCGAGCCGGATTTTGGACGATACAACTGCTGTATTCATCTTATTGCACGGTCAATGGCGTAACGATTCAAAACAATCTGGGCGGACACGGACCGAGCACCGACGGTATTGACATTGATTCTTCACACCACATTCTCATTGAGGGTTGCGATATTGACTGCAACGACGACAATATCTGCCTCAAAGCCGGACGGGATGCCGACGGATTGCGGGTGAAACGCCCAACGGAATACGTCTTCATCCGCAATTGCATCGCTCGCAAAGGCGCCGGGTTAATGACTTGCGGCAGTGAAACTTCGGGCGACATCCGTTATATTTACTGTATGGAAAGCCAAGCCTTAGGCACAAGCGCCGCTTTGCGCATCAAATCTGCGATGACAAGGGGTGGCACGGTGGAACATATTTATATGGATAAAGTGCAAACCGATAGCGTTCAATACATCCTCAATTGTGATATGAACTGGAATCCTTCGTACAGCTATTCTGCATTGCCTGCCAGATACAAAGGTAAAACCGTGCCCAAGCATTGGGAAGTGATGTTACAAAAAGTAGAACCGGAACAGGGACTGCCTCATTTCAAACATATTTATCTGTCTCATATTCAGGCAAAAAACACAAATACTTTCATTAATTGTATCGGAACGGAACAGTCGCCGATTCAAGGAGTGGAAGTGAGGGATGTAAATATACAGGCTAAACAATACGGAACTGTTCGATACGCAGAACCTGTCCGGATGATAAATAACAACATTCAAATACTTGCACATCACTAAGCTGTATATTTATCTTCTCACTTATTTTCTCCATTTGTGTGTGAAATGTCATTTTTATCATGTACTTTTGCACAATAATTATTCCTTATGAAAATTATCATCGCAGGCGCCGGCGAAGTAGGCATTTATTTGGCAAAACTACTTTCTCAGGAAAATCAAGACATCGTCTTCATGGATTCTGATGAAGAGAAATTGAATATTCCTTACGGTCTCGAAATCATGACCGCTGTTGGAAATCCGACGTCCATCAATGATTTGAAAGCCGCAGGAGTGAAACGGGCGGATATGTTTATCGCCGTTACACCCGAAGAATCCGTCAATATGACCGCTTCCATGCTGGCGACCAATCTTGGCGCCCAGAAGACCATTGCCCGGGTAAGCAATACCGAATATCTGCTTCCCAAAAACATGGAATTTTTTTCCAAACTGGGGATTGACTCCATAATATGCCCCGAAATATTGGCTGCCGACGAAATTGTAAATGCACTGAAAACCCCTTGGTCACGCCAATGGTCGGAATTAGCCGGAGGAAAGCTAATCCTTGTGGGTGCAAAAATCAGGGACAATGCTCCCGTCATAAACAAATATCTTTATGACATATCACAAGGAGAGAAGATTTATCATATCGTTGCGATTAAGCGGGAAAACGACACGATTATCCCCCGCGGCTCAGACCGGATACTCTCCGGGGATATCGTATATTTTACAACGACGCCGAAACATGTGCCCGACATTAAAACCCTTGCAGGGAAAGACCATATCAATATCAACCGGATAACGATCATGGGCGGTAGCCGTATCGCAATGAAAGTCTGCGAAAACCTGTCCAACAGCATCAACATCAAACTGATCGAAAAAGACCGGGAAAAAAGTTACCGTCTTGCCGAGAAAATGCCGGGTAATGTGATGGTTATTAATGGAGATGGACGAAATACAGACCTTCTTGTCCGGGAGAATATCAAAGGCTGTGACGCTTTTATCGCCTTGACCGCCAATTCCGAAGCGAATATTCTGGCTTGCGTGACGGCAAAGAGTCTGGGCGTACCGAAAACAGTCGCCGAAGTGGAAAACGAGGATTATATCCAAATGGCTGAAAAATTGGATATCGGTACGGTTATCAATAAAAAGCTGATAACTGCAAGCCATATTTATCAATTCCTTTTGAATGCCGACGTTTCGACGGTGAAAAGCATGACTTTTGCCGATGCGGAAGTAGCCGAATTAGTCGCTCGTCCCAAATCAAAAATCACCCGCAAACTCGTCAAAGAATTGAATTTGCCTCAAGACATGACTTTAGGCGGAAAAATTCGGGGTGGGGTAGTGGACATCATTGAAGGCGATACCCGGATTGAAGCCGGCGATCATGTAGTCGTTTTCTGCTTAAATTCCGCCATGCGGAAAATCGAAGACTATTTCAATTAAAAATATTAGTAATTCGTAATTCGTAATTTGTAATTCGTAATTAAATAATGAGCTTCGGTCTAAATTGGAAATTTGTATTTCGGGTTGTCGGATTAACGCTGATGATAGAATCGGTTTTCATGTTCGTCACGGCAGGTGTATCCTTTTGCCTGAAAGAGATATTCAGTGTTTTCATTCTTTCCGCAATCATTACCTTGTCCGCCGGATTGGTACTGTTCTTTTTTTCCGACTACAAAACCAAATTCAAAATCATTGAGAAAAAAGAGAGTTGTTTAGGTGTGACTTTTGCCTGGGTAGTATTCTCCATTTTCGGAGCCTTGCCTTTTCTCTTAAGCGGGGAAATTACTTCCTTTACCGATGCCGTTTTCGAATCTACTTCCGGAATAACGACCACCGGGGCTACTGCCCTCACCGGCGTCGAATATACATCAAAAGCTATCTTGTTCTGGAGAAGCCTGATACAATGGTTGGGCGGACTTGGAATCATCGTATTTTCCTTGGCGCTGTTTCCGTTGTTGGGCGGAGGCGCCGCTCTTTTATTCGATGCTGAAGCGACGGGACTTACGCGCGACAAATTCCGGCCTCGCGTCACCCAAATGGCTAAAAGACTTTGGCTTATCTATGTGTCATTAACAGCCGCCCTGACAGGCCTTTTAATATACGGGCAGATGAATCCTTTCGACGCGGTTTGTCATGCTTTTTCTACCATTTCAACCGGTGGATTTTCGACCAAAAATAGCAATGTTGCCTATTGGAATTCTGCTTATATAGAAACAATTACCTGCGTATTCATGCTTGTTGGAGCTACCAATTTTGCGCTGCTTTATTTTTTATTTAAAGGAAAATTCAAGCGGTTTTTCAAAGACGAAGAATTAAAGTGGTTTGCCGCTATCATTTTAAGTCTGAGTCTGATTGTAACTGTCTTTCTGCAATTGGATTATAAAACGAATACACTAATCCACAGCTTTCGCATAGCGCTGTTTCAGGTAGTTTCCGTCGTTACCGGAACCGGATTTTCGACCAACATCAACCATTGGAATCCGGGCTATTGGATTCCGTTTATGTTTCTGATGGTTATGGGCGGATGTGCCGGCTCGACCAGCGGCGGGATGAAAGTCATACGGGTAGTTGTTTTAATAAAAAATACTTTCAATGAATTTAAACGCTTGATTCATCCGCGGGCTATCATTCCTGTGCGCGTGAACGGAGACGCCTTGTCATTCGAAACGGTTCAGCGTCTGTTGGCTTTCGCATTCCTTTACGTGTTAATTATTTTTGTCAGTTGGGGAATACTGGTTTTTTCGGGAATGTCTTTTATGGAAGCCTTGGTAGCTGCATTATCGTCGCTGGGGAATACCGGTCTCGGCTTCGGAGAAAGCGGACCTTCCGGCACTTTTGCGGCTATACCGGCTTTTGCTAAATGGTACATGGCTTTCCTGATGATTGTAGGGCGCGTGGAAATTTTTGCGGTATTGATTTTGTTTATCCCTGAATTTTGGAAGAATTAATTATCTGATTACGAACTTTTTCACCACTCCGTCCAATTTGAAAATATAAATCGCACGCGGAAGATTCAGTTCATACTCTCCGTCCGGGGATTTTATTTCGATTAGCCGGACTTTATTTCCAAGAATAGTAAATATTTCAACCCGTCGTCCCACCGGTGCGTTTTTCAACGTTAACTTGTTGTTAGCCACATTCATTTCGGGCATAACAATCTCTTCCACTACCGCAGTCTGTTTCCGGTTTTGTTTATCCTGAGCGAAAGCTACAGTCCCAAAGCAGCAAGTAAAAAAGAATAATATGATAAATACAATTGGTTTCATAAAAATGGTTTCATAAAAAACGCAACGAACTTATTTTCCTACAAAAGTAATACTTTTTGTTTAATTCACAATCTTTTCACTGAATTTTCACGGATTTTAAATCGGGTTGTTGAAAAATATTATATATTTGTAATCTAATCCTGAATGTTATGCAAAAATGGACAAGCGGTTATGACTATTTAATAATTTTCTTGATATTATTTACCCTTTTCTCTTGTTCGCGACAAAAAGGGGTAAAGAATATTATTTCCAAGGCGGAAAACAGTATTGAACAGCAACCGGATAGCGCTCTACAACTGCTTAACACTGTTCTTTTCCCCGAAGATTTAAGCAAAAGCCTGTTCAATAAGTATAACTTGCTTTTGCTTCAGGCCAAAGACAAGAATGACAAGGACATAGTTTCCGATACGGTTATCTTTGCCGTAAAAGCGTATTATGTCCGGAAGAAAGACTACCCAAACGCTGCCTTGGCTGCTTTTTATTGCGGCCGGGTATGGCATGAACAAAAAAACACGGACAAAGCAAGCGAGGCTTATCAAGAAGCAGGGGAATGGGCCGACAAAACCAAAGATTATAACTTGAAAGGACTGATACAAGGAAATTGGGGGATTCTCCACAGGGAACATTCATCGTATGAAAAGGCAATCGAGTTAAACAAAAATGCTGTTGCGATGTATGATAAAGCTCAAAATTACAGAAATAAAGCAGGAGCTTTAAAATTAATAGGAGATTGCTTTGTCTTGAGCGAAAAAATAGACAGCGCTTTTTATTATTATAATGAAGGTATAGCGCTTGCTGATTCTTGTAAAATGGTTGATTTACAGTTAAGTATAAAAAACAATATGGGGGTTACCTATATGGGAGAAGGTTTTTATGAACCGGCAAAAAAACTTTTCAATGAAGCGCTTGCTTTCTCGAATGATAGCGTAGAACAGGCAAGAATACTGTTAAACATAGCCCAAGTGTATGTCCTTGAAGATAATATGGACTCTGTAAATTTGTATCTCGACAAGGCTTTGGCGTTGCCTGTCAGCGACCCTTGGTTGATGCGTACTTCCTATCTTTTAAGGTCTAAGATAGAAGAAAAAAATAATCATTATCCGGAAGCCTTGAAATATTATAAAGAATATTACCACTCTACAATAAATGTATTTGACAGCGAAAAAAACAATAAATTATTGGAAATTCAAGGGAAATACGATTATGAAAAACTTAAAAATTCGCAAAACCGATTGATAATAAAACAGCAAAAAATCTTGATTATACTTTCATTGGTATTGATAGTAGCCGGTATAATTATTTTCGCATCTTACAGAAGGTCTGCTCAAAACAAAAGGATTATGTTGGATTTGGAACAAAAAACAGGGAGTTTACAAAAAATGGCGGATAATTTCTCTAAAGAAAGTTATACTTTCCACAATGTCCTGCTCGAACAGTTCGACATTTTAAGGAAAACCGCATTGATCAGAACCTTATTAAGCGAAAATGAACAGGCAAGCGGGCAAAAACTGTTGAGAAAATTCAATGAAATTGTGTATGGCGGAGATATGCCGGATTGGGATAAATTGTATCAGGCGATGGATAGTCTCAAAAACGGCTTATACAATAAAATACGCAGCAAGTATCCCCAATTGAGCGAAATGGAATTTCGTATTTGTTGCCTGTCCTGTGAAACGAGTTTCAATGATACGGAAATCGGAGTGATTCTTGAAACAACAACCAATATGGTTCGAAGAATCCGTTCCGATTTGCGGAAAAAATTAGGGATGTTTAAAGGAGAGGATTTCTTTACCTTTTTTAAAGAGGTTATCAGGTAACCAATATTTTTATGACTATCCGCAAAATTACCCCTAAATCCCCTAAAGGGGACTTTACTGTAGCACAATGTGCATCATCGCAGACACTAAAGCCCCCTTTAGGGGGTTGGGGGTAAAATAGCGGATAATCATATATTTTTTATCCGTTTTCGGGTAAAAAAGTTGAATAAAAGTTGAGTGTTGATTTATTCATTTCATTTATTAACAGCTGATTAATTGTTTGTTTTAGTAATAAAAGTTGAGTAGGAATTGAGTCCTGTTGTTTATTCAAAACAGATACGATACCTTTGAATAAAAAAAATCATGATGAAAAAAACTTATTTACTTGTGTTATTTTTTTGTTGCTTTTCGATGGCGTCTATACCTGTGAATAATAAAAGCAATGAGATGGATGTGATTGATTTGGATGGTAATTTAAATTAAAAAAACATTAAAAAAACATTAAAAAAACAAAGTGTCATGAAAGCGGTAAAATTATTTTTAAGTGCAAGTTTACTTGCTTTTGTATTTTTTTCTTGTGATAACAGACAAGATGATTCTAATGATGTTCCAACTATTGAGAAGAAAGTCACATTAACTCAAGAAGAGTTCCTTAGCATTGCGTTTGATAATCCCAAAGAATTATCAGAACAGGATATTCAATTCGTAATTAAAATGTTTGAAATCACGTTAAATAAAGAGATACTTGTTAAAAATAATCTTGTCAATGCTTCATACAACGCAAAAGAAAAATATTACCTTAGTTTGGATGGAAAAAAACGATTCGCTTCTAAATCAGAGGCAAACTCAAGTGAAATTGTACCTATTTATAGATATGATTTAATACAAAATACAGACACTGGTTTTGTATTTGTTTCTGCTGATGAGAGGTTTCCTTCTGTTTTGGCCTATGTGCCAAAAGGAGATCTAAATAAAAAAGATGACGCTTCTGTATTTGCCGGAATAGAGATGATGCTAGAACTTTCTGAAGAATCTTTACTTAATAATATTAAATATTTTAATCATCTAAAAGATTCATTGCGAGATCATACACTTGAAAAGATCAGCAAAGAACTTGAAATAAACGTCTCAGAAGTGGCATATAATAAGGTAAGAGACAATTTGATTGTTGAAGGGAAACCAGCAACAAAGTCAATTGTAATTCCTCAACTTTCAGGAACATTGGGACAAATAGGCCCGTTGGTGACGACTAAATGGGGGCAAGGGCAGCCTTACAATTATCAAATAGCAGAAGGCTGTGATGAATTTATTATGGGAACTGACTATGTTTCACATTATCCTGCCGGATGCTTAGTTACTGCTGCGGCTCAAGTTCTTGCTCATATTCAACCTGCTATGCAAGTTACAAGAGTAAATGGACAGTCTGTCACAATTAATTGGTCACAATTAAAACAAACCCCATCTATAGAACCTGGATGGTCCTATTTCAGTGGTGTTCCAGCATCTGAGCAAAACAGAATAGATATGGTATCTGGGCTAATCAAACATATTTTCAATGGAACTTCAACTACCCCAAATTGTGATGGTAGCTCTACGGTTCTTAATAGTATGTGGACGTGTCTAAATTCAAAAATTTCAATGGGTTCTTCAGCAAGTGGTATGAATGTGACTACGGTAAAATCTTCGTTAGATGCTATGAAAATTGTTTTGGCCGGTGGCGTTAGAAATAAGGGAACTGCAAATGCAGGAAGTCATGCGTGGATTATAGATGGATATGCTATTTGCATTAAGGGTGTCAATACAGTAATTAGTGCAAGTAGTAATGTTTCCACAAAAGAACTAGTAAATAATTATGACCTCTTTTTGCATGCAAATATGGGCTGGGAAGGTACCGGTGATGGATATTATTATGTAAATAGTAATTTAACTATTACTTTTGATCCTAATGTAAATCTTAACAATGATGGTAATTATAATTATAATTCTGATTTTTGGTTCCGTCCAAATCTAACAAGTAAATAAAATTATTTTATAGAAACAGATTATGAAAACAAAATATCTATTAACACTATTGTGGGCAGGGCTTGTATTTCCCCTGCTTTCCATCGCTCAGACCTCATCTTACCGGTCGTATTTCGGCAAAGAGTTTACCCATTGGTATGTTGTTAATGAGATGATAGATTTGGCTCGACACAGCGAACGCTATTCCGAGTACAATCAGGATACTCTTTTGAATAACGGAATCTGCTACAAGAAAGCCTATATCTTTTATTCCCTCGAACAAATAAATTCAGCAAATCTGTATTATCGTTTTGGAATAAGGGAAGAAATAGAAACCGGTTCTTTATTTATTGCTTTAGATGACATCTACGAAACTACAGATGAAGTTTCAGAAGTATTGGTTTCCAAAATGGACTTGGAAATCGGCGATAAATATTATTTTCCACCGGATATAACATCTATTAACGAGCCTCATTGCTGGCAGTGTTTTCAAGATGTACAGAGGGATGAAAAAGGATACTTTGCCACAGTAGATTCCATCTATTACAAAGATAATCGAAAGTATATAAGACTTGATGCGAATTATAGCGCTTTTTATAGACAGATCATTCCATTAACATTTATTGAAGGAATCGGTCCCAATGTATCATTTGCACCTCTTATTAATCATTTTAGCATGGCCGTTTGTTGCAATTGCTACGAAGATGAAACAGGAGTATGGAAATCTGAAATAAAAACCGAGTATATTGATTTTTCGGAAATAGAAGAATGTTTTTTCGAAGCAACCGGTATTCCTAAAATCGAAGCTGACTTTCCATTCAAACTGATTCAACAGAAAGGGAAAATTGAAATTCGGCTGAATGGCATAGATTTGAAAAGTGGAGTGGCAAGTATCTATTCTATCGACGGCAGGCAGATTGCCTCAAAAGCCTTCCGGAACAAATCAAGCGTGGATTTTACAACAGCCGCATTTTCTCAAAGTGTTTATATTATTCAGATAAGAGACACTGAAACCGGAAGGGCTTGGAGTAAAAAGATAAATAATACGTTAAAATTAAAGTAAAGCGATTTTATACGTCCCAGGGCAAACGCATCTGAATTTGTGTTAAATTGCTATGCTCATAGGGGGTGTACGACAAATTTCCCAATTAGTGTTTAACGATTATCGGTAGATGTCTCCATGCGCCTCCTCGTTCCTCGTTGGCTTAGTCGACATGACAGTAAAACGTTGAGATGTGGGTGGAGGGGGAAGAAACGGCGGCGAAGCCGCCGTTTCTTCCCCCTCCTTTCCCCTTTTGCAGCCGCGTCATGTCGACCGAGCGCAGCGAGTGGAGACATCTCCTGATAATCGTTAAACACTAATTGGGAAATTTGTCGTACACCCTAGCATTTTCATATCAATAAAAAATTATATCTCTCTTTATCTCTTCTATTGATATGAATACCCTAACGGGCAAAAATTTTATTAAATTTAAACGCCCCGGCAATATTTAACAGTTACAGGTTGAAAATTAATCAAAAAATAATCAATTATTAAAAATTATGAACTATCTTTGTTCAATTTTAGATTATAATATAGATTTTTATAGGTTAAAGTGTGAAAACTGTATTATGAAAACACTAAATTATTTATTTTTTATAATGTTCATTGCCTTTCTTGCTTGTAGCGAAAATGCAAGTTTAGAAAAAGAGGAACAGACTGAAGAGGAACAAACAGAAGAAGAGGTGCAAACACCTTCGGAACCCAAGTATAAAGACTTGATTCAAGATAAATTGGGATCTATGAATATGCCTCGTCCGGCAGACTCATACAATTATCCGGTATATCCGGGAATGGAAGAATGGGCGCAATTCAAAACGGTATGGGAAATGGTAAACGCATGTCAAGTTCCTGAAGATATTTTGAAGACAATGTCAACACAAGCTGTGATTCAGGCAATATGGGAATATCCGTTTTTATTCGATATTCTTCATAGATTTGAGTACCAATCTGATTTTGAAGGCACCTTTTTAAAAAATAATGCTTACAACGAATTAATCAAACGGACAGATGCAGGAACTGCGCTTCTTGAACGAATGTTGGCGCTTGATCCGGTAAAATGGGGTCCGTGGTTTGGACCTAAAGCGTTTGAAGTATTAACCTCGCAAGCCGTATTTCTTTCTCAATTGGATGATGATGCGAAAAAGAAACTGATTAAAGTCACATTGAAAAATGATGAATTGCGACAAAAGAAAGGTTCAAATTATCCATTCAGGGAACTAACGTGGATATTAATCGGTAGAACATTGGTAAGCGCCAATTATCCTCCTTTTATGGAAGAATATATGAAAGATGAACAAATGAAACTATTTTTAGAAGCCCGATCATACATTTATGAGGAAGTTGTGTATGGCGCTATTCCACAAATTATTGTAGAATATGCTGAAAGATATTTAACGGATAACTAAAAACGGTCTATTTTTTCCGGAAAAATACATAAAAATGAAATATAATCCATTTTTTCATCTTGTAGTCGGGTTACAACTCACTACCCTAAAAGCATCAATTATGAAAAAAAATGCAAGACTTTCGGCGATAATATCGGAGCAAACCCCATGCTATTTCAATATTTTATTGTACTTTTGCAGCGCAAAATCCTTGTGTTGGATTATAGTAAACACTTAAATTTTAATAAAATATCTATGAATAGTTCTAAAGAAAAGCTTTTCTCGGAATTCCCGCCCGTTTCGACCGGATTATGGATGGAAAAAATAGTCGCCGACCTCAAAGGCGCTGATTTCGAGAAAAAACTCGTTTGGAAAACAAACGAAGGTTTTAATGTGAATCCCTTCTATCGTACAGAAGACATTGCCGGTTTGAAAACAACCGAATCTTTACCGGGCGCATACCCTTATGTACGCGGAACAAAAAAAGACAAAAACGACTGGTTTGTTCGTCAGGACATTGAGGTACATGATTTTGCCGAAGCCAACAAAAAGGCTTTGGATATTCTGAACAAAGGCGTTAATTCTTTGGGTTTCAAGATTCCTCGTGAGGCCGTTAATGCAGAAAACATCGCGATTCTTTTGGAGGGTATCCTGCCGGAATGTGTTGAACTCAATTTCCTGACTTGCAACATGAAGTCGGTTGAACTGATTCGGATTCTGGCCGCTTATTTCAAAAGTAAAAATTACGATTTGACAAAGATTCACGGTTCGGTAAACATTGATTTCATCGGGAAAATTCTTTCCAAAAACCATGTAAAGACCGAATGGATAGAAGTAATGGCGGATGCCATTGCCGCTGCCGCCGAACTTCGCATGTTCAAGGTCATCGCCGTAAACGCTTCATTGTTCAACGATGCAGGTTCTTATATCACACAGGAACTGGGATATGCTTTGGCTTGGGGAAACGAATTACTGAACCGTCTGGTCGATGCAGGCGTTGACAGGACGCTTGCCGCAAAGAAAATTAAATTCAACTTCGGAATCGGTTCAAACTATTTCATGGAAATAGCCAAATTCCGCGCAGCTCGCTGGTTATGGGCAGAAATCGTGAAGGCTTACAATCCGACTTGCAAACATGATTGTCCGAACGAAGGACCAAACAACGAATGTCGTTGCGCCGGAAAAATGAATATCTTTGCACGGACTTCCTCCTTCAACCTGACGGTTTTTGATGCTTATGCAAACTTGCTCCGTACGCAAACCGAAGCGATGTCGGCAGGCATAGCAGGCGTTAATTCTTTGTTAGTTACCGCTTTTGACAGACCGTACAAAACGCCGGATGATTTCTCGGAACGTATTGCCCGTAATCAACAATTATTATTGAAAGAAGAATGTCACTTTGATAAAGTAGTTGACCCGTCGGGTGGTTCCTATTATATTGAAACATTAACGAATTTAATTGCCGGGGAAGCATGGAAACTTTTCCTTGATACGGAAGAAAAAGGTTTCTATGAATTAGTAAAAACAGGCGAAATTCAAAAGACCGTCAATGCCTGCGCCGACAAACGTTTCAAAGCCGTAGCACAACGCCGCGAAATCTTGTTGGGAACGAATCAATTCCCGAATTTTACAGAAACCGGTAGGGGCGTTGCGCGCAACGCCCCTACGGTATGCCATTGTGAAGACGGTGAACAATCGTCCATCCCCACCCTGAACACCAAACGTTTGGGCGCCGATTTTGAAATCCTGCGCCTTGCTACGGAGAACTCCGGCAAGGAAATCAAAGCATTCATGCTGACTATCGGTAATTTGGCCATGCGTTTGGCGCGTTCGCAGTTCTCATCCAATTTCCTGGCATGCGCCGGATACAAAGTCATCGACAATCTGGGTTTTGAAACTGTGGCAGAAGGTGTTGAAGCGGCTCGCAAAGCCGGTGCGGACATCATCGTTCTCTGTTCGAGCGACGACGAATATGCTACTTTCGCTCCCGAAGCGCATAAACTGATTGGCGACAAGGAAATTCTGATTATCGCCGGTGCGCCTGCTTGTACCGAAGATTTGAAAGCGCAAGGAATCACGAACTTCATCAATGTGAGAAGTAATGTATTGGAAACGCTGCAGTTACTTAATAGTAAATTATTAAAATAATTTTATATGTAAACACGAAGACACTACGGCACAAAGACACAAAGTTTTATGAAGAATGTCTTTGTGAAGAACTTAAAAATAAAGGGATAAAAGTAGAAAATCAAGTATATTTACCAATTTATTATAAAGGGGAAAAATTAGATAAATATTTTAGAATTGATGTTTTAGTTGAGGATAGTATTGCAATAGAATTGAAATCTGTATATCAATTATACCCGATAGATGAGGCTCATTACTTTTAATAAAATCTTCGTGTCTTTGTGCCGTAGTGCCTTCGTGTTTACTATAAAGAAAAATAAAAAATATGAAACCAAATTTCAAGAATATTAATATTCAAAATACAGGATTTGCAACGATAAATCCTGCCGACCGGGAAAAACTCAACGCCGGCGAGGCTTGGAACACCCCCGAACAAATTCCGGTGAAACCGGTTTACACCAAAGACGATTTGGAAGAAATGGAACACTTGGAATATGCTTCCGGTATTCCTCCTTTCCTGAGAGGCCCGTATTCGGGTATGTACGCCATGCGTCCCTGGACGATTCGCCAATACGCCGGATTTTCCACCGCCGAAGAATCCAACGCTTTTTATCGCAGGAACTTGGCTTCCGGACAAAAAGGGCTTTCCGTCGCTTTCGACTTGGCTACCCACCGCGGTTACGATGCCGATCATCCGCGTGTGGTGGGCGATGTGGGTAAAGCCGGTGTGAGCATCTGCTCGCTCGAAGACATGAAAGTGTTGTTCGACGGGATTCCCTTGAAAGACATGTCCGTATCCATGACCATGAACGGTGCGGTGCTTCCCATCCTCGCTTTCTACATCAATGCCGGATTGGAACAAGGCGCTAAATTGGAAGAACTTCAGGGAACGATTCAAAACGATATTCTGAAAGAATTTATGGTGCGGAACACCTATATTTATCCACCCGCCTTTTCCATGAAAATCATCGCCGACATTTTCGAATATACTTCACAAAAAATGCCGAAATTCAACTCGATTTCGATTTCGGGCTACCATATCCAAGAAGCAGGCGCAACCGCCGACATCGAATTGGCTTACACGCTCGCCGATGGTATGGAATATTTGAAAGCAGGTATAGATGCAGGCATGGATGTGGATGCATTTGCACCGCGTTTGTCCTTCTTCTGGGGCATCGGCATGAATCATTTCATGGAAATTGCCAAGTTACGCGCCGGTCGTTTGTTGTGGGCGAAAATCCTCAAAAGTTTCGGCGCTAAAAATCCGAAATCCTTGGCTTTGCGTACACACTGTCAGACTTCCGGTTGGTCGTTGACTGAACAAGATCCGTTCAACAACGTAGGCCGTACCTGCGTGGAAGCGATGTCGGCTGCTTTGGGACACACCCAATCTTTGCACACCAACGCATTGGACGAGGCCATCGCTCTTCCGACCGATTTCTCTGCCCGTATTGCGCGTAACACGCAGATTTATATTCAGGAAGAAACGTATATCACGAAAGAAATCGACCCATGGGCAGGTTCTTATTATGTTGAAAAACTGACGGAAGAATTGGCCGAAAAAGCGTGGGCATTGATTCAGGAAGTACAGGAATTGGGCGGCATGACAAAAGCCATCGAAACCGGTATTCCGAAAATGCGTATCGAGGAAGCGGCTGCACGCACGCAGGCCCGTATCGACTCCGGCGCTCAGACAATTGTTGGTCTTAACAAATACCGTTTGGAAAAAGAAGCTCCGATTGATATTCTTGAAGTTGACAATACGGCTGTACGCATACAACAGGTGGAACGTTTGAACGAATTGAAAGCCAAACGCGACAATGCCGCCGTACAAAAAGCCTTGGAAGCCATCACGAAATGTGCGGAAACCGGCGAAGGTAACTTGTTGGAATTAGCCGTTGAGGCTGCTCGTGTTCGCGCAACTTTGGGAGAAATCTCCGATGCTTGCGAAAAAATTAGTGGAAGATATAAAGCAATTATTCGAACTATTTCAGGCGTGTATTCATCAGAAACAAAAGGCGACGCATCGTTTAAGAAAGCGTGTGAACTTGCCGAAAGATTTGCAAAGAAAGAAGGCCGCCAGCCGCGCATCATGGTTGCGAAAATGGGACAGGACGGTCACGACCGCGGTGCAAAAGTAGTAGCAACCGGTTATGCCGACTGCGGATTCGACGTGGATATGGGACCGCTGTTCCAAACGCCGGAAGAAGCCGCCCGTCAAGCCGTTGAAAATGACGTGCATGTACTGGGCGTATCTTCGTTGGCCGCCGGGCACAAGACTTTGGTTCCGCAAGTGATTGCCGAATTGAAGAAATTGGGTCGCGAAGACATCTTGGTCATTGCCGGCGGTGTGATTCCGGCGCAGGATTATGATTACCTGTACCAAGCAGGCGTAGCGGCGATATTCGGACCCGGCTCGCCGGTGGCGCAGGCGGCGATTGCGATATTGGAACTGTTGCTGGCGGAGTGAAATCCATATATTCATCCCATTAATTTGTAGAGACGTGGCACGCCGCGTCTTTACGGTGGGACATATTGTTTCAAAATACGTACCGCCGTTATAATTGTGCCATATTGCCCGTGCCTACGGGATGATTAGTTTTGGAATTTGTCGGACAGGACATGATATTTTATGTTTTGACAAATTTATGATTTTATTTTCAAACTACAAAACCCAAAAAACGACAGCCGAAGAATGTAGGATGTACTTCGGCTGTATCTTTTAATCGGGCTTTGATGCGGTTTAGACCATAACCGGTTTTTGCCTGACCAAATTTACCTTCTATTGGATTACGCTCCTCCGGACTTACGTGAATCGACACCGCCGATGGCCTTCCAAGTGGCTTGCCTTTCTTTCTTTTCCAGGAGCATCTTTGGATAGCTATCCAAAATTAGTTTATCCAATACAGTATTACGTGCCACACGAAACTGCTCATATAAAACGGTTTCAATCTCTCCTCCAATGAATATTTTCATTTAATAATTACTTTCAATTTGTTTGACATCTTTGTTTGAAGTTTGATTTTTTATAACGCAGATTTAACGGATTTGCGCATATTTTTGTCCAACTAAAATTATTAACCCTTGCGGAATAAATAGCCAAAAGCCCGATAATGGAACAAAACACACCTCGATAATACTGAATATTAACAAAAACTAACCAAGAAACTTTGGTGCAGGCTGTTGTTCGCGTTTGATATAATAATGCAAAACTTGTCCAAGAATCCAAAGTGCAATACCGCAAACAAAAAACCAAAATGCCATCCCAAGTTTGGAGTCGGTACCAATAGAATTAAAAACGCCATTACGAACAATTTCCGCAAAAATGCCATTTTCCCATATCCTAACCAATAACTCCAGATCAGCAGTGCACATATCAATGTCACCGAATAACCCTTCCAGTACTTCGTATAACGACTCATCCATCGGTCTCAATTCTTTTTTGAACCGATTCAGGTAAAAGGGTCTGAAGCTCCTTAACCATTATCGTGCCATGTTCGACAATCCGCCCAACTCACGAAAAAATCAGAAATATTTCAATGAACTATTGAATTTCGGCACTTTAGCCGCTTAGTCATTCATTAATTTTGAACGAATTATTGCAATTAGATGACCGGAAAATAGTGAAGGTTGGGGTGGATTTCAGTAAAGAAAAACGGAATATTAACCATTTTATCGTTGGATAGGAAATTCAAGTTTCATCCGAATCTTTTTCAACAAACTCATTTTCCCTTTCTCAATCACAAAAAAAGGCATTTGTTGCCCGCCAAATTCCCGGTAAACATGTTCTACGCCTCGAATCATCGAACCTTCGAAATCAAATGAACGCACTTGACCGGATAAATCATTAATAGCTGTCCACAATACCAAAGCCTGTCCACCCGATTTTCGAAACGCCGCTCCAATTCCACTGGCAATCGAATAAGCGCAACTTTCCTGCCAAACCACAAACACAGCGGCACATAAACGATTCTCTTTGTCGTAAGCGCCCCAAATATCGCCTTGGTTCCGACTACGGGAAAGATCAATCAGTTTTTGCAACATTTCCGGATGATAAGGTTTCATGCCTTGCCTTTGGTAAACTTGGGCATGGATTTCCAGAAACAAATCCGTCGGGACATTTCGCCGGACGGTCAATTGATATTTGTTTTTAGCCTTTTGAATGTTCCGGCGAACATCTCCACTCAATCCGGCCCATAATTCATCCGGATTCCCGATGTCGGACAAGACATAAGTGTAGCGTGTCGTTTGACGAAAACCTTGCCAATAAAACGGCAACCAATCCGTAAACGAATAGTGAAAATTTTGGAGGAAATAATCATGCGCCGGCAGACGCATGATAAAGTCCTCACATATAGTTTGTTTTCTGAATAAGTTTCGGGAATAATTTTTGTCCTCAAACGCAGGATTAAACCAAATGCCCATCGTTTGCGTATAAAGTGGCATAGAAATAAGACCTTGACAAGAAGCGTAATACGGCATTGCAGCTTCGACTTCCCCGTTTTTCAAATAAAGGAGTACATCCCAACCCGATTCCCCGCATACGCAATCCAACCACCAGTCCCGCGAATAAACAGGAATAGAAAGTTCATTCTTACAAAGTATTCCGTATCTTTCTTTTCCGGTCATTCAGAAACAGATTTATAAATTAATCCATTTTACATAAGCAAAATCCATCCGGTGAGGTAAATCACTATTGTCCGGATAAATACGTACACCGAATTTGAAAGTTCCGGCTTCCGAAGCATTCAATTTCAAAGAATAATAAACTTTGCTTTCTTCTGTTTTGTCGAGATTCATCTTATAGATTTTAATTTTCTCGTCCTTGGTGACTGAATCGAAATGCAACCGCACCATTTCAACGCCTAAATTGCCTTTGATACCCCGTTTGTCCAAAACGAGTGAAAACTTGACCGTATCCCCGATTTCAACTTCTTTCAGATACCGGTCGTCGAGTTGGAAAGACAGGACTTCAATAGAATCCCAATTGGCGGCCATATTTTCTTTCCAGGCAACAATTTCTTTTGGTTTGGCAAAACCGTTTGCCGACAATATTTTGGAACGATTGGCTAATTTATTGTAAAAACGGTCTATATAATCTTCAAACATTCGTTTGGTCGTATAATGCGGCGCGATTTGTGCAATTGAGTTTTTAATATACTGAATCCATTCGGGAGAAAAATCTTTGCTGTTTTTAGCGTAATATAAAGGAATTACCTCGTTTTCCAACATGGAATAAATCGTTGCGGCATCCAACTCATCCTGGAATTGCTGGTTGTCATAAGTCCGTTGTTCCGTCAATGACCAGCCGGCGCCTTCGCGATAGCCTTCGTACCACCAACCGTCTAACACCGAGAAATTCAATACGCCGTTCATTTCCGCCTTTTCGCCCGAAGTTCCCGATGCTTCCAAAGGACGAGTCGGCGTATTCAGCCAAATGTCCACGCCGGAAATCAATCGTTTCGCTAAACGCATATCGTAATTCTCAAGGAAAAATATTTTTCCGAGAAATTCCGGAAGACGTGATATTTCTACGATTTTTTTAATCAAACCTTGTCCGCCGCCGTCGGCCGGATGCGCCTTTCCGGTATAGATAATCTGTACGGGACAATCGGGATTATTGACAATTTTTGATAAGCGTTCCAAATCGGTAAATAAAAGATGAGCGCGTTTGTAAGTAGCAAAACGGCGTCCGAAACCGATCAACAAAGCATTCGGATTGATTTTTTCAAGGATGGATACCACTTTGGAGGGATCACCCTGGTTTTTCAACCAGTTGTCTTTGAACGATTCCCGGATATATTTTACTAAACGGTTTTTCAGCGTTTTGCGTACTTCCCAGATTTCTTCGTCTTCGACCTGATAGATTTTTTTCCAGATTTCCGGATTGGATTGGTCTTTATACAAATCGACGCCTAAATTTTTTTCGTAGAATTTCCGCCATTCGGAAGCAGCCCAAGTCGGCATGTGAACACCATTGGTCACGTATCCCACGTGCATTTCGGAAGGAAAATAACCTTTCCAAACCGGAGCGAACATTTTCTTTGAAACTTCTCCGTGCAAATAACTGACGCCATTGGCTTCCTGACAAGTATTCAAGGCAAAAACGCTCATCGAGAATTTTTCGGTCGAACCCGGGTTGGCGCGTCCCATATCCATAAAGTCTTGCCACGAAATTCCAAGTTTGGCGGGGAATTGATTCATGTATTTGTTGAACAGGGGTTCTTCAAAATAATCGTGCCCCGCAGGAACGGGTGTGTGGCAAGTATATAATGCAGAAGCTCTTACAACTTCTATTGCTTCGTTGAAACTCAAATGAGCGTTTTGAATGTAGTCAACCAAACGTTGCGCATTAATCAAAGCAGCATGTCCTTCATTGCAATGATAAATTTGTTTCTTGATACCCAGACGATTCAACAGTTGAATCCCTCCGATTCCCAACAAGTATTCCTGTTTGAGGCGGTTTTCGTTGTCGCCTCCGTACAATTGGGCGGTAATGGCGCGGTCCCATTCGCTGTTTCCATCCACATCCGTATCCATGAGATAGAGTTTGATCCGTCCGACATTCACGCACCAGACATTACACCAGACTTTGAAATTATTGTAGGGAATTTCAAGAACCAAAGGTAAACCGGATTCATTTAGAACCGGTTGAAGAGGCAACTGTCCGAAACGTTGCGGCTCGTAATTTGCAATTTGTTGTCCGTCCATCGACAAAGACTGGTTGAAATAACCGTAACGGTACAAAAAGCCGATGGCAGTCAAATCAACATTTATATCGCTCGCTTCTTTGATATAGTCGCCGGCCAAAACGCCCAAACCGCCGGAATAAATTTTCAGGATATTGGCCAGACCGTATTCCATACTGAAATAGGCAACCGACGGAATATCGGTTCTTTTCGGTTCGTCCATGTAGGAACGGAATTTTGCATAGACTTTATGAATCGCCGCCATCAAAACCTCGTCTTTGGTTATTGCTTCTAATTGTTTGAAAGACAGACTTTTCAACATCAATACCGGATTCCCCTCCATGCTATTCCACAGTGCTTTGTCAATTTTGGAAAAGAGTTCTGTTGCTTCATAATTCCACACCCACCAAAGGTTATGGGCAATCTCATCCAGGATTTTCAATTCCTTGGGCATTTTTGAATGAATGATACTCTCTTTCCAAAAAGGTTCATTCGCGTAATTTGCTTTAATTCTCATATCAATCATATTTTATAATCATCTTTTACTCAAACTCTTAACGCTTTATCATACGCTTCATAGTAATATTTTATGAAATGTGTCCATGAAGCTTTCCTTGATAACGTTTGAGCCGATGATTTTGTTTTTGAAATTTCTTTTTTATCTAATTTAGAATAATTTATAATACTGTTTTTTATATTCTCGGCAACTTCGGAATAATTGCTGTCGGTGCGTTCGATCACTTCAACGCCTTCGGTCAACCGGTCGCCGGAAACACCCGATTCCTTCGCCCACAACCCAAATCCGGCCAAATTAGTCGTGATGGTTGGAACGCCAAAAGCAATGCTTTCAAGCGGCGTATAACCCCAAGGTTCGTAGTATGAAGGGAATACGGTCAAATCCAGTCCAACCAGCAAATCGTAATACGGCACATTGAAAATTCCGTCGTCTCCGTTTAAATAAGAAGGTACAAACACGATTTTCGTTTTGCACTCCTGTAGATTGAGGAAATCCAAGAAACGGAGATATTCGCAAACTTTGTCGTTTTCAGGCATGTTCAAATGATGCGTATAATACGGGTCGCTCAAAGGAAATTGCGGCAAAGTATTTTGTCTCATGCGAGAAAGCAATTCCGTTCTCGGTCCGCAAATCCAGCCGGGAACTAATATCCAAGCGATAATTTGTTTTTCAGGATTATCCTCACGCACACGGTTCATCGCTTCGATGAAAACATCAATTCCCTTGTTTTTGTATTCATATCTCCCGCCGATTGCCAGCAGTAAAGCGTCTTCCGCAACCGTTTCCCCGCACAGGCGGGAAGCGACATCAATCAATAACCGGCGAGCCTTCGCCCGTTTCTTATCAAAATCTTCCCCTTCGGGTACAAAATCAGATTCAAATCCGTTGGGCGTAACCACATCGGGATTTTTTTCCAGTAATTGCAGACATTCCCTTGCTGTCAGCCGGCTAACGGTTGTAAAGCAGGAAGCATGGAAAGCGGCCTGTTTTTCAAGCGAATGTTTCGCTACCATATTCAACTCCTTAGCCATTTGATCGCCGTTGTACCGATCCAAATAATCGTACAAAGGTTTGTTATTTCCGCAAATCGAACGTCCGATGGAAGTAGCGTGCGTCGTGAAAACCGTTCCTATCGCCGGAACTTTATCTTTTAAATACAGTACAGCCATTCCCAACATCCACTCATTCAGATGAGCGATTACCTTTTTATCCTCCAATTTCAAATAACGATAAAGACTTTCGATAACCAATCCCGTTGCATAAGCAAACATGCACGACTCATCGTAATCGCCATACGCCGGCATCGAATTAACCCCAAACTTATCCCACATCCGGAAATAAATTTCATTCTTGATATTGAAATACGGCTGAAAATCAACCAAAACGGCAAGCGGTTTTCCCGGAACATTCCAACGGCCTATCCTCACTTTCAAACCTTCTTTTCCGGCTTGATTTTTCCAAGCTTTCAACAGGGTTTTATGTTCTATGAAATCCGGATTGTCAACATTTTCCCACAAATCAGGACCTATAAAAACCAGATTGTCTTTCCATTTTTCCTGAAGCGTTTTCGCCCGCGTAGATAGAACAGTATATATCCCACCCACTTTGTTACAAACTTCCCAGCTGGATTCAAAAATGTAATCCGGAGTTATTTGTTTCATTTTTATCATTATAATCTTTTTACCTTACAAATTAGATTGCAAATATACGGTTTTTTAACTAAAATATCTAAAAAACAATAATCTTATTTATTTGTTTTGTAGTTTTGTACCCAAATTTGCTATAAATGATAATGAAAAAGTTTTTTTCTTTCCTTTTCAACTTCATCGGGTGGAAAGCTGTGCTGAATGAAGAAATTCCTTCTAAATGTGTATTTTGTGTAGCTCCACATACCAGTAATTGGGATTTTGTTATCGGAATTATTTTTTATAAATCCATTGGAGGAACGATTCGGTTTTTGATGAAAAAAGACTGGTTTTTCTTTCCGATGAATCTGATTCTCAAATCTTTGGGAGGAATTCCGGTGGACAGAAAGAAAAAATCTTCCGTTTCCGAACAAATGGTAACTTTATTTCATTCCAATGAAAATTTCCAATTGGCGATAACGCCCGAAGGCACACGGAAAAAAAGCACGAAATGGAAAACCGGATTTTACTATATTGCTCTCAATACCGGCGTTCCGATTACTTTGGCTTATATTGATTATTCTCAAAAAGAAATCGGCGTAATCAAAAATTTTTATCCGACCGGTAACGAAAAACAGGATATTGACGAAATCAAACAATATTATTTCCATATTCAGGCGAAACATCCTAAAAAATTTACTATTGATAATGAATGAATTAAGAATCAGTATTGTACAATCGGGCATTGTTTGGGAAAATAAAGAAAAAAACCTTGAACATTACGGTAATCTGCTGAAAATGATAGCCGGAAAAAGCGATTTAGCTGTTTTGCCGGAAGTTTTTTCCACCGGATTTTCCATGCACGCCGAACATTTGGCGGAATCCAACAACGGTTTGACTATTTCGACAATCCGTTCCTGGGCAAAAGATTTTGACACAGCCATTTGTGGCAGTTTCCTCGCCGAAGGCGACTCCGGCAAAGTTTTCAATCGCGGATTTTTCGTTACCCCCGAAGATGAAGCCTTTTTCTACGATAAACGTCACCTTTTCCGCATGGGCGAAGAAAATGAGCATTTTACCGCCGGCGACAAAAAACAGATTGTTTCCTACAAAGGATGGAATATCCGGCTGATCGTTTGTTACGACTTGCGTTTCCCTGTCTGGACAAGGAATCCCAACAATGAATACGACTTGCTGGTTTGTCCGGCAAACTGGCCGGTTGTCCGTTCCAAGGTTTGGAAAATTCTTTTGCCGGCCCGTGCGTTGGAAAACCAAGCATACGTCTGCGGTGTAAATCGTATTGGAACAGACGGAATTAACGTTCACCATCAGGGAGATTCGATTCTTCTTGATTTTAAGGCTAATCCAATCGTAGAAACAGAACTGAACCAAACTTCCGTCGTAATAGGAACAATACGGAAAGACACATTAGAAGACTTTCGAAAGAAATTTCCGGCATGGATGGATGCCGATAAATTTGAAATCCTGTAAAATATAACTCAATTATTTGCAATTGTGCAAATTTTTTTTGTACCTTTGCACCGCAAAAACGAGATATAGCGCAGTTGGTAGCGCGCCACGTTCGGGACGTGGAGGCCGGGCGTTCGAGTCGCCCTATCTCGACACTTATCTAATAAACTATGTAATAATCACTTGTGTTTTTCCGCATAGTTTTACCGGAGGCTAAGGAAAACGACATGAACAATCTATTCGATATCACAAAAAACGGCTATTATGGCCAATTCGGCGGTGCTTACATCCCGGAAATCCTCTATTCCAATGTAGAGAATTTGAAAAACGCTTACCTGAAAATTCTTGAAGATCCCGAATTTCAGGTAGAATTTCACTCGTTATTACGTGATTACGTAGGACGCCCATCCCCGCTTTATCTCGCCAAACGCCTGTCGGAAAAATATGGTTGCAAGATTTACCTGAAACGGGAAGATTTGAACCATACGGGTGCTCACAAAATCAATAATACCATCGGACAAATCCTCTTGGCGCAACGCATGGGTAAAACCCGCATTATCGCAGAAACCGGCGCCGGCCAACACGGAGTGGCTACCGCAACCGTCTGCGCCTTGATGAACATGGAATGCATCGTTTACATGGGCAAAACCGATGTGGAACGCCAGAAACTGAACGTGCGGAAAATGGAGATGTTAGGTGCAAAAGTGATTCCGGTAACCAGCGGAAACATGACTTTGAAAGACGCGACCAACGAAGCCATCCGCGACTGGTGTTGCCATCCGGCCAATACCCACTATATTATTGGTTCAACGGTTGGACCTCATCCTTATCCTGATATGGTTGCTCGATTGCAATCGGTTATCAGTAAAGAAATTAAAATACAATTGATGGAAAAAGAGGGTAGGGATTATCCCGATTACCTCATTGCCTGTGTAGGCGGAGGCAGCAACGCCGCCGGCACTATTTACGAATACCTGAACGACCTCAGAGTGAAAATCGTTCTGGCGGAAGCTGCCGGTAAAGGTATTGATTCGGGAGAATCGGCAGCAACCATTCAGTTAGGCACCGTTGGGATTATTCACGGGGCAAAAACCTTGCTGATGCAAACGGAGGACGGACAAATCGAAGAACCCTATTCCATCTCAGCCGGACTGGATTATCCGGGCATAGGTCCCATGCACGCCAATTTGGCAAAAACCGGCCGCTCGGAGGTCTTGGCCATCGACGACAATGATGCTTTGGAAGCTGCTTTTGAATTAACCCGGATGGAAGGAATTATCCCTGCGCTCGAATCGGCGCACGCTTTGGGCGTTTTCGGGAAAAAGCAATTCAAACCCGACGATATGATTGTGCTTTGCTTGTCGGGAAGAGGAGATAAAGATATAGAAACATACATTAATTATGTAATATGAAACGACTAACCGGTATTTTACTTCTTCTTTCGTTTTCGTTTGTCTTTGTCGGAACACAGGCTGCACCTCATTCCGAACAAAAATATGACATTGTTGTTGACCGCAATGGGCGCGGAAATTTCCGCACCATTCAGGAAGCCATCGAATCAATCCGGGCTTTCGACCCGAACGGAACAGTTACCGTTTTTATCCGCAATGGCGTCTATAAAGAAAAATTGGTATTACCGACGCATGTTTGCCGTGTGCATTTCATCGGCGAAAGCCGCGATAAAACCATCATTACCTACGACGACCACGCCAATATTGATAAAATGGGTACTTTTCGCACCTATACTTTTTTGATACGCGGAAACGATATTACATTGGAAAACTTAACCGTCGAAAACTCCGCCGAACAGTTGGGACAAGCTGTCGCCTTGCATCTGGAAGGCGACCGGATTATTATCCGTAATTGCCGGATATCGGGAAATCAGGATACGATTTATGCCGGACGTGAAAATTGCCGGCAATATTTCGAAAACTGCCATATTGAAGGAACGACCGATTTTATTTTTGGTCCTTCGACTTGTTGGTTCGAAAAGTGTCAAATTCTTTGTAAACGCAATTCTTACATTACGGCGGCAAGTACGCCCGAAAATATAGCTTACGGTTATATTTTCAATCAATGCGATATCTCCTTGTCAGAGGATGTTACGAGTGTATATCTGGGACGTCCCTGGCGTCCGTATGCCATGACTTTGTTCATGAATTGCCGTTTGCCGGAAGGTATAAATCCGCAGGGATGGGATAACTGGCGGAATCCGGAAAATGAAAAAACCGCCCGCTACATGGAATACAACAATTCCGGTCCGGGTGCGGCTGCCGCTCAGCGGGTCAAATGGGCAAAAATTCCGACAGCTAAACAAGCGGCGGTTTATACCCTTGAAAACGTGATGAAAGGCTGCGACGGGTGGAAAATAGGCAATTAAGAATTAACAAACTTTCTCAACATTTAATGTTCAATTCCTGCAAAATGGCCTTGATTTTTTCGTAAGTAGTAATTCGGGTTGGAATTAACGGAAGCCGGAGTGCATTTTCAATATAACCCATCATGTTCAAAATACTTTTTACGCCGGCCGGATTTCCATCAACAAACAGCAATTCGAATAACTCCGTAAAATTATGATGGATATTCAAAGCATTTGCATAATCACCGGATAAAGCCAAACGCACCATCCGGCTAAATTCTTTCGGGAAGGCATTGCCAATCACGGAGATAACGCCAACGGCGCCAAAGGTAATCAAAGGGAAAGTAATGCCATCGTCGCCTGAAATGACTTGAAAATCAGCCGGTTTATTTTTAATAATCGTGCCGATTTGTGACATATTCCCGGAGGCTTCTTTTACGCCGACTACGTTTTCGCAATCATTAGCAAGCCGCAAAGTCGTTTCGGCAGACATATTAACACCGGTGCGGCCGGGAACATTATACAAAACGACCGGCAATGATGTCGAACCGGCAATTTGTTTATAATGTTGATAAATGCCTTCCTGAGAAGGTTTATTATAATAAGGGACGACCGAAAGAACGGCGTCAACGCCCGGAAAACTGTCGTTTTTTAACCGTTCGACAACAGCGTGCGTGTTATTACCGCCAACGCCCAATACAATGGGAATTTTTCCGTTTACCCGCTCGATAATCAATTGCGTAATTTCTTTTTGTTCCCCGGAAGTCAAAGTGGGCGTTTCTGCCGTTGTACCCAATACGACCAGATAATCCGTTCCGTTCTGCAATTGATAATCCACCAAACGCACCAGAGCTTGGAAATCAACATCACCGTTTGTTTTAAAAGGAGTGATCAACGCGACTCCCATTCCTTTTAGATTAATGCGTCCCATTTACTTGTTTTTTTATTTTTAAAATTACTTGAAGAAATAGTCGTCAGATAATGAATCACTTGTTTGCTTAATTCCTTGACGGTGATAATTCCGCTGGATTCCATTTGAGGAGCAAACGAAATAATCATGTCGAAGATGGGAAGATCAGTCCTGCTAAATCCCACTTTAAACGATGAATCAATGGATACAAGTATGTATTGTAATAACAGATTTTCTCTAAGGGTCAAATTGATCGCAAGGTCATACGACTCCGAACCCAAAGAATTAATTATCCCTGCCAAAGAATCATTTTTCCAAATATTCATGTCCTTTTCCGTAACAATATTATGAAGTATGCTGGAATAATCGTTTTTATCTTTTTTGTCTTTATAAGCACAAACGCTGATTTTCTTGCCCATTCTTTTCAATTGTTTAATAAAAAGACCGGCATCCGAATAATCTTTGGTATCGAATAGTAAAAGAACCGATTTAATCTCTTTCAAATTAAGATATTCCTTTTCTCTATTCGAACTATTGAAAATTTTATTAATTCTTCTTTTTAGAAAATATTTGTTTATACTAATCATATCATTTTAAGAAACTCTTCTTCCGAAATAATTTTAATTCCTAATTTCTGAGCTTTTTCCAATTTTGCCGGTCCCATATTTTCTCCGGCAAGAATGTAATTAGTTTTTGCAGAAATAGATCCGGAATTTTTTCCTCCGTTTTTTTCTATCAACGCCTTGTATTCGTCCCGCGAATATAGTGAAAAAGTTCCTGAAATCACAAAAATTAAACCATTTAAAAGATCCGTTTTTTCTGCCAAAGCAGCTTCATCCAAAACGAACCGAACACCATAAGTCTTTAATTTTTCGACTAATACACGATTCGATTCTATTGAAAAATGATCGATAATGCTCCTCGCAATTACCTCTCCTATTTCATCCACTGCAATCAATTGCTCAAAACTTGAATTTATCAAATCGTCGATGTTGGAGAAAGCACGCGCCAGTTTTTTAGCGACTGTTTCACCTACATACCTGATTCCCAATGCATAAAGCGTTCGTTCATAAGGAACTTGCAACGAATTGCGAATACTTTCCACAAAATTATTGGCAGATTTCTCCGCCCAACGCTCTAATTTCAAAATATCTCCCGTCTTGACCGTATATAAATCGGCCGCATTTTTTATCAAACCGGCCTTGTAAAACTGGTTGACGGTTTCTTCTCCAATATTGATATACATGGCTTTACGTCCGACAAAGTGTTCAATCAGCCCCTTGATTTGCGGTTCACAACCAAAATGATTCGGACAATAATAAGCTGCTTCGCCTTCTTCCCTGACCAATTTTGTTCCGCAAGCCGGACAGTTTTTGATAAATTCTACTTTCGGACCCATCAAAAATCGTGCTTCTTTGTTCACTCCCACTATTTTAGGAATGATTTCCCCGCCTTTTTCGACGTAACATATATCACCAATATGGACGTCAAAGTTACGAATAATATCCGCATTATGCAAAGAAGCCCTTTTAACAATTGTTCCGGAAAGCAAAACCGGCTCCAAATTAGCCACCGGAGTAACGTTTCCGGTTCGTCCAACCTGAAAATCAACCGAGTTGAGACGGGTTTCCGCCTGTTCCGCCTGAAATTTATAGGCAATCGCCCAACGCGGCGACTTGGCTGTCCATCCCAGATTTAACTGCTGTCGTGCCGAATTGACTTTCAAGACAATGCCGTCGGTAGCAACAGGTTGATTTCGTCGTTCCTTATCCCAATAATTGATAAATTCAAAAACTTCCGCTAAGGTGCTGCATTTCTTCGTCGCATCGGAAATCTTAAAACCCCAGCTTCTGGCTTTTTGCAGGTTTTCGTAATGCCCGTCCGAAGGAAGATTTTCTCCCAACAGATAATATAAATAAGAATCCAACTTGCGAGAGGCGACAATCGCCGGATTTTGCAGTTTCAATGTTCCCGAAGTAGCATTCCGAGGATTGGCAAGCAAGGGTTCTTCCGCTTCCGCACGTTCCTTATTCAAATCGTCAAAAACTTTCCAGGGCATCAATACTTCTCCCCGGATTTCGAATTTTGGCGGATAATCTGTACCATGCAATTTGAGTGGAATCGTTTTAATCGTTCTTACATTGGCGGTAACATCATCTCCGCGGACGCCGTCGCCCCGCGTAATCGCTCTTGTTAACAAGCCATTTTCGTAAACCAAAGAAATGGATGCTCCATCGTATTTCAGTTCACAAACGATATCAAAATCCTCATTCAGCGATTTTTTAATCCGGTTATAAAAATCCTGGATTTCTCCTTCGGAATATGTATTTGAAAGAGAAAGCATCGGATAAGCGTGTTCGACCTGAACAAAACTTTTGTTGATGTCGCTGCCCACTCTTTGCGTCGGAGAATTAGGGTCGAAATATTCGGGATGTTCGGCTTCTAATTGTTCCAATTCTTTCAGTTTTTTATCAAACTCAAAATCAGACACTTCCGATTTGGAAAGCACATAATAATTGTAGTTCAGCACTTCTATTTCTTTCCGCAATGCTTCTATTTTATCTTTCATAGGAAGTAGTTTTTTTATTATATGAAGCAAAATAATCATACTTTTTTAAGAGATTCCAATATGTTTCATTTTTGAAATTTTTCAACATGCCATATTCTTCATTTGGCACTTCTTTTTCTAATCGTATCAAAAAAATATTCTTTTGACTATCATCAAATTTCATCAAATCAGAACAATCTTTATTGGTATAGAGCCAAATTCTGCGGATCATTTTTAGTACAGCATAATTAAGTCCTAATTTTTGTAATGTATCTTCTTCGCCTATACAACTAAGAGTCCCATCCGATTTGTATTCTATTTTATTTTTAAGTGTTTCATCTAAAAAGATAGGTTTTATATAATTACTTCCTCTAAAAGAATTGCAATGTTTAGCTTTTTTTTGTGAAAGAAAATCTACACCACTACATGAAGCAGTCATATTTTGATAAGCTACTGTATGAGGAAATGGTGGTGTTTGAGGATCTGTGGCTTTTATAAAATCATCTTCTAAACATACATTAGTTTTATTTAATACAGTATTCGGATTTATATATTTATCAAATTCTGTTTGAATCTTGGTGCTTTGTGGAATCAAATGTTCAATCTTTATGTTTGCATTAAGATTTCGCATACAATAGCAACATCTGCTATTTTGTTCTTTCAACAGTAAGTCAATAAATTTTTGTTTTAGAGGGTTTCTAAATTCAGGATACAATTTTTCTTTATAATGTCCTCCAAATTCTTTAAGAAACTCTAAAATAATTGTTTCTCCTTCGGCTTTCTGTTTAGTTTTGTCTATAAGTTCCATGGATAAGATTTTTAGTTCAAGGATTTGTACAGTTCACTATCTTTGCCGGCTGCTTTTTCAATTTTTTTCTTCACTTGAGTAATCATTTCATCATCGGCAACACTTTTCCAATAATTATACGATTCTTTTAAATTATTTATGTCTGATTGTCTATAAGGCGCATCCATCCAATCCCTCAATCCCGAATTATAATCTATTCCATATAAATTCTCGATTCGTTCGTTTTTATATTCACCTTCTTCATTGTACATTTTATAAATATAGTTATTCTCATCTTGTTTAAAATTAGTAATCACAAGTGGCGAATGAGTAGAAATAATGAATTGTAGTTTAGGATAGGTTTCTTTCAATGCGGTTAAAATTTCTTGGGCTATTGAGGGATGTAAGTGTAATTCTATTTCGTCAATTATCACAATGCCGGATGGTTTGCAGTTGGAATTGAGTAAATAGGCGCGATTGGCAATATCAAATACAATAGAGAATATACGTTTGTAGCCTTGTGGTAATTGAACAAAAGGAGTTCGATTGCCATTTTTAAACACGACGATCAATTCATAATCTTTCCCGCGTTTTTCTATTTCAAGTTTTTCTATTTCAATATCTTCTGTATTAATTAAATTAGATATTGATTTTGAAAAATCAATCATTTTTTGATCAACAGCATCCAAATATTTTTTATTGCCTTTTTCATTTTCAAGTTTAAAATTTGTCAACTGCATTGTATAATATTGCACCCACAAATCGGAGCAGTTTCGTTCATCATTCCATCTGTAATATGCAGTATTTTGAGGCAAAGGATTTCCGGAATTAAGCTTATCCTGTATTTTATCGCCTATTGTTGCTGTAACATGCGGATATGAATCATGAAAACAAGCAAAAACAGGTAAATCTTTTAACTTATTTTCAACTATATAAGTTTTCCAAAATTTCTCGTTTGCTAATCGGTATTTTGAAGGATCCAATCCGGAAGTATCGCTTGCCTTGTTAAATTCCCATTCAATAGACTCCGCATGTATTGTTACAAAAGTTTTGATAGAAAGGGGATAATCATAATCGCCTTTGTTGCCATCATAACTATAACGATTATCTGTTGCTGCAAAACTCTTAATATTTTCATCGGAACTGGCAATAAATTCATATTGAATCTCATCTTTTTTCTTAGAAAAGATAAAACTTAACGAATGTGCAATAGCAGAAATAAGGTTGGTTTTACCCATACCGTTTTTACCTATGAAAATAGTGGTTTCTTTTCCGAAACCTATCGAATATTCTTTGAAATTCCGATAATTACTTAACCGTATTTTTTCGATATTCATTTTGAAAAACTAATTATTTTACTAAATTATAAATTACAAATTTCGGAAATTTTTTTTACATTCACCGTTTCCATCGAAAACTTTCTATTAGAATTTGAATATCATTGGTAATATAAGCCAAAACCGGAGTTATGGAATCCCGGTTCGGCTCGTTATTAAAATACAAAGCGCCTCTGAAAAAAGACCGTACACTGTCGGTCAATACAAATTGCAAGGGGCTTGCCGCATTTCCTTCTATCTCATACACAATTCCATACACATTTTGTGGCGGATTATCGAAAGCATATTCCCTGATTCCGTCCGTTTTCATTTCATGAACGTAAGCCAATTTTTGGCTTTCTTCCGCTATTGCCTGAAAATCCGGTTTATTTATCGAAAAATAAGTACAATAAATCCGTGCATTCAATTGAGGATAATTCAAATTGAAAGCAATTGTTGAAGTCGAATCCTGTTGATTTTCAACCCTTGCCTGATTGGAAAGACTGAAATCGAAGGGGAAAAATTGAACGGAATGATAAACCGGCTCAGGCAAATCAATATAAAAATAAGCTCTTGGCTTGGGCGAATAATCCGAAGAACAAGAGAATAGGAAAATGAAAAGTAAAACCGGCGGAATAAAAAAAACTTTATTCTTCATGTTTTGTAAATTTGACTTTCAAAATCCGTTTTTTATCCATTTCGATAATCCGGAAAGAAAAATTTCCATACTGAATGACTTCTTTTTCTGCCGGAAAATCGCCTTTTATTTCCAAAATCAAACCGGCCAAAGCATCTACATCATCCGTTAGTTTGCCGAATATTTTGGGGTCTAAGCCGGTTACCCGGAAAAAATCAATCAACAGTATTTTGGCATCAAAAATGTATGAACCATCGGCAAGTTGTGTGTATTTAGAGTCTTTTTCGTCATCGTATTCATCGCTGATTTCGCCTACAATTTCTTCCAGAATATCTTCCAGGGTAACGATCCCCGAAGTTCCGCCAAATTCATCCACGACTACCGCCAAATGCGTTTTTGTCGTTCGAAATTCCTCCAGTAAATCGTCGATTTTCTTATTTTCGGGAACGAAATAAGCCGGACGAATCAAGTCTTGCCAACGAAATTCGTCCTGTTTATCCAAATAAGGTAATAAATCCTTGATATACAATATACCTTTAATGTTATCTATATTCCCGGCGTAAACCGGAATCCGCGAATATCCTACTTCAACGACATATTCCAACACGTCTTTGAAACTTGTTCTAATATCCAAATCGGCTACATCCATCCGGGAAGTCATGATTTCAACCACCGTTTTATTATACAAACCGATGATTCCTTCCAGCATTTCTTTTTCTTCTGCCAGTTCGCCGGAAGTTAATTCGAGTGCTTTAGACAATTCATCGACGGAAACGTCGGATTTTTTTCTGGAGAAAAATTTCACAAATTTAATATATAAACTAAAAGTTAAAAGTTAAAAACCAACAACTAAAAACTAAAAATCAAAAAAAAGCCTTTAACTTTTAGTTTTTAGTTTTTAGTTGTTAGTTGTTTAAAACGGTAAGTCATCTCCTTCTTCCGCTTCGGGAAGCGTTGGGCTTTCAGACGTTACCGCCGCTTGCCTTACCGGTTGTTGTCCCTGATTCTGCTTTTCCAGAGGAGGTTGCGGGAACGGAGCAGGCGCTGCCCCCTGTCCGTCGGATTTCCTGTCCAACAGTTCCATATTATCTCCCCATACTTCGGTAACATACCGCTTGTTACCGGCTGTATCATCGTATGAACGTGTACGGATTTTGCCTTCTAAATAAATTTTTGAACCTTTCTTCACGTATTTTTCGGCAATTTCCGCTAAACCTCGCCATAAAACAATATTGTGCCATTCCGTACGATCCGGAACTTGCGTGCCATTTGCAGCAGTATAGCCTCTTTCAGTAGTTGCTAAGGTAAAATTGGCAACTGCGCCGCCATTATCAAAATAACGCACTTCGGGGTCTTTCCCCACATTTCCTAATAGAATAATTTTATTGACTGACATATAAATAAAGTTTTTTTTATGTGATACGGTTAAGTTTTTGATCACGGTTCAAATTTAGATAAAAAATAAGAAACTGCAAAAAAATTCGTGAATTTTTTAGTCGTTCTTAGCATATTTTTCCAAAAAACTTTGCATTAACCTGTGAATCGGGTATTCTCCGACGTCACTTTGTTTGATTTTTTTGTACTTGTCCAATCCCGATTCGTTTTCAACGGATACTTCGTAAAAATCAGCATAAAGAATCCGGTGTGTTAAAACGTGTTTGTAATTTTTTATCAATAATTTGAAACCGGCTACATTTTTTTCAGGGAAAAGCGCCTGAAAATCTTTGTGTTTGATTAAATCTTCAAATTCCAGAGGCGTTTCCGATTCAATGGAAGGAAATTCATACAAGTTCTGCCAAATCCCTTTCCCTTCCCTCTTTTTCAAAAAAATAAATTCGCCCGAATGAATATAAAAATAATAAAGATGTAACTCTTTCGTTTTCGGTTTGTTCAATTTGACCGGAAATCCGGATACTTTTCCCTGCATTTTCGACAAACAATTTGCAACCAAGGGACAGTCCTCGCAATCGGGTGAAGCCGGAACGCATTGCAAAGCGCCAAATTCCATAATTGCCTGATTAAAAATGCCGGCTTGCTGTTTATCCATTAACCGGTCTGCCAGTTCCATAAAAAGTTTTTTCCCTTTCGACGTATCAATCGGTTCTTCGATGGCAAAAAGCCTCGATAAAAACCGGAAGACATTTCCGTCCACTACCGGACACGGCAAGTTAAAAGCAAAAGAAGCGATAGCGGCGGCAGTGTATTCGCCGATACCTTTCAAGGATAAAATAGATTCGTAATCTTCCGGGAATTTGCCTCCGAAACATGTTTCGATACTTCGGGCTGCCGCATGAAGGTTTCTTGCACGGGAATAGTAACCCAAACCCTGCCAATATTTCAAAACTTCCTGTTCGTCGGCAATCGCCAAGACATGAACATCCGGGAAACGTTCAATAAACCGGTTGTAATAATCCAAACCTTGCACTACCCTTGTTTGCTGCAAGATAACTTCCGAAATCCAAATTTTATAAGGATCCGTAATACCCCTCCAAGGTAAAATCCGTTTATGAATTTCATACCAATCCAGGATTTTTTCACTGACAAATCTATAATTTTCCATATCAAGTTGCAAAAATAAGCAGATATTCCATGACAAATCATATTTTTTCAAAAAAAAATACATAATCTTTTTTTAATCAGGAATATTTACCTTATATTTGCAGTCCGAATCAAATTATTTTAATAAATTTTTATAGTCATGACAAAAGCAGATATTGTAAATGCAATTGCAAAAAACACAGGTGTTGAGAAAGTAAGTGTCTCAAAAGTGGTCGAACATTTTATGGATGAAGTTATGAATTCCATGAATAATGGTGAAAATGTATATCTGAGAGGTTTTGGATCTTTCGTTGTTAAGAAAAGAGCAGCTAAAGCAGCTCGCCACATTAAAAACGAAACAACAATTATTATCCCTGAACGTTATGTACCAACATTCAAGCCATCTCAATATTTTAGTGAAAAATTGAGAGCTAACTTAGATGTTAAGAAGGGAATTGTAATATTTAATCCATTAATTAAACTCATCTAAAATGCCAAGCGGAAAAAAAAGGAAAAGGCATAAAATGTCTACGCACAAACGCAAAAAAAGACTAAGAAAGAACAGACATAAGAAAAAGAAGTAAGCATGTTCTTTGTTTAGAAAAAGCAAATTAAAGGTTAAATGTGCAATTTCCACGCGCTTTTAACCTTTAAGTATTTATTAACAATTATTTTACAAACTAAATCAAAAAAGTATTGTGATCAGCGAATTAGTGATTGATGTTCAACCCAATGAAATATCTATTGCCGTCCTCGAAGACAAGAAATTGGTCGAATTTCAGAAAGAGGCGCGAAATATTTCCTTTTCAGTGGGTGATATCTACCTCGGTCGAATCAAAAAATTGATGCCGGGACTCAACGCTGCATTCGTGGATGTCGGATACAAAAAAGATGCATTTCTTCACTATCAGGATTTAGGATCCAATTTCAGCCGGTTGGATAAATTCCTGAAAACTACAATTTCTGACAAAAAAAAATCAACTTCCCTCAGCAAATTTTCTCATCTTTCGGATATTAATAAAGATGGAGCAATCACAGATGTGCTGAAACAAGGCGATGAAGTGTTGGTGCAAGTTGCCAAAGAACCGATTTCAACCAAAGGACCCCGGTTAACCTCGGAAATTTCATTTGCAGGCCGTTATTTGGTTGCCATGCCTTTTGGCGATAAAGTTTCAGTGTCGCAAAAAATCAAATCGGGAGAAGAACGGGCAAGGCTCAGGCAACTGATCCAAAGTATTAAACCTAAGAATTTTACTGTAATCGTCAGGACTTCCGCCGAAGGAGTACGTGTCGCCGAATTGGATTTGGAACTGAAAACGTTGGTGAAACGATGGGACGACAACATGGCTAAATTAATCAAACTCAAAGCTCCGGCATTGGTTTATGAAGAAACAGGAAGAACCGTCGCGTTACTAAGGGATATTTTTAATCCTTCATTTGCAAACATATACATCAATGATCCCGATGTATATAATGAAGTTCACGATTATGTCGGTACGATTTCTCCCGATCATACAAAAATTGTGGAACTTTATAAGGGGGAACTTCCTATTTTCGACAATTTTGCTATTACAAAACAAATCAAGTCGGCTTTTGGGAAAAACGTTACCTTCAAAAGCGGAGCCTATCTGATTATTGAACACACAGAAGCTATGCACGTTATCGACGTCAATAGCGGAAACCGCTCCAAATCGAGTACCGGCCAGGAAGGCACGGCTATTGATGTGAATCTCGCCGCAGCGGAAGAAATTGCTCGCCAATTGCGGCTCAGAGATATGGGAGGAATTATAGTCATTGATTTTATTGACATGCATGAATCGGATAACCGTCAGAAATTATTCGATCAAATGCGCGATTTGATGGCCAACGACAGGGCCAAGCATAATATTTTACAAGTAAGCAAATTCGGCTTAATGCAAATTACCCGACAAAGGGTAAGACCTGTAATGGACTTCAATACGGCAGAAGTTTGTCCGACTTGTTTCGGGAAAGGTGAAATCAAATCATCTATCCTTTTAATGGACGATCTGGAAAAGAAACTAAACGATGTCGTAACGGTATTAAATGTGAAGAAATTCAAGTTGTATGTACATCCTTACATTGCAGCTTTTATCAATCAGGGATTTTATTCCCTGAAATGGAAGTGGAAATTCAAATATTCTATGGGGATGAAAATTATTCCCGACCAAAAATTGGGATTCCTTGAATATAAGTTTTTCGACATGGATAAAAACGAATTGGACATGAAAGACGATAGTCTTTCGACCTGACAGAAGTGAATCAAAAGCAAAAAGAGATTTTTTAAAAATCTCTTTTTGCTTTTCTTCAATTACGAGACATAATACAAAGTTTTAGTCTTTGAACACCAATAAAATGTACCGCCACCGCAAACATCGTGCAGTTCTTTTTTGTCTAAGCTATCGAAAGTAATAGCTCTTCTCTTTGAATCATTTTTTACACTTCTCATTTTTTAAATTTTTTATTTGTTAATAAATCAATGCCAAAGGAAATAGATTTTGATCTTTTCTTAGGTTAATAAAATGTTATCATTTTGTTATTTTTTCATTAACATTAGTTTTTTTGTAAAAAAAATATCTATTTTTGCACTGATTATTAGTATAAGCCCTATGAAACCTTCATTCTTTAATATAATTTTTGTTATTGGCTTAGCTTGCTTACTTGCTCTACAAGGAGTATGGCTATACTACGCATATCAAAATGAAAATGTTAAAATCCGGAATATCTTAAATAAATCATTGTTACAAGCAGTTGATGATGAAATAGATGGACGATTTTCTTCTGTGGAAAGGAAAAACACAGAAGACGATAATTCAGGCTTTAAATTAAGTTATCAGTACAATGAAAACAAAGGAAATCTTATTTCTCAGCAATTTGATTTCCTGCAACAAATTTTATTTTATGAAGGCGTTTCCTTCAACTTAGCCAAAGTTGATAGTATTTATGCCGCTTCATTACATGAAAATAACATTTATGTCCAATACCGGCTCAATTACATGGACTCTACCGGAAATAACATTGAATCAAGAGGAGAAAATATTGATAAAGGATTCTATACCAATATTATTCCTATTGTTAACGGTGCAAAAGTCGGAGCGATTGTAAAAATTTCTCCACCGGCTATTTTTCAAAGCATGTTGGAAATTTTAATTGTTTCGGTTCTGATTTTCCTTTTTATTATCGCTTGTTTGATTTACGAAGTTAAGATTTTCTTAACACAATATCATTTAGATCAAATGCGTAAAAATTTTATACAGGCGCTTAGCCATGACATGAAAACCCCCTTAGCTACGATTCATTCGGTTTTGGTACAATTAAATAATGGTTCCTTAGATGCTCATCCGGAAATGAAAAATAAGTTCACCACTATTGCAACGGAACAAACAATTAACCTGCAAGCTATTATAAATCAAATACTAACAGCTGCACATATTGACAAAAAACAGCCGGCAATAAATAAACAGGAAATTGATCTACCTCAGATGATTCATTCTTTGATTGACAAATTTATGGTAAGAGAAGAAAAAAATATCGAATTTTTCGAAAAATACGATTTAAAAGATAATCCGGTTTATGCAGATCCTTTTCATTTGGAAAACGCAATCAGCAATTTGATTGATAATGCGATTAAGTATTCGGGAAACACTGTAAAAATTAATATCGAATGTACTGCGGGGGATAAACAAATGTATATTCACATAAAAGACAATGGTTTAGGAATCTCAGAAAAGGATCAACAAAAAATATTCGATCGCTTTGAACGAGGTGCGGAAATCAAACGAAAACAGATAAGCGGGTTTGGATTGGGCTTGAGTTATGTTAAATACATAATTGAAGCACATGGAGGCGTCGTGGCATTAGTCAGTCGGGAAGGTGTCGGCAGCGAATTCATAATCACAATTCCAACCCATTTATGTTAATACTTTATTAACGTATGTCTAAAACGAAATTACTATTTGTTGAAGATGATGCTACATTTTCGTACATCATTAAAAACAGTCTTGAATTGGGCGGAAAATATGAAATACAAACCGCTTCCAATGGAAAAGAAGGCTTGGAAATGTACCGGTCTTTTGATCCTGATGTGATAGTTGCAGACATTGAAATGCCCATATTAGACGGAATGGAGATGGTCAAGAAAATCAGGGATGGAAACGAATCCATTCCCATTCTTTTGGCTACAGGCCGGTCGAATGTCCAAAATGTATTGAAAGGTTATGAACTTAACGCCGATAATTTTATCAAAAAGCCTTACATTCCGGAAGAATTGGATGCGCATATACAAGCCGTCTTGAGACGAATAAAAAAATCTTCCGTTGTCCATGAGAAAAAAGGAATCATTCTCCTTGGAGAATATATTTTCAACATGGACAAGCAAATACTTCAATATAAAACGATTATACACAAACTTACCGATCGGGAAAGTCAAATTCTGGAAAAACTACATGGCCGAAAAGGAAAACTTATTACGCGGGAACATCTCTTGGAAGAACTGTGGGGAATAAACGATTTTTTCACTTCCCGAAGTTTAGACGTATTTATCAACCGGTTGCGCAAACGCTTATCGCGCGATCCGAGCATCAAAATTGAAACAGTCAGGGGAAAAGGGCTTATGTTAACAATTCCTTAACGTTTGATATAGTTTTTGATTTTTTGCGCTAAAAGTGTTTTGGCTCGTGCAAACTGCGAGCGGGAAGAAGCTTCATTGATATGCAATATTTTCGCAATTTCCTTGTGGGACATTTCCTCGAAAACATAAAGGTTAAGCACGGTACGATAACCGGTAGGAAGTTCGGTAATAAAACGCATCAAAACATCTTCCGGAATAGATTCAAGTTCTTCATCTTGAATTGATTCCGGCTCTTTCCATTCTTCTAAGGAAACGGTTGCCTTTTGAGCGTTCGCCCTTAAATATTCCAGCGAAACATTGGCAAAGATTTTGCTTATCCAAGCCTTCAATGATCCGTTGCCCCGGTATTGAAATACGCGAATGGATTCGAATACCCGGATAAATCCGTCATGCAAAAGGTCTTCCGAAACCTCTCTGTTGCCGGTATAACGATAACAAATGCCCAACATTTGCTGGGCATATTGTTCATAAAGATAATGCCTTATTGCATTATCTCCACGGATACATCCGGATATCAACTCCTGTTCGTCTATATTTCCCCGATGATTAAATTTCATAACTCTGTTTGAAAATTCTCATAAAGGTAGTAGAAAAGATTGACTTGTTTAAACATTACGCATTATTTTTAGGGTCTCCGGGGATTATCGATGTTATTTGAGCTGCCAGGATAACGGGTTGCTTAAAAATTCACGATAAACATCTTTACCGTCTTTTGTCTCAATGTAATATTTGAGATTAAACTGTACGATATTTTTTCCGGGGAAAGTTTTTTTGTAATAATCCAGAAAGTCAATCATGTCGAAAGCAAAAATAGTCTTATCATGATAAACTTTCGGTTGTTGTGCCAATCTTGCCCGAATGTAAAGTGTCGGATGACCGTTGGAACTTTCTATCTGCGGATTCAAAAACAATTCGTAGTCGAAGTTTGCAGAGGACGAACTATGTTCAAATCCGAAAAATAACAGGCTATCAACGTATGTTTTGTACAATACGGCGCGGTTGATCTTTTCCTTGTAATCATCGGCTAAGTAAGATTGAAATTCATTCTCATTGGCCGGTATCTTCACTTTTGCGCTGTCAACCTTATCATATCTGAATCCGGTTGCCTTATAATAAGACTGATTACCGGGCATTTGAACTTTATTTTCATCATTCTTTTCAACAATAAAAGAAGACCATAAAATATCGTTCGTTTTCACAGCTTCATTTTTTAAGGAAGGCACACAAAATTTCCCATAAGCAGTCCTCACAATCACACTGTCACCTAATAACTCGACGATAGCCGGTTCATCATAAAAATAATAATACGGGTCTTTATTATCATCATTCATACAACTTGTAAAGTCGAGAACGATAAAAAACAGAATAAAAAACTTGATAAAACTTCTCATAATACTTAACTGAATTTTTAACATTAAACAATAAACTATTTTACTATTAAATGATAAAAATGGAAAAACGTTGCATAGAAGAATTAGTTTTAGATATTTTTAAATTTCATTTATTTGGAAAAAACGGTAACCTTTGCCTTCAACCTTTCCATAATGGCTTTTTTGTTCCAATAGTTGCAGTTCTTAAAGATAAACTCCCTGACAAGGATATTTTGCATGCTCACATTTTTTTCCGCTCCGGTATGAAGTTGCTCCTTTTGATGTAAACCAATATGTCAAAGAGCGATTAAAATTTCCATTCAAATCAAACAACGCCAACGTACCGACTGCCGCGCGTTCCAACTCAACATTCACAATATTGTTTGTCGGATTGGGGAAAACTTTTAACGGCGCATTTGCCTGTGCGCTTTCAATGCCCGCACTTGTGCAGGCGGCGAACTGCACTGACGCTATTGCCAAGACTGATTGCGTGTCCTTTCGCCACATCGCTCGAAAGTACGGTTAAAGTGGCGGGACAGGTGGCTGTTTGATTGAAGTTTGTAAAAACATTTCTCCAATAGGAATTTTGGTACAAACTTGCGCAGGGAACATTGACTGTACAATTCGCTATTTTGTCAGCCCCGCCTGTGTTAAACGAAAGGTCGGCATCGTACTTCGTAATGGTGTATGTAATACCCTATTTCTCAACCGTTTCGGGGAACGAAAGCACATACGATGCATTGCGCAGATACGGGACAATCCGGCGCATCGCAAATACATGCTGAAAGAGTACATCCAGTTGATGATTCTGGACTATTTGTCAAGCACGCCGTTTATCAGAAAAATTGTTTTCATAGGCGGGACTAATTTACGGTTGGCCAAGGGCATAGACAGATTTTCTTATCCAAAGTAAAATATTATCCCAAGCCACTATCTCATTATTCCCTATATTACTGATATCCAGCCCTACTTTTGATAATAATTATCAGATAATATTAGTTACTTTGTTCACGGAGCGAAACGGTTCGCCCACTAAACAAAGTAAAAAATGGAGACAAAAAACAAAAACATTGATGTTCTCATCAATCAGTGCGAGGAGCACTTGAGAAAACTTGGCTACTCAAAAGCCTGTATTGAACTGCATCTGCAAAAGTGGCAGCAAGGCATAAAGCAGTATATGGATGAACATGGCCTGTCCGCATACAACAAGGATACAGGCGAACAATACCTGCGTATTGCCACAAATCATCAAGCGCCATCGACCATCCGATGTAGAACTCACAACATACACATTCTTACAGAGTACCTTGAATGTGAAACAATCAGCAAAAGAATAGTTCCGTTGGCAAGCTATCCGCTTCCCGGTGAAATTGGGGATACAGCGAATTTATTCTTGCAGGAGATGAACTCAGCAAGACGTTGTGAGCAGACCGTTCAGGAACATCGCCGCATGTTGAGTTATTTTATTGCAGGCTTGTCGTTGAAGTCCAAAAGCCGGATTATGAAAGACTCCGGCGTAAATATAAACAAAAGAAAGTTCGGCCCTCACTCCATGCGCCATTCTTTGGCAAGCCAACTGTTGAGAAATGGCGTATCATTGCCTGTAATATCTGAAACGTTGGGACATGAAAAGACTCAAATCACAATGGAATATCTCCGCATTGACCTTGGCAACCTGTTGAAATGCACCCTTGATGCACCGGTTGTCAACCCTGAATTTTATGAGCAGAAAGGAGGCGTCTTCTATGAATAAGTATGTGTTTAAGAGCGTTTTCGCTCCTTGTATGGACAGTTTCCTGCAAATGAAGGAGACGATGGGTTTTGGACAGGTCAAGTTCAGAGTGATATTTAAAGAGTTAATGATTATCCGCATAACGTCCTATTGTAAATTTTCGATTTGAAATCCGTAGGGTAACAGACGGCTACCGTAACTAATCGGTCGAAAAGTTTTTCTCCGAAATATCGGCGGTTGAACTTATAACAGAACTCATTGAGATAATATTGTAAATACTCTTTTTTAAGTTGATGGTGTGTGTCTAAAAGCAAGCGTTTGACGTTGCCAATGGCAATATGCACCCATGGAAGTATCTTTGGCAGATCGTCAGGTTTTACCACCTGCGCATCGTGCGACTTGACATGTTCTCCCAACTTTTTATAGCTTGTTGAATCATCTGTGGTTAATTCCGCCTGAGAATCCACTTGTTCTTTGACAATATCAGCCACCGTATCAGCCTTCATGTCATTGATAATCTGCATTTTGATGTGATTTACACGTTTGGGCTTTTTCCCTTTGCGCGGATTATCTACAAACTCGCTTTCGGTCATGACCACCACTTTCGACTGTTTTTGACTGCCGGCTCCCCGTTTCAATGGTTCGT